>CAZUFB010000001.1:0-112953 GCA_964619775.1 uncultured Coriobacteriaceae bacterium
TCCCCGTGACGGTGAAGAAGGAGCCGGCCTGGGCGTAGGCGTCAGGGTCGACCTCCTCCCAGGCCACAGGCACCTGCGCGGTGCTGCCGTCGGAGTAGGTCACCTCGACCGTGGCGGGCAGCTCGGGGGCGACGCCGGCGGGTGTGGACACCTCGACGAGGGTGGCCGACACGGCGCTCGGCTCGGCTACCGTCAGCGTTGCGCTGGCGACGGCGACGCCGTCGACGGAGAGCGTGATGACGGTCTCGCCGACCGCGTTCGCCACGATGGCGCCGGTGGACGGGTCGACCGTGGCGACGTCGGTGTTGGACGACGACCAGACCGGTGCCGAGACGGGTTGGTAGCCCTCGAAGCTGCAGCTTGCCGTACCCGAGCCGCCGCGTTCGAGCGAGGGCAGGCCGACCTGGGCGACAAGGGCGCTCGCCGGGACGGTCGCATATGCGTTTCCGCCGCTCTGCGGGTTGCCTGCGGCCTCGGTGTCGGACCCGAACGCCACGGCCAGATACACGGTGCCGTCGTCTGCCGTGTACACGGCGATGCCGACGGCGCACACGCCTGCATCCGCAAGGCACGGGACGAAAGAGCCGTCGTCGCTGTTCAGCTGGTCGAGCAGGGCTTCGGGGGCGAGGGACGACCCCGAAGCGACGAAGACGCCGATAGCTTCGACCCCTTCGACGGTGCTCGGGGCGACCCCCGCGGCGGCCGCCGCCGCATAGGCCTGGGCGACTTCTTCGAGGCCGGTCGACCAGGCAAGGTCTTCCTGTTCTTGCTGTTCACGCAGCTCGTTGACGTTGTCGAGCAGCTCCTGCGCGGAGGACACATTGTAGCTGCCGCCGATGTTGACGAGCACCCCCCCTTCGGCGGCTTCCGTCGCGACGGCATCGGCCGTCTCGTCGGCGTGGGCGTCTATGGGTGCAAGCATCGCCCCGCCGGTGGCCAAGGCGGCTCCGGTGAGCAGCGTCGCGGTTCCCGCGGCGATGCGGTTGCGCAGCCAGTTCGTCTCATACGCCATGATGCACCCCATCCTTTCTGTCGGCCCGACCGCACGTCTGCCGGGCGAGGGCGCAGCCGCAAAGGCAAGCCGGCGCGCCGTCGGTTCTTAGGGCAACCCGCAAGAATGCGGCGTTTCGTCGCACTCGGGCTCACATACCCCTTGCCCGCATCGCCTCCGCGCCTCGCGCGGAAACTTTGAAGGTTGCTCTTGGGGGAGTCTACCCTACGCGTTCTCAGCATCGCGCGTAGGTCACAGTTATGCCAGAGGGATTAAGGAAGTTTAATAATGGGACTGCGTCTGTGCGGGCGGCCGCCCGCCATGCCGGGCTGGTGCTGCAAAAAAGCCCGCCGGGCTTCAGGTCCCGGCGGGCTTTGCAGCCTTGCGCAGAGGCGGCGCAGGCGCGGCGCTTACGCGTAGAACAGGATGTCGTTGTAGGTGGGCATCGGCCAGTATTCCTTGCCGCAGATAACCTCCATCGCGTCGGCGGCGGAGCGCAGGTCGGCCATCGCAGGCAGCACGCAGTCGCGGCACTTGTTCGCACGCTCCTGGGCATCGGCGGTCGCGGTCATGTCGTCGTCGGCCGCCTGCAGCGCGTCGATGGCCTTGTCGATGGCGTCGGCCCCCTCGGTGAGCTGCTTGAGGAGCTTGGTCTCGGCACGGCAGGTGCAGCCCAGGTCCTGCTTCAAGGCAAGGCTCGACGCGGTGTCGGCCGCATAGGAGTTCACGGCGGGCAGGATCATGGTGCGCGCCATGTCGAGCATCGTGAGCGCCTCGATGTTGATGAGGTTGGCGTACTGCTCGAGGCGGATCTCGTAGTGGCTGAGCGTCTCGGCGCGGCTCATGACGCCGAACTCCTCGAAGAGCGCGAGGTTCTTCTCCTCGACGAGGCAGGGAGCGGCGTCGGGCAGGGTGCGCAGGTTCAGCAGGCCGCGCTTCTCGGCCTCGACGGGCCACTCCTCGCTGTAGCCGTCGCCGTTGAAGATGATGCGCTGGTGGTCGACCAGCGACTTCTTGACATAGGCCATCGCGTCGGTCTCGAAGTCGTCGGACCCCTCGAGCGCGTCGGCGAAGTCCTTGAGGGTCTTGGCGACGGCGGTGTTGAGCACCATGTTGGGGTCGGAGAGGTTCAGACGCGAGCCGGCGGCGCGGAACTCGAACTTGTTGCCGGTGAAGGCGAACGGCGAGGTGCGGTTGCGGTCGGTGTTGTCGCGCGAGAGGTTGGGCAGCACCGGCACGCCCAGCCCCATGCTCTCGCGGCCGTGGGGCTCGTGGTGCTCGCCGTTGATGATGGCCTCGACCACGGCGTTGAGCTCGTCGCCCAGGAAGATCGAGATGATGGCGGGCGGTGCCTCGTGGGCGCCCAGACGGTGGTCGTTGCCCGCCGAGGCCACGCTCAGGCGCAGCAGGTCCTGGTAGTCGTCGACCGCGGCGATGACGCAGGTGAGGAAGATGAGGAACTGCAGGTTCTCGTCGGGGGTGTCGGTGGGGTCGAGCAGGTTGTCGTCGCCGGCGGACAGCGACCAGTTGTCGTGCTTGCCGCTGCCGTTGATGCCGTCGAAGGGCTTCTCGTGCTCCAGGCACACCAGGCCGTGGTGCGAGGCGATGATCTTCATGAGCTCGAGGACGAGCAGGTTGTGGTCGATGGCGATATTTGCCTCTTCGAACACCGGGGCAAGCTCGTGCTGGGTGGGCGCCACCTCGTTGTGCTTGGTCTTGGCGGGGATGGCGAGCTTCCAAAGCTCCTCGTCGAGCTCCTTCATGAAGCGGCTCACCGTGGGGCGGATCGAGCCGAAGTAGTGCTCCTGGAGCTGCTGGCCCTTGGCGGGGGAGGCGCCGAAGAGGGTGCGCCCCGTGAGGATGAGGTCGGGACGCTTGACGTAGTCCTCCTCCTTGATGAGGAAGTACTCCTGCTCGGGGCCGACGGTGGCCACCACGCGCGGGACGTCCTTGCCCAGCAGGTGCAGGACGCGGCGGGCCTGCTCGGAAACGGCTGCCATGGAGCGCAGCAGCGGAGTCTTCTTGTCAAGCGACTCGCCGGTGTAGCTGATGAACGCCGTGGGGATGCACAGCACGTCGTCCTTGATGAACGCGGGGCTCGTGGGGTCCCAGGCGGTGTAG
Organism: uncultured Coriobacteriaceae bacterium; assembly: GCA_964619775.1. GTDB lineage: Bacteria > Actinomycetota > Coriobacteriia > Coriobacteriales > UMGS124 > CAZUFB01. Next base: position 3,113 of record CAZUFB010000001.1, read on the forward strand.
CCGCGCGCCTCGAAGGTCGAGCGCAGGCCGCCCGAGGGGAAGCTCGACGCGTCGGGCTCGCCCTGCACGAGCTCCTTGCCCGAGAAGGACATGATGGCCTCGCCGGTGCCGGTGGGGTTGAGGAACGAGTCGTGCTTCTCGCTCGTGATGCCGGTGAGGGGCTGGAACCAGTGCGTATAGTGCGTGGCCCCCTGGGCTATGGCCCACTCCTTCATCGCGTGGGCCACGACGTTGGCGACCTCGATGTCGAGCGGCGCACCTTCCTTGATGGTGCGCAGCATCGCCTTGTAGGTGTCCTTGGGGAGCTTTTCCTGCATGACCTTCTGGCTAAAGACCTTCGTGCCGAAGATCTCGCTGGGGTTTGTGGCCATATGCCCACTCTCTTTCCCGACGGTGCGGGCGACCCGCGCCGCCGTTCTCCGTAGTCGACCTTGCTGTGCTCCATCGCACTTTAGCGACCCATTGTTTCTTGCGCTTTGCCGGTTGCTTGCCGGTTGCGCACATACCGGTGACCATATCGTAGCCGGTTGTCGCACGGGGACGGGAGTGCGATACTGGACGGACTGTTTCGATGCGAGGACAAAAGGTCTCAGGCACGACACGAGAGGAGCGCGGCATGGCCGAACCCGAACAGACCGCAGCCTCCGGCGGGGAGCCGGCCGGGCGGCGGGGGGGCACCTACGCCGTCATCGACGGAAATTCCCTCATGCACCGGGCGTTCCATGCGATCCCCCCGAGCATGAACGCCCCCGACGGCCGGCCTACCAACGCCCTGTTCGGTTTCGTGAGCATGCTGCTCAAGCTTGTGGACGAGTTCGGGCCCGACGGGGTGGCGGTCGCCTTCGACAAGGGCGCCCCGCAGGCGCGCATCGACATGCTGCCACAGTACAAGGCCCAGCGCCCGCCGCGCGACCCCCTGCTGTCCGAGCAGTTCCCGATGGTGCGCGAGCTGCTCGACGCGATGAACGTGCCGGTCTACGCCGCGGAGGGCTGGGAGGGCGACGACCTGCTCGGCACGATGGCGCGCCAGGGCGTCGCGATGGGCTGCGAGATGCTGCTCGTGACCGGCGACCGCGACTCCTACCAGCTTGCCGGCGACCATGTGCGCATCGTGGCCACCAAGAAGGGGCTCAGCGACGTGGCGGTCCTCGGCCCCGAAGAGGTGACCGAGCTCTACGGGGGCGTGCGTCCCGGGCAGATCCCCGACTTCTACGGCCTCAAGGGCGACGCGAGCGACAACATCCCCGGTGTGCCGGGCATCGGCCCAAAAAAGGCCTCGGCGCTCATCGTGCAGTACGGCTCGCTCGACGGGGTCGTCGAGCATGCCGGCGAGATCAAGGGCAAGATGGGGGAGAGCATCCGCGCCCACGTGGAGGACGCGCTCGTGTCGCGGCGCGTGGCGCGCATCCGCACCGACGCGCCGGTCGAGTTCGACCCCGACGAGGCCGCCTGGCCCGACTTCGACCCGGCCGAGGTGGAGCGGGCCTTCGACGCGCTCGGCTTCACCGCGCTCAAGCGCCGCGTGCTTGCCGTGGGGGCGCGCGCGGGCGCCGCCGGGACGCCCGACGGTGCGGCGAAGACCCCTGCGGGCGCCAACCTGCCCGACGGGCCGGTCGAGGGCGAAGCCGCCTGGAAGGCGCTCGAAGGGGCACTTGCGGAGGGTTCCTGGGCGGGGGTCTACGTGGACGACGGCGCCGCGGAGGGCACGCTGTTCGGGCTCGACACGACGGCTTGGGTGGCGTTGGACGCCGGCTGGGAGCTCGCCGTGGACGCCCCCGAGCGCCTGTCGCCCCTGCGCGCGGCCGACCCCTGCGACATGGGGGAGCCTCAGGCCGGCGCGGTGCCGCTGGCGGGGGTGAGCTTCGACGGGCGGCCTATCCCGGCGGGACGGCGCTCGGACCGCGCGGCGCGCGTGCTGCGCTTTGTGGGCGGCGACGCCCTCGAGGCGCTTGCGCGGCTCTACACGCACGGCCGGGTGGCGTCGTTTGCGGTGAAGGAGGACCTGCACCGCCTGGTCCCGGTCGACTCGGCCGATCCCGCCCGCATCGACGCCGCCGCCCTGCGCCCCGACGCGATGTTCGACGTGGCCGTGGCCTCGTACCTGCTCGACTCCAACCGCTCCGACTACGCGCCCGACGCGCTCGTGCGCTCCTACCTGCCCTGGGAGCTTCCCGTGCTCGCCTATCCCGAGGGGGGACAGGCCGGGTGCCGTACACGGGGAGGTCGCCCGCCGGTGCCCGAGCCCGAGTCGGTCGAGCGCCGCGGGGTAGCCGCCGCGGCGGCCGCGCTCGCCCTGCGCCCGCTGCTCGCCGCGATGCTCGAGAACGACGGCTTGGCGGGGTGCATGGGCTCCATCGAGATGCCGCTCGTCCCGACGCTCGTCGCTCTCGAGCGCAGCGGCATGGGCGTGAGCCTGCCGCGCCTCCAGGAGCTCGCAGACGAGCTCGACGGGCAGATCGAGGCGGTCAAAGCGCGCATCTACGGGGCGGCGGGCGGCGCGTTCAACATCGACTCGCCGGCTCAGCTCTCGGGTGTGCTCTTCGACACGCTGGGTCTTTCCACGCACGACCCCGAGACGGGTCGTCCCCTTAAGAAGACCAAGCGCGGCTACTACTCAACCAACGCCAAGATGCTCGAGAGCTTCGCCCAAACCGAGCCGGTGGTGGCCGACGTGCTCGAGTACCGCGAGCGCGTCAAGATCAAGTCGACCTATCTCGACACGCTGCCCCGTCAGGCACGCCTCTACGGCGACGGCCGCGTGCACACGACCTACAACCAGACGGTCACCGCCACGGGACGCCTTTCGTCGTCCGACCCCAACCTGCAGAACATCCCCGTGCGCAGCGAGCTCGGCCGCATGGTGCGCACGGCCTTCGTGCCCTCCGAGGGCGCCGTAATCCTGGCGTGCGACTATTCGCAGATCGAGCTGCGGCTGCTCGCGCACCTTTCGGAGGACCCCGGCCTGGTGGACGCCTTCACCCACGGCGAGGACTTCCACGCCGAGACCGCGGCGCGCGTGTTCGGCATCGACCCTGCGCAGGTGACCCCCGAGCAGCGCAGCCGCGCCAAGGCCGTCAACTTCGGCATCGTCTACGGCCAGACCGCCTGGGGCCTGTCGCAGTCGCTCCGGATCTCCGCCGCCGAGGCCCAGGACATGATCGACCGCTACTACGCCACCTACCCGCGCGTACGCGGCTACCTCGACGAGCAGGTCGCCTTTGCACGGAAGCACGGCTGGGTCGCCACGATGTTCGGCCGCAAGCGCCGTGTGCCCGACATCCACTCGCGCGTGCCCAACGTCAAGCAGTTCGCCGAGCGCACCGCGATGAACCACCCCATGCAGGGCTCTGCGGCCGACATCATCAAGCTTGCGATGGTGCGCGTGCAGCGCCGCCTGGCGGAGGAGGGCTTCAGGGCCAAGATGATCGTCCAGGTGCACGACGAGCTCGACTTCGACTGCCCGTGCGACGAGGTGGACGCACTCGCCGAGCTGGTGCGCTGCGAGATGCAGGACGTCGTGGAGCTGCGCGTGCCGCTCGTCGTGTCGTGCGAGACCGGAGCGACCTGGGCGGAGGCGAAGTAGCCCCGTGAACTCGGTCCCCGCAAGCCCCTCGTCCCAGGTCACGGGCGACCGCCTGGGCCTGGGTATCGCGCTGACGCTTGTGGGCGCCATGTGCTGGGGTTTTTCTGGCACCTGCGCCCAATTCCTGTTCGCCGGCTACGGGCTCGACCCGCGGTGGGTCGTGTGCGTTCGCTCCGCGGTGGCGGGCCTGTTCTTCCTGCTGCTTGCGATCGCCGTCGACCGCAGGCGCCTCGTCGCGGCGCTCACCTCGCCCCGCGGGCTGCTCGGGATGTTCGTGTTCGGCGTGTTCGGCGTGCTGCTGTGCCAGGTGTGCTACCTGTTCACGATCGATGCGAGCGATGCGGGAACCGCCACGGTGCTCCAGTCGCTCAACCTCCTCATCATCCTGGCGGTGGTGTGCTTTCGGCTGAGGCGCCACCCGGTGCGCAAGGAGTACGTCGGCGTGGGGATGGCCCTGGTGGGCACGTTCCTGGTGGCCACCCACGGGTCGTTCACGAGCCTGGCCATAAGCCCCCAGACGCTGGGTTGGGGACTTGCGACCGCGCTGGGCTGCGCGCTCTACACGTTGCTGCCGGGTCGGCTGCTCGCCGAGTTTGGAAGCATCGTGACGACGGGCGTCTCGATGACGATGGCCGGCATCGTGAGCTGTGCGCTGTTCCGGCCGTGGACGCTGACGGCCTCGCTCGACGCGACGGGCTGGGCCTTTATGGGCGCGATCGTGGCGGTGGGCACCGTCATGTCGTACCTGTGCTACCTCAATGGCGTGAAGCTCGTGGGCAGCATGCTCGCCGGCCTGCTCGGGTGCGCTGAGCCGGTGACGGCGTGCGTGCTGTCGGCCGTGTGGCTCGGTACCGCGTTTATGCCGGTAGACGTGGCGGGCATGGCGCTCATCATCGGGATGATGTTCCTCATGGCGTAGGAGTTCGCCGTGTCTTGCTGGCGGCCGGCCAAGAAACGGCGAAAGGCCCGCTCCCATAGTACAATGTGCTCGATGAGGCACGCCCAGACTTCGGCGCCGGGAAACGGCCTCATCGGTATTTAGGGCATCTATCATCTGCGCCGAACAGTTCCTCCCTTGCGCTATCATGGGGGCGCCGACCCCGCCCCTTGCCCGCGGGGGTCCCGCCCGTCCCGATCCGTCCGCAGGAGGCTGCCCCATGCCCAAAGAACGCGCCTGCCCCAGCCGCGGGGCGGCGACAGGCCGCGAGACCCTGCAGGTCGGGCCGTATGAGGTCGAACTTACTCGCAAATACATCAAACGTGCATATCTGCGGGTCGAAGACGCGACGGGTCCGGTGCGTGTGAGCGTCCCGGTGCGCATGAGCGGCGCCGACGTGCGTGCGTTTGTGGAACGGAACGCGGCGTGGATCGAGGGGCGACGCGCGCTGCTCGCGGAGTCGCCTCCGGCCTCGCCCCGTCGGGGGCACGTCGCACCGGACGCCACCGTCCTGCTCTGGGGCGAACAGGTCGCGCTCGAAGACCTTGTCCCTCGCGCTGCAAGGGAGCTGTCCGGCATAAAGGACGACGACCCTGCGTCCGAAGACGGACTCCGCGCCGCAGTCGTGCGGGCTTGGGGCTCCTGCGGGCCTGACGAGGCGGCGCGCGTGGAGCGCGCGGTGGCGTCCTGCCTGCGTAGCAAGCTGGCGTTGCGGGCCAGGCCGCTCGTGGACGCCTGGGGGTCGCGGATGGGCGTGGTGGTGTGCGAGCTGCGCTTCCGCGACATGCAGACGCGCTGGGGAACCTGCAACACGTCTGCGCATCGGGTGTGGCTTGCGGTGTCGCTTGCGCACTTCCCGCCGGAGTGCCTCGAGCTCATCGTCGTCCACGAGTTGTGCCACCTGCTCCAACGCGGCCACGGCCCGCGGTTCAAGGCCCTGATGGACCGTTTCCTGCCCGACTGGCGCAGCCGAGAGGCCTTGCTCGAGCAGGCGGCGCGCGGGAGGTAGCGAGTCGTCGGGCGCTGCGGCTTTGCCTTGCCGCACGGTTGCAGACGACGGTTTCGACGGGCGTTTTTGCGCCGAGCGTCCCGACGCCTGCGGTTTTGGAAACGGGTGCGAGGCGATTGTGAGGTATACTGGGGGCAGAGCGGCACCGGTTATCTCCGTGGGACCGTTTGGTGCGTCTGCCTGCGGTTGCACGGGCATCGAAACGGCTTTCAGGTGCGCGTCGCCGGTGCGCGGTTGCGCCCACGATATGGAGACGGGGGGAAGCAATGTCCAGCTATCAGAACGTGTTCGTTTCTCTTGACGGCAGCGAGATGCAGTCGCGCGTCTTGAAGCGCGCGTGCGAGATCGCGGCCGAAAGCGGCGCGGACCTCTACATCGGCCACGTCATCGACTCCACGCCGATGCAGGCCGCCGGCACCTACCCGGCCACGCTCATCCCGAGCCTCGAAAAGGCGTGGAAGGACTCCATCGAGGCCGACGTCGAGAAGGCCCGCGCCATGCCCGGCATCAAAAGCGTCACGGTCGACGCCAAGGCGGGCCGCGTGCGCGAGACCCTCATGGACGAGTTTATCGTCCCGCTGCAGCCCGACCTGGTCGTCTGCGGCGCCCGCGGCCTGAGCAACATCAAGTACGCCATCCTCGGTTCGATCTCGACGTTCCTTGTGCGCAGCTGCGAGTGCGACGTCCTCATCGTGAAGTAGCGAAACGGCTGTTTTACGCGAGGTTCCTCGCGCCGAGGTGTTGCCCCTTCGGCCTGCGACCGCGGCCGGAGGGGCTTTTGGTGTGCAGGCTTCCTGCCGTTGCGGTCCTGTCCCGCCGCGGGGCGAGCGGCCGTGTTTTTACGGTTACAGGCGTCGGCGGGCGGCATGGTGCCATTCTGCGCCGTCATAATACCTTCCCGTTGACGTTTGCGTCGCGCCGAAGGACCGGTGCCCGAGGAGGACCCTGACGATGGACCTGAACTTCATCATCGAGCTGCTCAAATCGTCGTTCCTCGGCCTTGTCGAAGGCATCACCGAGTGGCTCCCCATTTCGTCGACGGGCCACATGATCTTGGTCGACGAATTCATACAGCTGGACGTTTCCGCAGAGTTTTGGAACATGTTCCTCGTGGTCATCCAGCTCGGGGCCATCCTTTCGGTGGTCGTCCAGTTCTTTAGGGAGCTCAACCCCTTCGCGCCGAGCAAGGGCGTCGAGGGCCGCCGTGCCACCTGGGGGCTGTGGGGCAAGATCGTCCTGGGCTGCGTCCCCGCGGCGGTCATCGGCCTGCCGCTCAACGACTTCATGGAGGAGCACCTCTACAACGCCTACGTCGTGGCCGCGATGCTCGTCGTCTACGGCGTCGCGTTCATCGTCGTCGAGACGTGGCGCGCCCGTCGGCTGCGCTCCGGCGTCGAGGCGGCCGTGCGTCCGAGCGGCTCCCACTTCGCGGCCCCTGCGGTCCCCGCGTCGGCTGACGACTCCGACTTCGGCAGGATAGCGACCCTCGACGAGATGTCGTGGAAGACCGCCCTGGGCATCGGGTGCTTCCAGGTGCTGTCGCTCGTCCCGGGCACGTCGCGCTCGGGGTCCACCATCATAGGAGGCCTGCTGCTCGGCACGACCCGCAGCGTGGCCACCAAGTTCACCTTCTTCCTGGCCATTCCCGTCATGTTTGGGGCCAGCCTGCTCAAGATCGTCAAGTTCCTCCTCGGCGGCAACGTTATGACGGGCACGGAATGGGCCATCATGGGCGTGGGCCTGGCCGTGGCGTTCGTCACCTCGCTGCTCGCCATCAACTGGCTCACGGGCTTTGTCCGCCGTCACGACTTCAAGCCGTTCGGCGTCTACCGCATCGCGCTTGGCGTCGTGGTCATTGCCTACTTCCTGCTGGCAGGCTAGGGAAACGCCGACTCGGGGGCTTTCGAGCCTGTACCGGGGTCGCGGTTCCGGGCCTGGTGGCCATGCTTTTAACGACGCGCCTTCGGCGATCCGTACCGGCCTGACGGCCGAGGCGCTATCCTTCGAGCAGGGCGAGGATGTCCTCGCGGGTGAGGGTCGCGCTGGCGGCCGCCTTGCCGCCCAGGATGCTCTCGGCGAGGGCGCGCTTGGCCTCCTGCAGCTGCACGATCTTCTCTTCGATGGTGTCCTGCGCGATGAGCTTGAACACCGTCACCACCCTACGCTGCCCGATGCGGTGGGCGCGGTCGGTGGCCTGGTTCTGCGCCGCGAGGTTCCACCAGGGGTCGTAGTGCACCACGATGTCGGCGGCGGTGAGGTTGAGGCCCACGCCGCCGGCCTTGAGGGAGATGAGGAACACCGGCACGTCGTCGGTTGCAAACGACGCCACGAGGCGGGCGCGCTGTTCCTTGGGGGTCGCCCCGGTGAGCACGTGGTGGGCGACCCCCGTCGCGCGCAGGCGATCGCCGACGATGTCGAGCATGCTGGTGAACTGGGAGAAAAACAGCACCTTGTGACCGCCGTCCACCGCGCTCGCCACCAGTTCGAGGGCCGCCTCGAGCTTGGCCGACCCGCCCTCGTAGTTCTCGTAGAGCAGGCGGGGGTCGCAGCAGATCTGGCGCAGCTTGGTGAGCTCGGCGAGCACCTCGACGCGCCGCGCGGCGAAGTCGGCGGGCGGCTGGCTGGCCAGGGACAGCGCCAGGCTGCTCGCGGTGGCGCGGTAGAGGTGCTCCTGCTCGCCGGACATGCGTGCGTACACGACGCTTTCGGTCTTGGGCGGCAGGTCCTTGAGGACGCCGTCCTTCATGCGGCGCAGCACGAACGGCCCCACCATGCCCTGCAGGCGGCGGGCGGCCTCCTCGTCGCCGTTGACGACGGGCACCTCGTAGCGTCGACGGAAGGCGTCGTAGGTGCCGAGGAGCCCGGGCATCGCGAAGTCGAGGATGCTCCACAGCTCGGCGAGGCGGTTCTCGACCGGGGTGCCCGTGAGGGCGAGCCTGAAGTGCGCGCGGACGCGCTTGGCGCAGCGGGCTGTTTGGGTGGCATGGTTCTTGATGCACTGGGCCTCGTCGAGCACCTGGCAGTGGAAGGTCTGGCGGGCGTACAGCTCCACATCGCGTTTGAGCAGCTCGTAGGAGGTGACGAGCACATCGTGTTCGCGCGCCTGGCGCACAAGGGCTGCCCGGTCGCCGCACGGGCCCACCACCGCGGCGACGTCGAGCTGCGGGGCGAAGCGCCCGATCTCGGCGGTCCAGTTGTAGACGAGCGACGCCGGGCACACCACGAGGCTCGGGTCTTCTTGCCCGGCCTCGTGGGCGGCAAGCAGGTAGGCGATGACCTGCAGCGTCTTGCCCAGGCCCATGTCGTCGGCGAGGATGCCGCCGAATCCGAGCTTGGCCAGCGTGCTGATCCACTTGAAACCTGCGCGCTGGTAGGGTCGCAGCACCCCGCGCAGGCTGGCGGGTTCCACGAAGTCGTTGTCGCCCACCGCGTCGAAGTCGCGCACAAGGGCGCGGAACGCCTCGTCTCGGTCGAAGCGCACGCCCTCGGCGCGCTTCATCGCGTCGTCCACGAACAGCGCCCGGTTGGCGGGGATCTCCTCGGTGCCCCCCACCAGGCCGCGCGCGCTTACGCCGAGGGCGTCTGCCAGCTCGGCGACCGCGCGCACCCCGCCGTCGATGTGCATCACGTCGCCGTCGGCCAGGCGTACGAAGCGCTGGCGACGTTCGAAGGAGTCGAGGTAGGCGAGCAGGTCGGCAGGTGAGAGGTCCTCGGAGTCGACGGCGATGTCGAGCAGCCCGGCCTTGAGCGACGCTGCGACGCGCACGCGGGGTGCCGGCCGCACGCCGACCGAGCGCAGGTTTTTGGAGAGGTAGACGTCCCCGAGCAGGCCGAGCGCCGCCACGCCCTCGGTGAGGAGGCGATAGAGCGACTCGGCGTCGTCCTCCTCGAAACACGGCCGCCCTGCGGGTTTTTCGCCGACGGGCCAGTCCGCCACGCGCCCGCGCGGGCCGTCGTCGGCCGCACGGGTATACGGGGCTGCCGACGGGCGCACCAGCGCGTGCCCGAACAGCCCGTGCACGGTCTCCTGAGCGCCGCGCTCGGCAAGCAGGTCGCGCGCGGGCTGGCCGGGGGCGACGGGCTCGAACAGCCCCACCTCGACCCCGCCGTAGGAGACGACTGCCTCGCAGGTCACCAGGCCGCGGTCGAGGCCGAGCCTGAAGGAGAAGCATGCGGGCGGGGGCACGAGGTCGGCCACGCCCTCGGGCAGCGCCACGTGGGCGGCGGCCGCCACCGACGGCAGCACCGCGCTGCAGAAAGCCGGCATGTCGCCGTCGCGCACGTGCAGAGGCGAGGATGCGGGCATCGCGGCACGGCAGAAGGCGCCCATGCGCAGGCGGTAGGCGTCGGTGCAGCGCCAGGCGCGGTCCTCGAGCAGCAGGTACATGCGGTTGCCGGCGAGCACGCAGTCGCTGCCTGCGGGCAGCTCCAGGTCGTAGCCGCCCCGCGTCCCGCGTGCCACGCGCACCTCGAGCGCGGGGTCTCCATCCACGACGGCGAGCTCGCGGGCATGGGCGCCGCCTGCCGCGAAGCGCGGCTCGAACTGCACCGCCGCACCGTCCATGACGTCGAGCAGGTCGGCCGCGTCGTAGTCGGACAGGGCGATTGCCTTGGCGGGCGCGCCGCCGGAAGGCAGGGCGGCCCGCGCCGCGCCGCGTGCGGCACCTTGGGCGTGGCGCACGCGTGCAAGCAGGGCGAGCAGGGCGTTTGCCCGGTCGCTGAAGGCAGCGCGCGTATGGGCGAAAGAAAGGTTGCGCCCGTAGCCGTGCCGCGCCCCGGTCTCCCAGGCCCGCAGGAGCTCGTCGGGCCGGCGCACAAGGTAGCGGGTGTTCCCGCGCCCGATGCGCAGGCGCACATCCCAGACGCGGCCTCCCTCCGGGGTACCGCCGACGCGGCCGCCCGCGGTGATCGAAGGGTAGAGTTCGACCGCCTCCCCGGCCGCTTCGCAATCGACGGACGGGGCCGGGTCGGCGGCTGCGGACCGGGCCTCGGAGTAGGCGAGGACCATGCGCCCCACCTCGGGGCTGGTCTGGGGCTCCTGGATGGCGCCGGTCCGGGCGCCGCCCTGCTCGCCTCCGGCTGCCTTGGCGTCTTCCTGGGCCTTGTACTGCGCCAGGAGGCTTTGCGTCTGCGTTTTGAGGCGCCCGATGAGCTCGGACGAGCCTCCGTTGCGGGAGACTCCCGTCTCGGGGCCAGCTGCGGAGGGTTTGCGGTACGACGCGGGGGCATCCGGGCCGGCGGGTGCTTCGTCTGCGCCCAGAGTTCCCTGTGCCTCGGCCGGGCCGGCGTTCGGGGTGCGTCGCCTGCGGGCGTCGAGGTAGGCAAGGGCGACGGCGACGGCGTGCTTGCACATGCCGTCTTCACCGCGCGGGCCGCCGCAGGGGCAGCCGAACGAGACGATGCGGCCCGCCTCGTGGTCGAACGAGACGTGCACGCCGGTCACGGTCCGCCCGCGGTCGACCACCGTGCCGGTGACGCCCGTTCGTCCCGCCCCATCCGGCTCGGCATGCCAGGACGAGACCGCACCGTCGGCGACCAGGCCCTCCCCGCGATAGAACGACCGCCGCGAGGCGGCGTCCAACACCATGGCGTCCGTCGACATGGGGGCTCCTTCCGCGCACATGCGCCGCCGGCCCGTGCGCCGGGCGCAAGACGCCTGCAGCAGTCCAATGAATCGCCGCGCGGAGCGCGTGGGGGCGACGCGTACAAGGGATGCGCGGACCCGGCCGCAACGCCGCGCGGCGTTTTTTGTGGAATGCCCTATTGTAGCGTCTCGCGCCCGAAAGGCCGCCCCTGCCGCCTGCGTCCGCAAGCCCGCCACGCGCGGACGCAGACGGCCGGTGCCGGAGGGCCTACAGGTCGCGCCGCTCGTAGAGGCGCACCGACACCAGCGCGCTGGCGACGAGCACGGCGATGGACAGCGCCGCCAGAGTCGCCGAGGCCGCGGCGAGCGAGCTCGACCGTCCGAGCTTCTCGATGACCGCGAGGAGCGCGGCGTCGCCGCCTTCTCCGAATAGCGAGAGGGCGAAGAACGGCAGCATGCCCACTACGAGTATGGCGAAGGGAAGGTACTGCGTCGCCTTGCTTGCGCCGAGGCGGAAGAAGAACGGCGCGGCGACCCCGAGGACGCCCGACCCGGCGAGGAAGAAGAAGGGCGTCAGCAGCTGCAGGACCGCAAGCCCCTGCGCATCTGCGAACAGCCCGTCGACGGAGGAGATCCCCGCAAGGTCGCAGAGGGCGAGCTCCGCCGCGGCCAAAGCCGCGCCCAGCGCCATGCCGCCGAGCCCCGCAAGCACGATGAAAAGATAGCGCGCGACGACGATGGCGCGCCGCGAGAGGGGCAGGGCGAGCCGGAAGGAGCCCCAGCCGTTCGTCTCATCCTGCGTCCCCAGCGTGACCGTGCACGAGAAAAAGAACGTGAGCGAGAGCACCCCGGGCAGCATGGGAAACGCCTGAGTCGCGGCACTCAGCAGCCCGCATATAAGGATGCCCAGCATCGCGATCTGGCCTATGTAGGACCTGTGGACCTCGAACTCGCACCTCAACGCCCGCAGCACTGTCGTCATCGCCGTTCCCCTTTCAGCTCGAACTCCATATACTCGCCGACGGACATGCGGTCGCACGCGATGCCGGGCAACGCCCGCGCGAAGGCGTAGCGGTCGGGGACGAGCACGTTGTAGCTCAGTTCACGGCGGATGAAGAGCAGCGGCTCTCCGCCCAGGACGCCGCTCTCCGCGACGGCGTCGAGGTCGCGCGCACGGCAGCGGGCGACGCCCATCCGGTCGCAGATGTCGTCCTTGGCGCGTTCGAACACGACGCGGCCGGCGTCGATGCACGCCACGGTGTCGGCGAGCTTCTCGAGGTCGTCCGTTATATGGCTTGCCATGAGGATGGCGTGGGCGTCGTCCTCCATGAACGCGCGCAGGATGTCGAGCACCTCGTCGCGCGCCAAGGGGTCGAGGCCGGCCGTCGCCTCGTCGAGGACGAGCAGCCGGGCCCCGTGCGACAGCGCGCAGGCGAGCGACAGCTTCATGCCCATGCCGCGCGACAGTTCCCTGACGCGCTTGCCTTGCGGCAGCCCGAAGCGCTCGGAGAGCCGGGCGAACTCGTCGGGCTGCCAGGCGTCGCCGAAGCAGGCGCGCATGACGCGGCCGACGGACGACACCCGGCATCCCTGCGGCAGCGCCACGGAGTCGAACACGACGCCGATCTGCGCCTTGACGGCCTCGGCCGGGCTGCACGACAGGTCGCGGGGGCTGCATCCCAAGACGCGCGCCTCGCCCGCATCCACCGCGACGAGGCCCAGAAGAGCCTTGATGGTCGTGGACTTGCCGGCCCCGTTGCGCCCCACCAGGCCCACGACGCTTCCGGCCTCGACGGTCAGGGATACGTCCTGCAGCGCAAAGCCGCCGTAGCGTTTGCCCAGGCCGCGCGCCTCCACGAGCGCCCCGGCGTCCCATCCGTCCCCGTAGGTGTTCGGCGCGCCGTGCGCGCCGCGTCGGTTTTTCATCGGTCGTCTCCTCCCAGTTGGAGTTCGAACATCTCGACCAGCTCCGCGTCGCCGAGCCCTATCTCGCGCCCCTCGCGCACGGCGCGAGACATGAGGGCCTCGACGGAGCGCAGGCGTTCCTCGCGCATGAGTTCGAGATTGCCGCCCGCGACGAAGCAGCCCTTGCCCTGCACGGTCTCGATGAAGCCTTGGGCCTCGAGGTCCGCGTAGGCTCGCTTGGTGGTGATGACGCTCACGCGCAGGCTGTTGGCGAGCGCCCTGATGGAGGGCAGGCGCTGGCCCTCTTCGAGCTCTCCGGACAGGATGAGGCCCTTGACCTGCGTGGCGATCTGCTCGTAGATGGGCTTGTCGCTCGAGTTGGAGATGGTCAGTTCCACAGACTTGCCCCTTTGTGCCTTCAGCGCCCCGGCGCAGGCGTCCCCGCGCGAGGCATGTCCGCCGCGGCGTCCCACGGTGGACATAATGTATATATACGACATATACAGTATACTCACCCATATACACAACGCAAGAGGAAAGACGAATCCACAAGGGATGCATGGGGATACGGCGTTTGCGCGAATCGAAGCGCGGAAAGCCCCTCGGGAGCCGGGCGGCGCTAGACTGATGCCCTCACGCACCGAGAACCGCCGTCGGAAGGCCGCACCCATGCCCATCGACATCGACTCCCTCAACCCTGCCCAGCGCCAGGCCGTGCTGGCCACCGAAGGGCCGCTGCTCGTGCTGGCCGGCGCCGGCAGCGGCAAGACGCGCGTGCTCACCTACCGCATCGCGCACCTGGTCGAGGATCTGGGCGTCCCGCCGTGGCAGGTCCTCGCCATCACGTTCACCAACAAGGCGGCCCGCGAGATGCGCGAGCGCCTCGACGCCCTCATGGACGGCCGCCCCACGCGGGGTATGTGGGTCTGCACGTTCCACGCCATGTGCGTCCGCATGCTGCGCATCGACGGAGAGCGGCTCGGCTACACCGGCAACTTCACGATCTACGACGACGACGACTCGAAGCGCCTGGTGAAGTCCATCCTCAACGACCTGAACGTCGACGAGAAGCGCTTTCCGGTCAACTCGGTGCGCGCGCGCATCTCCGAGGCCAAAAACGAGCTTGCCACGCCCGACGACCTGCTCGCCGAGGCCAAGACGCCGCCCGAGGAGGTGGCCGCCAAGGTCTACGTCGAGCTGCAGCGCCGCCTCAGGCGCGCCAACGCGATGGACTTCGACGACCTGCTCGTCAACGCCCACCGGCTCCTGAGCGACAACCCCGACGTGCTCGACCAGTACCAGGAGCGCTTCCGCTACATCTCGGTCGACGAGTACCAGGACACCAACCACGCCCAGTACGCCGTCTGCCGTCTTCTGGCCGCCAAGCACCGAAACCTCATGGTGGTGGGCGACGACGACCAGTCCATCTATTCATGGCGCGGCGCCGACATCCGCAACATCCTCGACTTCGAGAAGGACTATCCCGCGGCCCGGACCGTCAAGCTCGAGCAGAACTACCGCTCCACCGGCCACATCCTCGACGCGGCCAACGCCGTGGTGGCCCACAACAGCGAGCGCAAGGCCAAGCGCCTGTTCACCGACGCGGGGGACGGGGAGCGCATCAGGCTGTGCCTCAAGCGCGACGAGCTGGCTGAGGCGAACTACATAGCCGGCGAGATAAAGGGCCTGCACGACAGGGGCGTGCCCTTCTCCGACATGGCGGTGTTCTACCGCACCAACGCCCAGTCGCGCGTGCTCGAGGACGGCCTGGTCAAGGCTGGCATCCCTTACGGCATCGTGGGCGGGACGCGCTTCTTCGACCGCACCGAGATCCGCGACCTCACCGCCTACCTCAAGCTTGCGGTGAACCCGGCCGACGACGTGTCGGCCCGCCGCGTCGTCAACAAGCCGGCGCGCGGCATCGGCGCCACGACCCAGGAGCGCATAGGCCGCCTCGCCGAGAGCCGGGGCATCTCGTTCTTCGAGGCCGCCGCTGCCTACGTGGTGGAGGAACCCGGCGTGTCGGCGCGCACCCGCAACGGCATCGTGCGCTTCCTGCAGGTGGTGGGCGACTCCCAGGCCTGCGAGGGCGACCTGGCCGACGTCGTGGAGTTCATCGCCGACAAAAGCGGGCTCATCGACGCGCTGCAGGCCGAGAACACCGACGAGGCGCGCGACCGCGTGGAGAACATCCGCGAGTTCTTCGGCGTGGTCAAGGAGTACGTCGCCAACCACGAGCCTGCCGAGGACCTGCTCAGCAACGACGAGGTCATGGGGGGCGCGGAGACGTCCGGGGGCGCCCTTGAGACGGCGCCCGACGGAGCGGGCGGCAGGGCCTTCGTCGCCGGCGACGCCTTGGACGACGACGGGCCTGTGGCGGGCGACCTCAACCTCCCAGGCTTCATGGAGTGGCTCGCCCTGCGCACCGACCTCGACGCGGCGGGCGAGGGCGGTCCGGCCGTGACCCTCATGACCGTCCACGCGGCCAAGGGGCTCGAGTTCGACACGGTGTTCGTGGCCGGCATGGAGGAGGGGATCTTTCCCCACGTGTTCGACTTCAACATCGACGAGTCCAAAATCGAGGAGGAGCGACGCCTCGCCTACGTCGCCATCACGCGCGCCCGCCGGCGGCTCTACCTGTGCCACGCCGAGGCGCGTCGCCTCTACGGCGAGGTGCAGCACAACCGCCGTTCGCGCTTCATCGACGAGATCCCGCCCGAGCACACGGTGGGCGTTGGCGTGGGCAGCGAAGGCTTCGACGGCATGGGCTACGACCGGCGCGGCAGCCGCCACGGCATCGGCGGCGCGGGCCACGGCGTGGAGGTGTACGGCGGCAGCGTGTTCGGCAACCGAACGCGTTCGAGCGGTTCCGCGCGGGCGTCGTCGGCAGGCCGGTCGGCGGCGGAGTTCTTCGGGTCGGCGCTCGAAGGCGGGCCTGGCCCGGCTCGGGGCGGCGCGGCGGGATCCCCGGCGTTTGGGAGCGGCGTGGGAGCGCGCTGCGCCCCCAAGGCGTCGGAGGGCTTTGCGCCGGGCGACCGCGTGAACCACAAGAAGTTCGGCATGGGGACGGTGACGGCCTGCAAGGGAGACCAAATCACCGTTCATTTGGACAGCGGTGCGACGAAAACGCTGCTCAAAGGTTATGCGCCGATTGTAAAGATAAAGTCGTAAGGCAAGGGTTAGGGCCGGTTTCCCGGCGGTTTGGTCAAAGGTTGGCAGAATCGAAGCGGACAGTGCGCGGCGGCCGCACGCCGGGACGCCCTGGTTGCGGCAGGTTGTAGGCGGGTACGGGACGACGGGAAGGCGGTCGGGACGCGTGGCTCAGGAGACGATGCGCGCACGGGGCGGGGAGTTGGGGCGAAGAAGCGGTCCCGATGCGCGCGAGTACGTGCGCCTCGGGCTAATCGGCGTGATTCTTACCGGCGGCGCGGCGGCCTGCTGGGCCCTGCGCTGGTGGGTCGCCGCGGTGCCGCTCACCCTGCTCGCCGTTGTGTTCTGGGGCGGTTGCTATGCGGTGGGCGCGCTGGTCGCCCGCTTCATCGTGGCTCCAAAGCCTTCCAAGGTCGCCGAGGCGTCCGGCGGGAAGGAGGGCGGCGCCGTGCGCCGCGCGGTGGCGGACCTGGGAGCCGTGCTGTTCGCCGCGCGCGACGCGGCGGCGGAGCGCGCCGAGCGCGCCGTGCTCGCCGAACGCGGGCTCGACCCCGACAACCCCGACGAGCGCTTGACCGACCGCGCCGTGGGCCCGATGCTCGCGCTGCTGCCGCCCGCCGACGGGGCCTTTGCCCGCGGGATGGACGCGGCGGTGCGCGCCCGCCTGCTCGACGCGCGCCTGGCGGAGCGAGCGCGCACCGCGGAGTGGCTGCGGGGCGCCGCCGGCTGGGAGCTCGTGGGCATCGACGCCGAGGACGGCACGCCCCTCGCCGGACACGTGCTGCGCACGCGCCCCGAGGGCGGCAGATGGGTCCTGCTTGCGCACGGCTACCGGGGCACCTGGCGCGAGACCATCGAGTATGCGCGGCGTTGGGCCCAGGCGGGCTACAACCTGCTCGCGGTGGAACAGCGGGCGCACGGCCGCAGCGGCGGGCGTTTTACGGGCATGGGCTGGCTCGAGCGGCGCGACGTCGTTGCGTGGTGCCGCTGGCTGGCCGCGGGCGGCACGCCGTGCACCGAGGTCGTGCTGCACGGCCACTCGATGGGGGCTGCGACGGTGGCGATCGCCTCGGCCGAGGTCGACCTGCCCGCCTGCGTGCGCGCCGCGGTGGTGGATTGCGCGTTCTCCTCGGCGTGGGAGGCCTTCACCGTGTCGCTCGACAGCCTGGGCATTCCGGCGCGCCCCTCGCTCGACCTCATGCGCCTCTACCTGCTCACCAAGCGCGGCGGCTACGACGTCCTCAAGGCCGACGCCGGGCGCGCCCTGGCCGAGCCGGGCCTGCCGGTGCTGTTTGTCCACGGCGAGGACGACCCCCTCGTGCCGGTCGCGATGACCCGGGCCCTTTACGACGGGGCCGCGCGCACGAAGCGCATACTGCTCGTCCCCGGTGCCGGCCACTGCCAGTCCGTCCTGGCCGACGGCGACGGCTATTTCGAGGCGGTGCTGGGGTTTGTAGAGGAATGCCGCGGTGCGCGAAGGTAGCGCGCAACACTGCCGGCGTCGCGGTCAGAGCATCCTCTGCGCTTCGAGCAGGTCGAACTCCTCGGCGTCGGCGACCTCCCACTGGCAGGCGGCCATGTCGATTCGCCCGTCGGGTCGGAACCGCACGCCTTCCTCCTCGAGCAGCCGGCGTTGCGCCTCGGGGCCGCCGAACGCGAAGCCCGTGCAGGTGCCGCCGTCCTTGAACACGACGCGGTGGCAGGGGACGGCCCCGCCGACGGCGACCGGGTCGGGGTTGGCGTGCAGCGCGAAGCCTACGAACCGCGCCGAGCGCGGGTGACCGGCCAGCCGTGCCACCTGGCCGTAGCTCGCCACCTTGCCGCGCGGTATCGCGCGCACGATGCGGTAGAACTCCGCGAACAACCCCGTCGCCATGACGTCCGGCCTTTCTGGCGCTTGCCCATTTGCTGTTGATTATAGCCCTGTCGACTGCGCCGGGGCACCGCGCTGCCTCGTCGCAGTAGAATCACCGGCAAGCCTGTATAGAGGGAGCGCACCGGCGTCGGGGGGCGGCAAAAGACTCCCCCGTCGTGCGGCGCGACGCTGAAAAAGGAGAAGCATCGATGAGCAAGGTCCTCGTGTTCGGCCACAAAAACCCTGACAACGACGCCGTCATGTCGGCCGTCGTGCTCGCGCAACTTGCGAACGCCCTCGACCCGGCCAACGAATACGTCGCCTGCCGGTTGGGCGGCCTGCCCGGCGAGTCCAAGGCGCTGCTCGAGAAGCACGGCGTCGCCGAGCCGCAGCTCCTGGAGCGCATCGAGGCGTGCGACGAGAGGCAGAAGGTCGTCCTGACCGACCACAACGAGCTTTCGCAGACCGTCGACGGCATCGAGAACGCCGAGATCGTGGCCGTCGTCGACCACCACCGCATCGCCGACGTCTCCACCGCCCAGCCAATCGCGTTCGTCAACCTGCCCTGGGGGTCGAGCTGCACGGTCATCGCCAAGCTCTTCGAAGCCACCGGCACCGATATGAGCGACGTCCAGGCCGCGCTGTTGCTCTCTGCCATGATGACCGACACCGTGATGCTCAAGTCGCCCACCACCACCGACGTCGACCGTGCCGTCGCCGCGCAGCTCGGCGAGCGCCTGGGCGTCGACCCGGTCGCCTACGGCGCGCAGGTGTTCAAGAGCCGTGGCGCCGACGGTTTCACCCCCGAGCAGATGGTCTCGCGCGATATCAAGCGCTTCGAGATCGGCGGCAAGGCGGTCTACATCGGCCAGTACGAGACCGTGAACAAGGAGCCCGTGCTGGAGCAGTCCGCCGAGCTGCTCGAGGCTATGGAAGCCTACCGCGCGACCAACGGCGGCGACACCCTCGTGCTGTTGGTGACCGACATCATCGAGGAGGGCTCGCAGGTCTTCGTCTGCGGCGACGCGGAGATCGCCGAGAAGGGCCTGGGCATCGAGGCGTTGCCCGGCGGCGTGTGGATGCCGGGCGTGCTCTCGCGCAAGAAGCAGGTCGCCGCCCCGCTTATCGAGGCCGCCGAGTAGCCTCGGGGCGCGGCGGTGCGGGGCGTTCCCGCCGCGGCCCTTTCGCGCGTTTAGGGCGGCTTACCCCTCCCATACGAGGCGCAGGATGTCGTCGCGCGTCGCCACGCCGAGCTTTCGGTAGATGTTGTGGACGTGCGTGCGCACCGTGTTCGGGGAGATGAGCAGCTCGTCGGCTATGTAGGAGCTGCTGCGCCCCAAGGCAAGATGCCTCAGGATCTCGTCTTCGCGCCCGGTGAGGCCGTAGTCGGCGACAAGCCGGTCGCAGCGCCCTTCAAGCGTGGGACTCAGCGCGCCGAACCCGCGGTCGGCCCGGTGTGGGACGGCCGCGGCCTGCGCGGGCGCCACGGGCCCGTCCTGCACCGCGGGCACCCCGCGTGCGAGGTCGTCGTCCCGGGGCCCGAGCCCCCGCACGATGGTGAAGGCAATCATGCCGGCCGCGTAGAGGGCGCTCGACACCACGACGATATCGTGCGTCGCGGCCCTGTCGATGCCTATGCGCGCACCGGCGACCTGGACGATCGCCGTGACGAGGCCGAACGTCCCTACGGTGAGCGACGACACAAGGTCTGCCGGGAACTCGGCGGCGTGCGCCATCCCCACGAGCGTGGCGAGCGCGAGCAGCGCCGCGGCGGTGTAGAGCACCATGACGAGGGAGACCTCCAGCGACGAGCCGCCGCCCACCGCCTCGTCCATGTAGTTCACGGCGAGCATGACTGCGGCGAGGATGGGGACGAACCCCCGATAGACGCCCTGCAGCAGCGGCCGGCGCAGGGGGAGCAGCACAATAAGCAGCAAAAACAGCGCCACAATCACCTGAATCGCAACATATTGCGGGTAGTCGTCGAAAAACTCCTCGCCGCGCAGGCTCATGAACGCGGCGAACAGGACGAGTCCGATCGAGGGAACGAACGCGACGTCGAGAAAGGTGCGTACCGCAGACGCGCCGCCGTCGGGCCTGGCCGGCAGCCGTACAGGGGGGCGGTCGCGCCCCGTGCGCGCAAGCAGGAACGGCAGCGCCGTGCAGGCCAGCGAACATCCCATGAAGAGCGCGACGGCGCCGGTCTCGGGCATCGCGAGCTGGGCCCAGCCGAGCAGGGCGGCGCCCACGGCCGACACCGCCACGACGACGATGGCGCGGCGCAGGTCGTACACGGCCAGGATGCGCCCCCATGCCAGGCACTGGGCCACGTCTCCGGCCCCTATGAGGATGCCGGCGGCCGATGGCCCGGACGGCGGGAGCACATCGAGCGCCATCAGACAAAACCAGAGGTTGCCGGCGAGGTAGACCACGGCACCGAGGGCCATCGCGGTGCGCGAGCCGAGCGCCTTTTTGACCCGCATCGCGGGAAGCACCGAGGCGATGGCGGCGGCGGCGCCTAGTGCGGCGGCGGCGCGCGGCGTGGTGCCGAAAGCCTCGACGAGGTCGGGAAGGGCCGCAAACCGCTGGAACGGCATCGCGGCGGCCGAGTAGAGAAGCATCGTGGCGAGCAGGCATGCAAAGCCCGCCGTCGCCAGGACGTCGCGCAGGGTCACGGTGTCGAGAAAGCTCGGCCCGCGGTGCGGCGCTTCGTTCCGGTCGCTTGCCATGCCCTTGGGCCCCTTCCTCTTGACAAGCCTTCCAAGCTGCGACTTTACCATACTAAACGCCGTCTAAACGCCGTCTCAACGCTTTGTCGGATGGTTTTTGCAGGTGGTCGGCGGCTATACTCGAACGAGTGCGTGGTGTCCTGCGGGCGAACGTCGCCCGCGGCACCTTACCGCATCTGTCCGCTCTTGTCTTTACCGACGAAAGGATGGAACCATGAGCACTTCCAAGCCCCTGAGCCGCCGCAGCTTCCTTGCGACAGCCGCTACCGCCACCGCGGGCGTCGCCGCCGCCTCGGCCTTCGCGTCGACCGCCCTGGCCGACGAGGCCGACGAGGTCATCTTCGGCACCGAGATCACCTCAGACGGCCGCGTGAAGGGCTACTGCGGCCCGGGCGACTGGCTGGGCACCGCCCCCGAGATCTCCGAGGACCAGATCAGCGCCACCTACGACGTCGACGTCGTGGTGCTGGGCGGCGGCCACTCGGGCCTCATGGCCACGCTGGGCGCCGTCGACGAGGGCTGCACCGTCGCCACCGTCGAGCAGCAGCCGTGGAGCTCCTTCGTCGACCTCGAGGGCACCGGCGCTAACATGAGCGGCTGGTACGGCGAGGACATCGGCCATGTCAACTCCCAGTTCCTCATCGACCGCGGCTTCGGCCCCTACAACACCGGTGAGATCGCGAGCGAGTTCTGCAAGCGCGCCGCCGGCCGCGTGAACCCCGACATCATCAAGGCCTTCGTTCAGAACTCCGGCGCGATGTTCGACCGCTACAAGGAGGTCTACGACTCCTACGAGGCCGAGCGTCAGGAGAACGACTCCAACGTCTACCTGAGCGGCACCCAGGTCGTCATCGACGGCGAGCCGGTTGACGACGAAGGCTACTTCGACATGTCCAACATGTTCGAGTACCCGCTGTGCAACACCCAAGCCGCCTGGTCGGGCGCCGATGTCGAATACCCCATCGAGTGCGGCGGCTACAAGACCTGGCCCTGCAACGCCATGTTCTACGGTTACCACGGCAACGATATCGAGTGGGTTCACAAGTACATCGTCCAGTATACGCAGGAGAACGGTGCGACCTGGTACTTCGAACACACCGGCCAGGTCCTCGTCCAGAACGAGGACGGCGACGTGACCGGCCTTATCGCCACCGACGCCGACGGCAACTACGTCCAGTTCAACGCCGCCAAGGGCGTCATCCTGTGCTCGGGCGACTTCATCGGCGACCCGGCCATGTGCTGGGCGCTGCTCAACGAGGGCATGGAGTGGGGAGAGCGCGACGGCTCGACCGCCGACGACTGGACGAGCGCCGGTTCGCGCTCCGGCGCCGGCCACAAGATGGGCATATGGGCGGGCGGCATGATCGAGCCCTCCCCGCGCGGCTGGATGGGTCTCGGCGGCGCCGCCAGCGGACCCTGGGGCACGGCGCCGCTCTACGTGTGCAACGTCGAGGGCAACCGCTTCTGCAACGAGGGCGCCATCCCGCAGCTCACGCCCGTGTGCCTGCGCCAGCCTTCCGGCCTCGCCGCCTGGGTCTCCGACGCCAACTGGCAGCAGACCGTGGGCGCGGCCCCGCTCGACCACGGCGCACCCAACTTCGGCATGGACGACTACATGGTCCAGCTTGAGGCCGGCATGGACGCCGTCGAGATCGGCAACGCCGAGGGCACGTTCGTCATCGGCGCCAACCTCGCCGAGCGCAAGATGATGGGCGGCACCGTCTACGGCGCCGAGACCCTTGACGAGCTGGCCGACATGCTCGGCTACGCCGACGAGGCCAAGGAGAACTTCCTCTCCTCCATCGAGCACTACAACGAGCTGTGCTACTCCGAGGACGGCGACACCGACTACGGCAAGGACAAGGCGTACATGGTGCCGATCGACACCCCGCCGTTCTACGGCGGCACTGGCAGCCTGAGCCACAGTTCGCGCCCCTCCATGGTCACGATGAGCGGCCTCATCACCGACGGCAGCCAGAACGTGCTGGACACCTCGTGGAACCCCATCAAGGGTCTCTATGCGGCGGGCAACTGCCTTGGCGGCCGTTACGGCATCGGCTACAGCACCCCGTTTGCCGGCAACTCGGTGGGCATGGCCATGACCCACGGCTGGCTTGCCGGCCACACCGTCGGCCAGCTCTAAGTCCGCAGCCTGCGGGCAACATGCAATCAGGTTCGAGCCTCTATATAGTCTGTATGGGATAGATGGCTAATGTTGGTTGCATAGACGGCTTGGGTTAAGCTTCTCATGTTACCGAGCGCGCGGTGCGCCGGCCTCTACGGGTCCAGCGCGCCGCGCGTGTTTTCGGCGTGGACTGCTGCCGGCATGTCGGAACCTGTCTTTTGGCGTTCTGCACCGCGCAGCGCCGTCCCCGTCTTTTTGGTTTTTGCAAGGTGCGCCCTCATGCGGCGCGGCGTCGAGATTGGAGCGCGGCACCTATGGATTTGACCCGCGACTTGGCCGTATACGTCGCCTTCCCATGCACGTTGAAAACACCGGCCTACGGGGCGGGGCAGCCTTACGTGGCCGACAGCGCGGCCAAGGCCGCCTATGTGGACGCCGTGGCCGCAGAGCTCGCCGCGCTCGACGACGAGCTGCGCGCCCGTCCCGTGACGGCGGTGCGCCTGGGCGGAGGCGCGAGCATCATGAAGGCCGACAAGGTGTGCAAGCTTGTACGCGACGTGCGCAAGACGTTGAACGTCAAACCGCGGGCAGAGGTCTCCATCGAGGTAAACCCCCTGACGGTGTGCACCCCGAGCCTTACCGACTGGACGAGCTGCCATGTCACGCGTGTGAACCTGGTCGTCGAAAGCGTGTTCGACGACGAGCTCAAGGCGCTTGGCGCAAGCCATACCCGCGACGACATCCAAAACGCGATGCTCTTCCTGCAGAAGTTCCATGTGGGGCGCGTCGATGCGCGGCTGCGTTACGGCTTGCCGGGCCAGACCAGCTCCTCGTGGAGGAAGTCGCTGCTCACGGTTGCCGACCTGGGGGTTGCGCACATCACGGTGCGCCCTCTTGTCGAGGCGGACGCCGCGAAGGCCTCTGGCCTTCCTTCCCGCGAGGAGAGGCGCGCGATGTACGACCTGGCTTGCGAGGTGCTGGGCAAGGCCGGCTACACCGAGTACCTGGTGGGTATGTTCACCAGCAAAGATGCCCCCCACGCGCAGGACGGCTACGAGACCGCGTTGCGCCGCGGTGCCGACCGCCTTGCCCTGGGTGCCGGTGCAAGCAGCTCCTACGACGGCTTTCTTTATGAGAACGCGTCGGGCTTCGAGGCCTATCTGCAGAGTTCCGCGGACTTCGCGGCCCTTGTGCGCAACCCGCGCCGCGAGGGGGACGACGCACGCCAGGTCCGCCTGATGGAAGGCGCGCTCGACCTGCTCGGTTCCACTGCGGCGGCCGTGACCGCAGGCGAGGGGGCGAGTGCCTCCTTGGAGCCTGCCGCTCAAGCATGGCTTGACGGTCTTGCTTCGGCTGGCCGTGTGGAGCCTGCCGCCGACGGAGGTTGGAGGCTCACCGGTCTGGGTCGCTTTGAGCGCAACGAGGAGCTGGGCGCGGCGGTTGCCCTGTAAGGAGCGGGTTTGGCCTCCGGGCGGGTCTGCCGGGCGTACAACACTTGATGCGCGTCTGTACGCCGTGTCCGCAATCCCGTCGAAAGGAGACATGCCGTGCCCTCGACGATCCCCCTGCTGTTGCATGCCTGCTGCGGGCCGTGCTCTCTCGAGCCTGTGCGCATTTTGCGGGAACAGGGCTACGACGTCACCGTGGCCTACGTGAACCCCAACATCCAGCCTGCGGACGAATACGCACGCCGCCTTTCCACCCTGCGTGCATGGGCCGCAGAGGCGGGCGTGCCCGTGGTGGAAGGCCTCTGCGACCGCGCGGCGTGGGAGCGCGAAGCGGCACCCTGGGGAACCAACCGAGCGGCCCGCTGTGCCGCCTGCTATCGGCTGCGCCTGCGCGAGGCGGCCCGCATGGCGGCCGACGCGGGGTTTGCGTTCGTATCGACCACCTTGGCCGTGTCCCCTTACCAGCTGTTCGAGGTGTGCGGCCGCGAACTGGTGCGGGCAGCGGCCGAGCGGGGGCTCTCCCCGGTGTGGCAGGACTTTCGCCCCTGCTACCCCCAGGCCACGGCTCGTTCCAAAGAGCTGGGCATGTACCGGCAGAACTACTGCGGGTGCCGCTTCTCTGCCGCCGAGGCCGCCGTCGAGCGCACCCGGGCCCGCGAGAACCGGCGCCTGTGTCGCGACGTCGGGCGCGCGGGGAACTATCTGTCCTGGTAAAATAGCAATAATGGTTCCTCACCTTTTAGCCGTCGTGCTCTTTGATGGGGTGCCGCGGAATCCTAGACCACGGTAGGCGACGATGTCCCTTTATGAACTTGCCATAGTCGACGACCAGGTCGACCAAACCGACGCGTTGGCCGAGACGGTCGGGTCCTTGGCGCACGACGACGGCTCGCAGTTCCGTATCACGCGCTTCACCGACGCGGGGAGGTTCGTCTCCTGGCTCGACGAAGGCGGTCGGCCCGACATCGTGCTGATGGACATCATGCTCGGCGGCGGCCGCCGCGAGGGCATCGACCTGGCAGGAGAGCTGAACCTCAAGGTGCCCGGCGCGCAGGTCGTCTTTGTGACGGGCTACATCGAATGCTGCACGGCGGTGTACGAGACCGACCACGTTTACTTTCTCACCAAGCCGGTCAACCCCGACGACCTGCGCCGTGCCCTGCGTAAAGCCGTGCAAGCCGTCGAAAAGCGGCGGCGCGACCGCATCGAGATACGGTTCAAAGGCAGAAGTTCGCTTCTCGACGTGAACATGATCGACTTCATCGAGTCGGCGGGCCGCAAGGTGCGCATCCACTGCCTCTACGGCGAGATTGACACCTATGCACGCCTCGGCGAGCTGAGCGAGCGCCTCCCCGCCTCGTTCGTGCGTTGCCACAAGAGCTTCATCGTGAACCTCGCCCGGGTGGCGTCGTTCGGCTCCGAGCTCCTGGTACTGCGTTCGGGCGCGGAGGTCCCCGTGAGCAAAAGCCGCCAGAAGGAGACCCGCGCCGCCTGGGACCGCCATCTGCTCGAAACGCTGTAGGCCGGGAGACCGGTTGTGGACACCGTCGCGGTCAACGCCGCCCTCGACGCGCTCGGTCGCCTGCCGGGATGGCTGATATGGGGCTGGTTCTGGTCGAAGGTGCTGGATATGCGCGGTGGCGACCGCCTTCACTGGGTGCTGTGGACGGCTCTGTGGCTGCTGCAGTCGGTGCGCATGCCGGCGATGGGCACGGGCTCCCCCGAGTCGGTCCTCTACTTTGCGGTCCAGTGCGTCGCGTATCCCCTCCTCATGTCGCGCGACGGGCTGTGGTACCGGGTTTTCGTGCTCGCCTTGACGACCATCGCCAGCATCGCGGTGGAGCTGCTGGCGGTACTGACGGCGCTGGCTTGCGGGATCGTCATGCCGTCCGACTTCCGCGACGTGCTCGACCATCCTTTGGCCTATGCCCTGTGCATGGTGTTCATCACGCTGTTGCTGGCGTTCTCCTTCTCGATGCTTTATATAATTTTGGCGCGTATATCCCACCGCCGGGCCAACCCGGTGCCGCGCTTCTTCGGCCCCGCCCTGCTTGCCCAGTTCGGCATGATCGCCGCGATGGTCGCCGTCGCCGAGTACTTTGCATGGGGCAACGGTGTGGTTCTGCTGGCAGCCTGCCTGTTCGCGCTCGTCAACATTGCCGCCGACGCGTTCATCCTGATGTCCGCCTTCTGCGCCAACGCCGCGTGGGAGCAGAGGTTGCGCTCAAAGCGGTTGCGGTCCCGGCTCGACGCGGCCTTGGGGCACTTCCGCGGCCTGGCCGGCGAGGTGCAGGCGGTGGCGCGCTTCCGCCACGACCTGCGCGACGAGCTGCAGACGGTGGCGGCCCTGGTGCGCCGGGGGGACTACGTGCGCGCGGAGGCGCTGGTAGACGAGCTGCAGGGTCGTCTCGACGGTTCGGGAGGCCCGGCGCGGGAAGACGGGGCATGAGACGGAAGGGGGGCTCATGGACATCGCGACTGCCAATGCCCTGCTCGACGCGTTAGGCCGTCTGCCGGCGTGGCTGGTGATGGGATTTTTCTGGTGGAAGGTTCTTGAGGTGCGCGGCACGCGCCTTTTCTGGGTGCTGTGGATGGCGCTGTGGGTGGAGCAGTCCGTCCGCATGCCGGCTGCGCCGCCTGGAACGGTCGAGGCGGCCCTTCAGCTCGTCTTCCAGCTGGTGGTCTTCCCGCTCGTCGTGGCGCGCAACGCCCTGTGGTACCGGATTCTCACCCTGGTCACGACGGGTATCGTCATGCTCATGGCCGAAATGCTGACGACCCTGCTGGTTCCGTTGATAGGCGTCCAGGTATCCATCGACTTCCGCAACGTTCTTGGCCACCCGCTGCAGTATGCCGTGGGCGAGACGATGTTTACCCTGGTGTATGCGTTGCTTCTCTACCTGCTATACCTGGCATTGACGAGGGCGGCTAGACAGCAGTCCAACCCGGCGCTCCGCTATTTCGGGCTGGGGCTCTTCGCCCAGCTCGCCGTCACGACCACGATGGTGTCGGTGGCCGAGTACTTCGCGTGGGGCAACCAGGTGATCCTGGTGGGCGCATGCGTGTTCGCCTTCGTCAACATCACCGCCGACGCGCTCATACTCGCGCTGGTGGGGAGGGCCAACGCCGCCTGGGAGCAGCGCGTGCGGGCAGACGGGCTGCGAGCGCGCCTCGACGCGGCCTTGGGGCACTTCCGCGACCTGGCCGGCGAGGTGCAGGCGGTGGCGCGCTTCCGCCACGACCTGCGCGACGAGCTGCAGACGGTGGCGGCCCTGGTGCGCCGGGGGGACTACGTGCGCGCGGAGGCGCTGGTCGGCGAGCTCGAGGCGCGGCTCGGGGAGCGGGCGTCCGAAGGAGGTGCATAGCATGGGGTTCGACGCCGCAATCGTGTCCGAAGTCGCGGCGCAGGCCTTTCTTGCGGCGGTGTTCGCGACGACGATGGTCCTGCTTGCGCGCGGGCGCTGGAAGACCCGCAAAGGGTACGTGCTTGCGGTGTGGCTGCTGCCGGTCAGCCAGATGGCCGCCGAGGCGCTGGTCGTCCACGTCGTGTTCGACTACGGCCTGGTGTGGTACGTCCTGGCCATCGTGCTGGCGGTCGCCGTGCTGTGCGCGGTGGGAGACGTGGCCCTGCTGCGCGGCCTGGACGTCGCCGTCGAGAAGAGCCGCGCCGAGGAGGAGGCCCGCCTGCTCGAGGAGCAGGTCGCCCTGCAGGAGTCGTACTACGAGGCGCTCGAGGCGGAGCGGGCCAAGGCGGGCCGCATGCGCGAGGCGTTCGCCGAGCACCTGCGCGACGTGCGGTCCTCCATCGAGCGCCGGGAGCGCGACGCGACGCTGGGGGCGGTGGACGAGGCGGCCGCCGTGCTTATTCCCGCTGTGCAGCGCTACTGTGGGCACCAGGTGGTCGACGCGCTGCTTGTGGGCAAGGAGGCCGCGTTCCGCGAGATGCATGCGTCCTTCTCCTGCACGGTGTCCATCCCCGACGACGGCGAGTTTTCCGACCTCGAGCTGTGCGCGGTCTTCTCGAACCTGCTGAACAACGCGGCCCACGCCTGCGCGGATCTGCCGGAAGGCTCCCGCTGGGTCGAGCTGAAGGCGCGTATGGCGCAGGGAAACCTCGTGGTGCGCTGCGAGAACGCCTGCGCTCCCGTCGCGGGGGAGGACCGCCCTGCTCGACCGGCCCGCGTGCGGACGCTCGACGACGAGCACGGCTGGGGACTCGAGATCCTGCGCCTGCTCGCGCGCGACCACGGCGGGAGCTTCACGGCGCAGCGCCGCGGCGACCGGTTCGTGGCCGAGATGGTGCTGCCCGCCTCGTGACGGCGCTTCCCGTCCCGCCGATGCGGAGGTTTCGGCTGCCTTCGGTCTTCGGCGCACCTGCATAAACGCCGAAAACCGTCGACAGGCCGCGCGCCAACGGCTACACTGCTATGTTTGCACATTCCGCCGCGCGCCGCCGCGCGCCGCATCTCCCAGAAAGGCCGGAGACCCTTGATGCAGCACGAGACCCCCGCCGCGCAGCGTCCCCTGCGCACCGACGACTTCGACTACGACCTGCCCCGCGAGCTCATCGCCCAAGAACCGGCCGAGCCGCGCGACTCGTGCCGCATGCTCGTGCTGCACCGCAACGACGGGTCGCTCGAGTTCAAGACCTTCCGCGACGTCGTCGACTATCTAGAGCCGGGGGACCTGCTCGTCGCCAACCGCACGCGCGTCATGCCGGCCAGGCTCGTGGGGCACAAGCCGGGCACCGGCGGTGTCGCCGAGTGCCTGCTCACCAACCGCCGCGAAGACCTCGACCCGCTCGGCGGCGCGTGGGAGTGCCTCGTGCGCCCCGGCAGGCGCCTCAAGCCCGGCAGCCGCGTCGAGTTCCGCGCGGGCGGCCTGCTCGCCCCCATGACCGCCCCGGTGGTGCTCGTCGCCGAGGTGGGGGAGCACCTGCCCCAGCGCGGCCTGCGCCTCGTGCGCTTCACCGCGGCCGACGGCCTCACGCTCGACGAGGCCATGCACCGGGCCGGCCACGTGCCGCTGCCCCCCTACATCACCGAGTACAATGGCGACCCGGAGAAGTACCAGACCGTCTTCGCGATGCGCGACGAGCACTCGGCCGCCGCGCCCACGGCGGGCCTGCACTTCACGCCCGAGCTCATCGAGGCGTGCAAGGCCAAGGGGGTCGGTTGGGCCACCGTGGAGCTCGAGGTGGGCATCGACACGTTCCGCATCGTCGAGGAGGACGACCCCGCGCAGCACGAGATGCACACCGAGCGCTACCACGTGCCCAGAGACGTCGTGGACGCCGTGCGCGCCGCCAAGGCCGCCGGCGGGCGCGTCGTGGCCGTGGGCACCACCTCGGTGCGCTCGCTCGAGAGTGCCTGGGACCCCGAGGCGGTGGCGGCCGACGGCTCGCGGGGCGACATCGTGGCGCGCGAGGACGCCACGACGAACCTGTTCCTCATGCCGGGCAGCGTCTTCCACGTGGTCGACGCGATGGTCACCAACTTTCACGTGCCGCGCTCCACGCTCATGATGCTTGTGAGCGCCTTCGCCACCCGCGACCAGATCATGGAGGCGTACCGTGCGGCCATCGACGAGCGGTTTAGGATGCTGTCGTTCGGCGACGCGATGCTCATCCTTTAGCGGTGCCGGTCCTGTCCCCCGACGCGACGCACGGTCGGCGTCCTGTGCTCTTCTCCATCGTTTCTTGACATTTTGCCCGCATCCAACGAGTAAACTACGCCCAATTGTTCGCACCCGTCGCCTTGGATCGGGCGGCGTCGGGACGGTCTGCCGTCTCAGAAAGGCCTGTTCGCAACCATGCTGCACCGCGCATCTGCCATAGCGCGCACCGTTTTCCCGGCTGTCGCCGGATGCCTTCATGTGTGTCGTTGCAGCTGCCAGGCCGTCTTTGCCGGCGCCTACGGTACCGGTGTCCACACCTACGCGTATATCTGCGCCGTGCGGGGGCGATTTACGACGCTCTCGTTCGGCGACGCGCTGCCGGCCTCGTAAAGCCCGTCCGCCGGACGGGCCGTGCGGGCCGCCCCTGCCCGGTTGGGCCGGCGTCCGCGGCACACCCACCGAACGAGAGCGAAGCCACCCGCCCGTCCGACGGCGCGTCAGCGTCGGGCGGGCTTCTCGCATCCGGGGACCGTCCGCCCCTCTCGCGTGCGACGGGCCCGCACAGCCACATATCCGACACCGCCTGCCTATACGGCCGACCAGCAAGGAGCCCCTATGATCGCGGTCATCAAACCCGGCACCACCGAAGCGCAGCTGTCCAACCTCATCGCATGGCTCGAAAGCAAGGACCTCGGCGTGAACCTCTCCGGCTCGCAGTCCACCGTCGTCGGCCTCATCGGCGACACCACCAGGATCGACGTGTCCCTGCTCGAGTCGATGGACATCGTGGAAAGCGTCACGCGCGTCTCCGAGCCGTTCAAGCTCGCCAACCGCAAGTTCCACCCCGAGGACACCGTGGTGCAGGTCGCCCCCGGCATCGCCCTCGGCGGCGGCAACTTCCAGGTCATCGCCGGCCCCTGCTCGGTCGAAGGCGACAACCTCGTCAAAATCGCCCGCGCGGTGAAGGCCGCCGGCGCCACGATGCTGCGCGGCGGCGCCTTCAAGCCGCGCACGAGCCCCTACGCCAACCAGGGCATGGGCAAGGCGGGCCTGGAGCAGCTGTGCGCCGCGCGCGAGGAGACCGGCATGCCCATCGTCACCGAGATCATGGACGTGCGAGACGTCCAGCTCTTCGTGGACATGGACATCGACGTGCTGCAGGTCGGAGCGCGCAACACGCAGAACTTCAACCTGCTCAAGGAGGTCGGCATGGCGGGCAAGCCGGTGCTGCTCAAGCGCGGCCTCGCCGGCACGATCGACGAGCTGCTCATGAGCGCCGAGTACATCATGAGCGAGGGCAACCCCAACGTCATCCTGTGCGAGCGGGGCATCCGCACGTTCGAGAGGCGCACGCGCAACACGTTCGACCTCAATGCCGTTCCCGTGCTGCACTACCTCACACACCTGCCTGTGGTGGCCGACCCGAGCCACTCCACCGGCTACACGCGCTACGTGGCGCCGATGTCGCTCGCGGCCACGGCGTGCGGGGCCGACGGCCTTGAGATCGAGGTGCACGACAATCCGAGCTGCGCCTGGTCCGACGGTCAGCAGGCGCTGCTGCCCGAGCAGTTCGCCGAGCTGATGCCCAAGATCGCCGCAATCCGCGAGATCGTGCGCTAATGGGCGCGGTGCGGACCTGGCCTGCGGCCGCGCAGGGGACCGAGCGGACTGTGGGCGTCCTGGGCCTGGGCCTCATCGGGGGCTCGCTTGCCAAGGCCTACCGCGATGCGGGCTGGCGCGTGCTGGCCTTCGACCTAGACGAGGACACGATGGGCGCGGCGCGCGTCGAGACGATAGCCGGCGCGCTCGACGCCTCGACCGTCCCGCAGTGCGACCTGGTCCTGCTTGCGGTGTATCCGGGCGCGTGCATCGACTGGCTGCGCGCCAACGCCGCCCTGGTGCGCCCCGACGCCCTCGTGGTGGACTGCTGCGGAGTGAAGCGCGAGGTGTGCGCGGCCTGCATGCCCATAGCCGCCGAGCACGGGTTCACCTTCGTTGGCGGCCACCCCATGGCGGGCACGCAGTACTCGGGCTTCAAGCACGCGCGGGCGAACCTCTTCCACGGTGCGCCGATGGTGATCGTGCCGCCGCGCACCGACGACATGGCCCTGCTCGACGCCGTCGCCACGGCGCTCGAACCGGCGGGTTTCGGCAGCGTGCAGGTTTCCTCGGCAGAGGAGCACGACCGGCGCATCGCGTTCACCTCGCAGCTCGCCCACGTCGTGAGCAGCGCCTACATCAAGAGCCCCACGGCCCAGGGCCACAGGGGCTTCTCGGCGGGCAGCTACCGCGACATGACGCGCGTGGCCTGGCTCAACGAGGGCATGTGGACCGAGCTGTTCCTCGACGACGCGGACAACCTGCTGTTCGAGCTCGACCAGCTCATCGGGCACCTGCAGGAATACCGCGACGCGCTGGCCGCGGGGGACGCCGGGCGCATGCGCGGCCTTCTGGCAGACGGGCGGTGCGCCAAGGAACAGGCCGAGCGGCGCGTCTCGGCAGAGGCACAGGGGAGGCTCCGATGAGCGCGCGCGTCGAGGGGACCGTTCGGGTGAACGCGTCGCGCGTCTACGACGTCGTGGTGGGCCGCGGCCTGGTCGACGAGGTGGGCGCGCGCCTGCGCGGCGCGGTGCCGGGCTGCGACGGGGCCGTCCTGCTCGTGACGGACTCCAACGTCGGGCCGCTCTACGCCGACCGCGTCGAGGCTTCGCTTGCCGCGGCGGGCTTCGCCGTGGGGCATGTTGCCGTGCGGGCGGGAGAGGCGTCGAAGAACCTCGACTCCTACCGGCTGCTCCTGGAGGTGGCCGCGTCGCACGGCCTCACGCGCGCAAGCGCCGTCGTTGCGCTGGGCGGCGGCGTGGTGGGCGACCTGGCGGGCTTCGCCGCCGCCACCTATATGCGCGGCTGCCACCTGGTGCAGGTCGCCACGTCGCTGCTCGCGATGGTCGACTCGAGCGTGGGCGGCAAGACCGCCGTCGACCTGACCCAGGGCAAGAACCTCGCGGGCGCCTTCCACCAACCCGACCTCGTGCTGTGCGACCTCGATTGCCTGGCCACGCTGCCCGCGGAGTACGCGGGAGACGGCATGGGGGAGGTCGCGAAGTACGCCGTGATGGCCGACCCCGAGCTGTTCGACTGGCTGCAAGGTCCTTTGGAGGGCCAGGAGGCGCGCGTCGTGGAGCGCTGCGTGGCGCTTAAGCGCGACGTGGTGGAGGCCGACGAGCGCGAGGGCGGCGCGCGCAAGCTGTTGAACCTGGGGCACACGGTGGGACACGCCATCGAGCTGCTGAGCGGCTACACGGTCCCGCACGGCCATGCCGTCGCCGCCGGCACGGCCATCGTGGCGCGCGCGTGCGCCGCGAGGGGCTGGTGCCCCGAGGGGGACGTGCGCCGCATCGAGGGGCTGCTGCGCTCGCTCGGCCTGCCGACCGCGTCGCGGCGCGGCGCGGCCGACCTTGCGGCGGCGGCCGTGCACGACAAAAAGCGCGCCGGGGACTGCATCGACGTGGTCGCGGTGCGCGGCGTCGGAAGGGCCGAGGTGCGCCGCATGTCCCTTGGCGAGTTTGCCGAGCTGGTCGCGCTGGGCTGTCCGGCCCCCGAGGGGGCGACGTATGCCGAGGACCTCGCACCGGCGGTCGCCGCCGGCGCGGCACCGGGGCCGGCGGGCTTCAGCGACGCGTTTGCGGCCGTGGACGGCGGGGAACCGCTCGAGGCCGTGGTCCGTCCGGGCACGCTGGGCGGGTCGCTCGACGCCATCTCGTCCAAGTCTGCCGCGCACCGGCTGCTCGTCTGCGCCGCCCTTGCCGACGCCCCCACGCGCATCCGCTGCACCACGACTTCGCGCGACATCGAGGCGACCTGCGACTGCCTGCGAGCCCTCGGCGCGCGCGTCGGGCGCGTGGGCGACGAGCTGCTGGTTGAGCCGGCGGGCGTCGGCGCCGAGGAGGGTGCGGACGGCGAAAACCCCTTCGTGTCGGACGGTGTCCCGCAGCTCAGGTGCGGCGAGAGCGGCTCGACGCTGCGGTTCCTGCTGCCGGTGGCATGCGCACTCGGCGGCCCGGCGAGCTTTTCCGCCGCAGGGCGCCTGCCCCGGCGCCCGCTCGAGCCGCTGCGCACGCGCCTCGTGGAGCACGGCTGCCAGGTGAGCCCCCGGTTCATGCCCGACCTCCAGGTGTGGGGGAGGCTGCACGGGGGGGACTTCGACCTGCCGGGCGACGTGAGCTCGCAGTATGCGACGGGCCTGTTGCTGGCGCTGCCGCTCACCGGCGAGGGTGGCAGGGTCCGCCTGCACGGCTCCGTCGAGTCGCGTCCCTACATCGACATGACCCTCGCCGCCCTGCGCACCTTCGGCGTCGAGGTCGCCGAATCGTTCGAGCCCGACGGGGAAGGCGGGGAGTGCGCGGTCTTCGCCGTGGATCCGGACGCGCGCTACGCGAGCCCCGGCGCGGTCGCGGTGGAGGGCGACTGGTCCAACGCGGCGTTCTGGCTCGTCGCCGGGGCGCTGTCGGGCGAGCCGGTGACGGTGACTGGCCTCGGCCTCGCCTCCGACCAGGGCGACCTGGCGGTGCTCGACGTGCTCGGCGACATGGGGGCGCACGTTCGCGTGCACCCCGGCGAGGGGTGGGCGCTGGCCTGCGGGCGCGACCCAGCGACCGGGGAGCCCTGCCGGCTGCACGGCACGACGGTCGACGCGCGCGACGTGCCCGACCTCGTGCCGGTGCTCTGCGTGGCGGCCGCCTGCGCGCAGGGCGACACGCGCGTCGTGAACGCGGGTCGCCTGCGCCTCAAGGAGTCCGACCGCATCGCGACCACGGCGGAGCTGCTGCGCGGCCTGGGCGTCGGGGTGGAGGAGCTGCCCGACGGCCTCGTCGTGCACGGGCGGGGGGGCACCTGCGACCCCCTGGCCCCCTGTCTCGACGGCGGCCGTGTGTCCGCGCACGGCGACCACCGTATCGCGATGGCGGCGGCCGTCGCCGCGACGCGCGCGGCCGCCCCGGTCGAGATTGCCGGCGCCGAGGCCGTGGCGAAGTCCTACCCCGGGTTCTTCGCCGACTTCGTGCACCTCGGCGGCTCGGTGGGGCTTGCGCGTGTCGGCTTTGCGGACGGGACGCCCCCTCGCGCCGCGTCGCGCGGCCGCACGCCTTCTGACCGTATCGAAAGGGGGCGGTAGCGTGTCCTCGTCTTTTGGCCACAGCGTCCGCGTGCAGGTGTTCGGCCAGTCGCACTCGGCTGCCGTCGGCGTCGTCGTCGACGGCCTGCCTGCCGGCGAGCCGGTCGACCTCGGTGGGCTTGCCGCGTTCATGGCACGCCGCGCCCCGGGCAAGACCCCTTGGTCGACCCCGCGCAAGGAGGCCGACGAGGTGGAGGTTCTTTCCGGCCTCAACCCCGACGGCCGCACGTGCGGCGCACCGCTCGCCCTGGTCGTCCACAACACGAACACGCGCTCGAAAGACTACTCCGAGCTGCGACGCAAGCCGCGCCCCGGCCATGCCGACCTCACGGCGTGGGCGCGCTGGCACGGAGAGCAGGACGTGGCCGGCGGCGGGCACTTCTCAGGCCGCCTCACCGGACCCCTGTGCGCGGTCGGAGGCGTGTGTCTGCAGGTGCTCGCCCGCCGCGGCGTTCACGTGGGCGCCCACATCGCGAGCGTCGCCGGCGTCGAGGACGTCCCGTTCGATTCGCTGCGCGTCGCGCCGGCCGACCTGGCGGAGCCGGCCTCCAAGCCGTTTCCCGTGCTCGACGACGAGGCCGGCCGCGCGATGCAGGCGGCCATCGCCGGGGCGCGCGCGGCGGGCGACTCGGTCGGCGGCGTCGTCGAGTGCGCCGCCGTCGGCCTGCCCGCGGGCGTGGGCGCCCCCATGTTCGACGGGCTCGAGAACCGCATCGCGCAGGCCGTCTTCGGTGTCCCCGCGGTCAAGGGGGTCGAGTTCGGGGCCGGCTTCGCCGCGGCGGGGCTCTACGGCAGCCAGAACAACGACCCCTACCGCGTCGGCGGCGACGGCCGGGTGCGCGCCTGCTCGAACAACGCCGGCGGCATCCTCGGCGGCGTCTCGACCGGCATGCCGGTCGTCTTCCGCGCCGCGTTCAAGCCCACGCCCTCCATCGGCCTGCCCCAGCGCACCGTGGACCTGGGGGAGGGTGCCGACGCCGACCTCTCGGTCGTCGGGCGCCACGACCCCTGCATCGTGCCGCGCGCGGTGCCGGTCGTGGAAGCCGCCTGCGCCCTGGCGCTCGCCGACGCCTTGGCCGACGACGGCCTGCTCGGGCCGGTCAGCGACCTGGGCCGCGACCCCGCCGAGCTCGACCGGCTGCGCCGCCTGTTCGGCGACCGCGCGGCCTGGGGTGCCCCCTGACCCTTTTCCTTCCGACCCTCCCGACATCGCCTCCTGAAAGGACCTGCCATGGAACAGACCGCCGAAACCACACCCGACCTGCTTGTCCTGCGCGACGAGATGGACGACGTCAACGTCCGGATGCTCGAGCTCTTCGAGCGCCGCATGGACCTGGCGGCGCGCATCGCCGAGGCCAAGCGCGCCACCGGCAAGGCCGTGAACGACCCCGCCCGCGAGCGCGCCATCCTGGCCGAGGTTCGCGAGAAGGCCGGCGAGGGCATGGGCAGCTACGCCACGGTGCTCTTCTCGCTGCTCATGGAGATGAGCCGCGGATACCAGGAGCGCCTGCTGCACCCCACGACCCCGCTGCGCGAGCAAATCGAGGCCGCCCTGTGCGACACCCCCCGGCTCTTCCCGCCGGCGGCCTCGGTCGCTTGCCAGGGCGTCGAGGGGGCCTACTCGCAGATTGCCTGCGGCAAGATGTTCAAGCACCCCACGGTGAGCTTCTTCAAGAACTTCGAGGGCGTCTTCCAGGCCGTTGAGGCCGGCTTCTGCGACTTCGGCGTCGTGCCGCTCGAGAACTCCTCGGCCGGCACCGTCAGCGCGGTGTACGACCTCATGATGAAGCACGACTTCCATATCGTGCGCACCTGCCGCCTCAAGGTCGACCACGACCTGCTCGCCCTGCCCGGCGCCACCCTCGACGGCGTCAGGGAGGTCTTCTCCCACGAGCAGGCCATCGCCCAGTGCGCCGGCTTCCTCGAGGGCCGCAAGGGCGTCAAGGTCACGGCGGTCGCCAATACCGCCGAGGCCGCGCGCCTCGTGGCCGCCTCGGGCCGCACGGACGTCGCCGCGCTCAGCAGCCGCTCCTGCGCCGAGATCTACGGGCTGGCGACCCTGGCGCGCTCGGTGAACGACACGGGCAACAACTACACGCGCTTCGCATGCATCGCCAAGGGCCTGAAGATCTTCCCCGGCGCCGACCGCACCTCGCTCATGATGGTGCTGCCCCACCAGCCCGGCTCGCTCTACAAGGCTCTTGCGCGCCTGTACTCGCTCGACATCAACATCACCAAGCTCGAGAGCCGCCCCATCCCCGAGCGCGACTTCGAGTTCATGTTCTACTTCGACCTCGACACGCCGGTGTACGCGCCCGAGTTCGCGGCGCTGCTGTGCGAGCTCGACGACATCTGCGAGGAGTTCACCTATCTGGGGAGCTATTCCGAGATCGCGTAGCGGGGACGTCTGTCCGGCGACGGCGAGGAGGCGGGTATGGAACGGGAGCTGGCGACAGGTGGCGGCGCGCCGTTGTTCGAGCAGGTGCTCGCAGGGGGGCGGAGGCTGGCGTTCGGCCTTGTGGGGGAGCACCTGGGGCACAGCCATTCGCCCGCCATCCACGAGGAGCTGGGCAGCACCCCCTACGACCTGGTCGAGGTTCCGCGCGACCGGGTTGCGGCCCTCTTCGCCTCGCGCCGCTTCCGGGGACTCAACGTGACGATTCCCTACAAGCGCGACGCGGCCGCCGCCTGCGACGTCCTGTCGGACGCCGCGCGGCGACTGGGCAACGCGAACACCCTGGCGGTGCTTCCCGACGGGACGCTGTTCGGCGACAACACCGACTACCACGGCTTTGCGCGCGAGCTTGCGTCGACGGGGGTCGAGGTTGAGGGGCGTGCCTGCCTGGTGCTCGGCGACGGCGGCGCGGCGTCCACGGTGCGCGCCGTGCTCGCCGACGCCGGTGCCCGCGAGGTTGCGACCGCGACCCGCCGGGGCGGGGCGGCGCCCGAAGTCTTTGACGACGCGGGGCGGCGGGTCCCCTCGTCCCACGTGACGCTGGCCCAGCTTGCCGATCCTTCCGACCCCGACGGCGCGGCGGTGCGCATGCGGGCCGAGGTCGTCGTCGACGCGACGCCGGCCGGCATGTACCCCCACGCCGACGACGCCCCTCTCGTCGACCTGGCGGCCTTCCCGCGTCTTGCCTGCGTGTGCGACCTGGTGTACAACCCCCTCGCCACCCGGCTTGTGCAGCGCGCCCGAAACCTGGGCGTGCCGGCGGCGGGCGGCCTGCTCATGCTCGTGGCGCAGGCGCGCCGCTCGAGCGACCTGTTTCTGGGGGTTGAGCGCGGAGAGGACGTCGAGCGCTCCGTGTACGACGCGCTGCTCGGACGCCTCGCGTGCGTGAGCCTCATCGGCATGCCGGGCTGCGGCAAGAGCACCGTCGGGCGCGCCTTGGCGCGGGAGCTCGGCTGGGAGTTCGTCGACGTCGACGACCTGGTGCCCCTGCGGGCTGGCAAGCCCATCGAGCGCATCTTTGCCGAGGACGGCGAGGAGGCGTTCCGCATCCTCGAAGCCGCCTGCACCGCCGAAGCCCTTGCGCGACCGGGCCGTGCGGTTGCCTGCGGGGGAGGGGTGGTGACCCGGCCGCACAACCTTCCCGTCTTGCGGCAGAACGGTCCCGTCGTCCTGCTGACCCGCGGCCTCGAGGCCGAAGACGGCGAGGAGCTGCCGGTGGACGGGAGGCCCGTGAGCCGGGCAAAAGGCGTGGAGCGCCTGCGCGCCGAGCGCGCCCCGCTCTACCGGGCCTGGGCCGACGCGTCGGTCGACCCCGTACCCGGCGACCCTGCCGCCACCGCCCGCCGCGCCGCCGAGACGGTGCGCGGCCTGCTGGCGAACATGCGGTAGCGGATCTCGAACGGCGTCGGTTGCAGCCCAGCTTCGGTGCCGCCTTCCCGGAACTCCTTCGGAGGGCGGGCGCCGTCCTGCCGTGCGCCGCGCGCGGCGCACGGACCGAACAACTTGCGACTGCGAGGAGGAACGAGCTATGAAGGCCCTGGTCATCGACGGTCCCAACATCAACCTGCTCGGTCTGCGCGAACCCGGCATCTACGGCACGCAGAGCTACGAGGCTCTCTGCGCGCTCATCGGGCGTGCCGGTGCGGAGCTTGGCTTTGATGAGGTCGCCCACGTCCAGTCGAACCACGAGGGCGACCTGGTCGACGCCATCCAGCGCGCCCACGGCGTCTACGACGGCATCGTCATCAACCCTGCGGCCTACACCCATACGAGCGTGGCCGTCCTCGACGCCCTCAAGGCAGTGGCGCTGCCGGCCGTGGAGGTCCATATCAGCGACGTGGCCTCGCGCGAGGACTTTCGCCAGGTGTCCTACGCCCGCCTGGCCTGCTTTGCGACCGTGAGCGGCGAGGGTATCGAAGGCTACCGCCACGCACTGCGGTTGCTGGCCGAGCGCCTACGGGGCTAGAGCGGTCCGCAGCACCGCCGAGCGAAGCGAGTCGCGCGGGGACGGTGCGTGCAAAGGTATGCGTGCCCGGGCACGACGAAACGCGGCGTTTTTGCGGATTGCCCTAGTCGAAGGCCCGAAGGTAGCGGAAAGCGACGCGGCGCAGGGGCGACAGGCCGGCGCGCACCTGTTCGCAGGCTGCTCGGTAGGCGTCCTGGATGTACGGGTCGCAGGGAACGGCGTCTTCGCCGGGGCCGAAAGCCGCGCGCAGGCAGTCCTCGACGAGGCGCTCGGCCCTGTCGGGGCCGATGGCCGGGACGGCCTGCGCAAGCGCCGCGGGGAAGCCCGCCTCGGTGCCGCCGTACCCCTGCAGCAGACCTCCGTAGTGAAGCACCTCGACCATCTCGGCGAGCACTTCGTTGGCCGGCGCCTGGGCGCGGCGCCGCAGCGTCCGACGCCGCCTCAGGGCCGCAGCGCCCGCCACGATGACCGCGGCGGCCGCTGCGGCCAACGCGACGGCGGCGGGAGAGGGCTGCCGGCCTGCGTCCCCTTCCCCTTCCTCTGCGTTTTCCTCCTCGCCCTCTTCCTCCACGTCGGTTTCTTCGCTGCCGTCGTTTTCTGCGTCCTCCGCATCCACGCCGCCTCTTTCTTCGGCGCCTGCGTCCGCCGTTTCCTCCTCCTCTTCCTCCT
Organism: uncultured Coriobacteriaceae bacterium; assembly: GCA_964619775.1. Taxonomy (GTDB): domain Bacteria; phylum Actinomycetota; class Coriobacteriia; order Coriobacteriales; family UMGS124; genus CAZUFB01. The sequence goes on from CAZUFB010000001.1 coordinate 43,314, forward strand.
CATCTTCGACGTCTGCCGCCCCGTCGGTGTCACCCTGTCCGTCGGCGCCCCCGTCGTCCTGCGTCGACGTTTCGCCCCAGGGCGCGGCCTCGCTGCCGGCAGGGGTCACCTCCACGGGAACCCATCCGAGTTCGTCGGTGTAGACCTCCGTCCAGGCATGGGCGTTCTCGCCGTCGGCCACGGCGGCCCACGTGCCGTCGGCCTGCTGCTCGAAGGCGGAGGCGGGGACGGCGAGGCCGGTCACGTAGCGCGCCGGGTAGCCGTAGAGGCGCAGCATGAGCGTCGCGGCGGTGGCGAAGTGCTGGCAGTAGCCGGCGTGGCCTTCGAAGAGAAGGTACTCGGCGACGTCGACCCCGTCGGGGAACGTTCCGGGCTCGGTGGTGTAGCGCGCGCTGTCGGCGAGGGTTTCCTGTACGAAGGCCACCGCGGACGCGAGGTCGGGCATGGGGTTGTCGGCCACAAGCTGCGCAAGGCGCGCCACCTCGTCGACGGGCACCTGGGTGTAGGTTTGCAGCGCCCAGGCGGCGTATGCGTCGTCGCCGTCCGTGTCGAGGGAAACCCCGAGGGCGACGATGTCGTCGTAGGTGCCAAGGTCGAACGCCGCAAACGACGCGGCCGCCGTCGACGCGGCACCGCCGGCTTCTCCGGAGGCGTCGTAGGACGTGGGCACGGCGGCGTAGGGTAGCAGGTCGCGAGGGTCGAGCACGGCGGGGTCGGCGGTGACGGTCAGGGCGAGCGGGCTTGCTCCCCAGGCGTCGCCGTCGGAGAGGGCCTGCTCAAACGCCGCAAGGGCCAAGGCGGCATCTTCGTAGCCTGCAGTCTGGTCGTCGGCCGGCTGCCATACGCTGCCGCTGTACGTCCCGCCCCTGAAGTACGCCAGGTAGAGCGTCGCTTGCGGCTGGCGGTCGGCGGTCAGCTCGGCCACCGTGCCGTCCACGGCCGTCAGGTCGCCGCGGTTTACCGTTCCGGCGTTGCCCAGCAGCTCGGCGACTTCGGCGGCGCTTGCGGCGGAATCCTGCTCGTAGATGTCACCTCCGGAAGAGTCAACTGCCTCCCCGGCCTCGTCGTCGGAGGCGTCGCTTTCGGAGCGCTCGGCCGCCCAGTCGCGCACGGAGGCGGTCAGCTCGGCCGCACGCAGGTCGAGGGCGCGTGGGAGTGCGGACAGCTCCTCCTGCCAGCGAAGGGCCGCCGGCACGGCGACCGCCAGCGCGAGGGCGGCGACCGCCAGCGCGAGGGCGGCGACACCGGGGCGCGTGCGCCCGAACCGCCGCCCGCCCTGGTCGAAAGCCAGCGCGAGCGCGTGGTAGACGAGCAGCAGGGCGCAGGTCTGCCAGCCGGGGTCGCACCCTATCTGGGGGCATATCAGCACAAGCGGGAAGGTGACGAGCGAAAGGGTCCAGCCGCGGTGGGCGAGCAGCGCAAGCGCGCACAGGACGCATCCCGCAAGCGCCCCGGCCAGCCCCGCGACCACCGCGAGGTCGCCCGCCTGCGCGGCCCCCGCCCCGCTTGCGACGGCGTCCATTAAGGCGCCCGCCTGGACGCGGACGCGTTGGTGCAGCAGCGCGAGCATGCCGACCCAGCAGGCGAAGCACGCCAACACGGTGCGTCCGGCCCGGTCCGGCCACCACACGGCGTCGAAGCAGGCAATCAGGCAGGGGAGCATCCCCCATGCTGCGGCAGCCAGTGGGTCGCAGGGCAGGTCGGCCATCGTGCATACAAGCCGTGCAAGGCCCCACAGCCCGCACCACAGCATCACAAGCGCCAGCAAGTAGCGGACCGAGGAGCCCAACGCGCGCGAGGTGCGGGTCTCCTGGTTCGACGGGTTGCCGTCGGCCCGTCTGCCCAGGCGTGTGGCCTGCGCCCCGGAGGCGTCGATGCACACGGTTTGCCGGTGCGCCCTTCCGGCCTTCATCGGTCCGCCTTCACACGAGAACCCGGCGCCGCGCCGCCCTCGGCGCCTCCGAAGGCTTTTGCCCCTTCCGTCCCCCGGCTCGCCAGCCGTACCGCGTTCGCGCCGCCGGTCAGGCGCCCATGTGCGTCGAAGCGCGCGAGCACGTCGTCCCCGCAGCGCAGCGCGAGGTCGCCGCAGAGCACGAACGGCGCGCCGTCTGCCAGCTCCCGGGCGCGCAGGGCGGCCGCCGCGCGGGCGGGGTCGGGGCAGCTGCGTGCGGCCCACGCCTCGACGACCGTGCGCAGCAGCGGGCGCACGCCGTCGGGGGCGGTCACGGTGCGCTCCCAGGTTTGGTGGTCGCCGAAGGCTGCCGGACCCACGGCGTTGAAGGCCACGCCGGACGCGGCCATCCCTTCGGCGAGGTTGGCAGCCGCCTCGCACCAGGCGTCGAAGCGCGCGGCCGCATCGAGCGTCTCGGCGGCCTGCCCGTTGCCGGCGGCGTAGTCGAGCAGCAGCACGGTTGCCACCGGCTCCTCGCCGGCGAAGCGTTTGGTTTGCAGCTCCCCGGTGCGCGCCGAGAGCTTCCAGTGCACTGCGGCCTGCGCGTCGCCGGGCTGCCAGGGGCGCACGTCGAGCACGTCGGGCGGCTCGGGGCCGGGCCTTGTGCCCGCCGCGCCGCCGCCGCGAGCCGCCCTCCCGGCCCCGATGCCGTCACCCTCCACCGGTACGGGGTGCCCGCCCTGCGGCAGCACCACGAAGCGCGCCGCCGCGTGCTCGCGGCGGCGCGGCGCGAACAGCCCCAAGGGGTCGCGCGCCGTCAGGCGCGATACGCTCAGGTCCACCGCCCCGCAGTGCCCGGCGTTCACCTCCACCGGCACGTTTAGTGCGCGGTGCCCCGACACGGTGCCGAACACGGTCGCCGTCTCGGGACGCCCCCCTTCGTCGGGGCGCGTGCGGTGCAGGACGACCGAGAAGGAGGCCGACGGCAGCAGGGTGCGGTTCTCCACGCGCAGCTTGGCGCGCGCCGTGCCGTCCCGCACGGCCTCGCCCTCTCCGGCATCGAGCGAGACGCGCGTCTGGGCGAGCGACCAGCAGGCCAAGGCCAGACACAGCACGACGGCGGCCCCCAGCGCAAGGCCCGCCGCGAGCAGCCCGAGGGTCCCGTATACGGCGCCGGCGTAATAGAGGGACAGCGCCGCAAGCGCTGCAAGCGCGCCGCCCACGCTACGCGCCTGCCCGCCGCGGGCGACCGCCGCCCGCGAAGAGCGGGCGGGGAACTTCCTTCAGGATGTCGGAGAGCACGTCGTCGGCCGTCAGGCCCTGGGTGCGTGCCGCGGCGCTCAGCTGCACGCGGTGGCGCGCCACCGGCGCGAACTGCCGCTCGACGTCGGCGGGCGCGACGTGGTCGGACCCGCGCAGCCACGCCGCGGCCTTGCTCGTGCGCACGAGGGCGAGCGTGGCGCGCGGGCTTGCCCCGGTCGTCAGGCGGGGATCGTCCCGGGTGGCGGCGACAAGGCTTACGGCGTAGCCGAGCACGGCGTCGCCGGCGAAGGTCGACTGCGCCTCGCGACGCATCGCGAGCAGGTCGTCGGCGTCGGCGCGGGGCAAGAGGCCGTCGGTGCGCCTTGTCGGCGCAGTCTCGCGCGCCATGTCGAGCTCGGCCTCGAAACTCGGATACCCCATGCTCGCGCAGACCGTGAAGCGGTCGAGCTGCGAGGGGGGCAGCGGCTGGGTGCCCGCCGAACCGAGCGGGTTCTGGGTTGCGAGCACGAAGAACGGCTCGGGCACGTCCCGTGTGACGCCGTCGACCGTGACGGTGCGCTCCTCCATGACCTCGAGCAGCGCCGCCTGGGTTTTGGGCGAGGCCCGGTTGATCTCGTCGGCGAGCAGCACGTTGCACAGCGCCGCCCCCGGCCGGTACTCGAAGGAGCCGCTTTGGGGCCGCCACACCGAAAAGCCGACGATGTCCGAGGGCACGGTGTCGGGCGTGAACTGCACGCGGGTGCAGCTCAGGTCGAACAGGCGGCTGAAGGCGAGGGCAAGCGTGGTCTTCCCCACGCCCGGAACGTCCTCGAGCAGCATGTGCCCGCCGGCGAGCAGCACGGCGAGCACCTGCGAGGTGACGTCGGTCTTGTCGAGGACCACCCGATCGACCTGGTCGAGCAGCTCGCACGCCTGGGTGCGCAGCCCGCCGTCGTAGCGCGCGCCGTGAGATGAAAAGGCCATCTTGTCCGTTCCCCTCGGTTTTTACGGTCGGTCGAAGTCGCGGTGTCCGTGAGAGTATACAATCGTCCGGCGTAGTATACGTGCACCGCCGGCCGGCCGGCGGCCTGCGCGGAACCGACAAAGAGGAGTGTGCGACGCATGGTCGACAAAACCGCCATCGCCAAGGGCCTGCTCGGCATCAAGGCCGTGTTCCTGCGCCCCGACGAACCGTTCACCTGGGCCTCGGGCATCAAAAGCCCCATCTACTGCGACAACCGCCTCATCCTGTCCTACCCCGAGGTGCGCGAGGTCGTGGAGGGCGGCCTGGCCCAGACCGTGCGCGAGCTCTACCCCGAGGCCCAGGCCCTTATGGGAACCTCGACCGCCGGCATCGCCCACGCCGCCATCGCAGCCTACCGGCTCGGCATGCCGATGGGCTACGTGCGCGGCAGCGCCAAGGACCACGGCCGCAAAAACCAGGTCGAAGGGTGCTTCGAGCCGGGCGCCAAGGTCGTTGTCATCGAGGACCTCGTCTCCACCGGCGGGTCGTCCATCGAGTGCGCCCAGGTGCTGCGCGACGCGGGCGCCGAGGTGCTCGGCGTGCTGAGCATCTTCACCTACGGCATGGCGAAGGCCCGGGCCAACTTCGAGGCGGCGGGTTTTGCCCATGCGAGCCTGTGCGACTTCGACACGCTCGTCGAGGTGGCCGCCGCCGAGGGCTACATCGCGCCGGGCGACGTGGCTCGCCTGCGTGCCTTCCGCGACGACCCCGCCGACGAGTCCTGGATCGACCGGCGCGGCTAGGGCGGCCCGCCGCGTGCGCGGCGGCACGGCCCACGCTTGTGTTCCCGGCGTACAGCCGTCATGTTAAGACCCGGCGAATTTCCCCGTGCGTGCAAAAAGGCCGCCGCGGCGACGCCTACACTTGTCCCTGTCCAAACCGCGTTGATCAAGAAGAGGAGAAGACCGGCAAAATGGCAAGCATCGAAAAGAAGGACCTCGACTGGGGCAACCTGAGCTTCGAGTACATGCCCACCGACTACAGTTACGTGTGCAACTACCGCGACGGCGCCTGGGACGAGGGCGGCCTCACCGCCGAGCACACCGTCACCCTGTCCGAGTGCGCGGGCATCCTGCACTACTGTCAGGAGTGCTTCGAGGGGCTCAAGGCCTACACCACCAAAGAGGGCGACATCGTGTGCTTCCGCCCCGACCTCAACGCCTCGCGCATGGCCGACTCGGCACGCCGCCTCGTGATGCCGCCGTTCCCCGAGGACAAGTTCGTGGAGGCCGTCAAGGAGGTCGTCAAGGCCAACGCCGCGTGGGTGCCTCCCTTCGGTTCGGGAGCCTCGCTCTACGTCCGCCCGCTCATGTTCGCCACGGGCGAGGTCATCGGCGTCAAGCCCGCCGACGCCTACCAGTTCCGCATCCTCGTCACCCCGGTCGGCCCCTACTTCAAGGGCGGTTGCAAGCCGATTTCCATCTGCGTCTCCGACTACGACCGCGCCGCGCCCCACGGCACCGGCAACATCAAGGCTGGCCTCAACTACGCGATGAGCCTCTACCCCTACGAACTCGCCCACGAGCGCGGCTTCTCCGAGAACATGTTCCTCGACTCGCAGAGCCACACCTACGTCGAAGAGACCGGCGGTGCCAACTTCCTGTTCGTCGCGCAGGACGGCACCCTCGTGGTGCCTCAGTCGCACACCGACTCGATCCTGCCTTCCATCACGCGCCGCTCGCTGGTGCACGTGGCCCGGGAGATGCTCGGTATGACGGTCGTCGAGCGCCCGGTGCGCTTCGACGAGGTTTCCTCGTTCACCGAGTGCGGTCTGTGCGGCACCGCGGCCGTCATCTCGCCGGTGGGCAAGGTTGTGAACGGCGACCAGGTCGTCGAGTTCGCAAGCGGTATGGACGAGATGGGCCCGGTCATGACCAAGCTGCGCGAGACCTTGACCGGCATTCAGGAGGGTGCGATCGAGGGCCCCGAGGGCTGGGTCGTCAAGATCTGCTAGCCGCCCCGATCGGTCCGAGGCCGGTTCGGAGAATTTGTGGAACTCGTCAAAAAACCCGAGGGCCCGTCTGTTCTCAGGCGGGCCCTTTTGTTTAAGCGTGACACAAATCGGGCCGCTGGTTACGTGTTTTTGCCCGACGGCGACGGATATGCGACTGTTCTGCGTTTCTTGGAGCCCCTTGTTACCCGACGGAGTGAAAAAACTGATGGGATTGCTATCATGTCCTGTCGGTTATTATGCATGTGCTTTTGATAGACGCTCGATTGGATACAAAGGAAGCCCATGACACTGCTCGAACTGCTCACCCTGCTAAAAAAGCACCTGGCGCTCGTCATCGTGCTGCCGATTGTCTGCGCGGTCGCGATGGGGGTCGTCGCCTACGGTTTCATGCCCAACGTCTACACGGCCGAGACGAGCCTTTACGTGCTCTCGCAGTCGAGCAGCGAAAGCTCCACGTCGCTGCAGAGCGACCTGAGCGCCAGCCAGCTCGTCGCCAACGACGTCGCCGCGCTGCTCGAGAGCAGCCGCGTCATCGACGCGGCGGCCGTACAGCTTGGCCTCGAAGACCTGAGCGGCTACGACGTCAGCGTCACGAGCAGCACGAGCAGCCGCGTCATCACGATATCGGTCGAGGGGGAGGACCCGCAGGGTGCCGCCGACGTCGCCAACGCGATGGCCGAAAACGTATCCGAAGTTGTCATCGAGGTCATGAACGTCCAAAGCGTCAGCATCGTGGACGAGGCCGTCGCCCCCGTCAATCCGAGCGGTCCGAACCGCACGATGTACGTCGCCGTGGCGTTCTTGGCGGGCCTGTTCATCGCCGTTGCCATCGTCGTGCTCATCGACATGCTCAACACCAAGATCCGCAACTCCGAGGACGCCGAGGCCTTGCTGGGCGTGCCGGTCATCGGCCGCATGCCTGCAGTGAAAGGGAACAGGTAGCCAGCCATGAAGAAACGCTATACCGTCGACCGTTCTGTCCTGCAGAATTCCGCCAAGACCCTGTTGGCAAACATCCGTTTCGCGAATGTCGACGATCCCATCAAGACGGTCGTTTTGACCTCCTCGGTCCCCAACGAAGGCAAGTCCACGGTGTCGGTGAACCTTGCCGAGGCCATCGCTTCAAGCGGTAAGACCTGCCTCGTGATGGAGTGCGACATGCGCAAGCGCTCGCTCTACCGCCACCTGGGTGTTCGTCCTGCGTCGGGCATCTACGCGGTGCTGACCGACCAGGTGCCGCTTGACCAGGCGATCGTGGAGACCCGCATCCCCAACCTTTTCTTCCTCGACGCCGAGCCTTCGATTCCCAACCCGGCCGACATCATCTCCTCCAAACGCTTCGGCAAGCTGTTGCGTGTCCTTGAAGAGCGCTATGACTACATCGTGCTCGACACCCCGCCGGTAGGCACCTTCGTCGATGCGGCCATCCTTTCCTCGATGGTCGACGCCACGGTGTTCGTGCTGCGCGAGAACTTCGCCAAGCGTGCCGAAATTGAAAACGCCTTCTCCCAGCTCAAGAAGGCCGACGCCAACGTTATCGGCACGGTGCTCAACTTCTGTCAGGACGACGCCAACTCGTCGAGCTACTACTATTACGACTATTACAGCAAAGATACCGGCAAGAAGGGGAGCGGCCACCGCCATCACCACCACTCCTCCTCTTCGTTGTCCGCCGCGTCTGAGAGGGGCACCGCATCCTCTCCCGCGCCTGCTGCGGCCGGCAAGCGTTTTAAGTAAACGGCGCGATGCGCCTTCGTCCCGGCAGGGCGTCTCGGTTGGTTTGCGTCTGCGCGCCCGGAAGGCCGAGGCCTTTCGGGCGCGTTTTGTTGAGCGCGGCGCTGCGCGCCGTTTCGCGTCGCCCCCGGGGAAGGCGACGTGAAGATTCAGAAAGGCGGACTGCCCATGCCCATACGTGCGGGTTTCGACAACGACCGCTATATCGAGCTGCAGGCCGAACGCATCAAGGATCGCATCTCCCAGTTCGGCGGCAAGCTGTACCTCGAGTTCGGCGGCAAGCTGTTCGACGACTACCATGCGGCGCGCGTGCTGCCCGGCTTCGAGCCCGACACCAAGTTCCGCATGCTGCTCAGCATGGTGGACGACGTCGAGATCCTCGTCGTCATCAACGCCGACGACATCGAGAAGAACAAGCGGCGCGGCGACCTGGGCATCACCTACGACGAGGACGTGCTGCGCCTTTTGGACGCCTTCCGTGGGATGGGCTTCTACGTGGGCGGCGTCGTGGTGACGCGCTATGCCGGCCAGACGGGAACCGACGCGTTCTGCCGCAGGCTCGACGACCTTGGGATGCGTTGGTATCGCCACTATCCGATCAACGGATATCCCTACGACGTCGAGCGCATCGTGGGCGACGACGGCTTCGGTAAAAACGACTACGTCGAAACGTCGCGCCCGCTCGTGGTGGTGACGGCGCCCGGTCCCGGCAGCGGCAAGATGGCAACCTGCCTGTCGCAGCTTTTTCACGAGTTCAAACGCGGGGTGGCCGCCGGCTACGCCAAGTACGAGACCTTCCCGGTATGGAACCTTCCGCTCAAACACCCGGTAAACATCGCCTACGAGGCAGCGACGGCAGACCTCAACGACGCCAACGTCATCGACCCGTTCCATCTTGAAGCCTACGGCGAAGTCGCCGTCAACTACAACCGCGACGTCGAGACGTTCCCCGTGCTCAAAGCAATGATGGAGAAGATCATGGGCGAGAGCCCCTACCGGTCTCCCACCGACATGGGCGTCAACATGGCGGGCTTCGCCATTGCGGACGACGAGGCCGTGAGCGTCGCTGCCAAGGCCGAGATCGTGCGGCGCTACTTCCAGGCGGCCGCCGAGTCCAAGCGCACCGGGTTGGGGGAGGGGCAGGTGGCCACGCTCGAGCTGCTCATGAAGCAGGCGGGCGTCGACGCGGACCTGTCGCCCGCCCGTGCGGCGGCCCTGTCCAAGGAGAGGCAGACCGGGGCCCCGGCGGGCGCCCTGCAGCTGCCTGACGGGCGCATCGTGACCGGGCGCACCTCCGCAAGGCTGGGCGCCGCCTCCTCGCTTCTGCTCAACGCCCTCAAACAGGTGGCTGGCATTCCCGAGGAGACCTATATCATCAGCGACGAGGCGCTCGACCCCATCTGCCGCCTCAAGACTGCGTGCCTGCGCAGCAAGAACCCGCGACTGCATCCAGAGGAGATGCTCATCGCGCTGTCGGTGAGCGCCTCGTCAAACCCGCTTGCGGCCCGTGCCATCGACTGCGTGCGCGAGCTGGCAGGGTGCGACGCCTATTTCTCGGTCATCGTCTCGATTGCCGACGAGAAGCTTTATCGCACACTGGGTGTCAACGTGTGCTGCGAGCCGAAGTTCGAACGGCGCACGTTTTATCACCGGTAGGCCGAGCGCGCGTCAAGCGCGGGGCGTGTCCGGCCCGACGGCGCCGGCCGCGCTACTTGACGGTGAGCACCGGGATGTCGGCCGAGCGCAGCACCGCCGTGCTGACGCTGCCGAGCATGCTGCGCAAGGCTCCTAGGCCGCGTCGACCCATCACGATGAGGTCGCAGCCGTTTTCTGCGGCGTAGTCGGTGATGCCCGAGGCGGCGGAGACGCCCAGGGTCGCCTCGACGGCCGCCCGTCCGCCCAGACCCTCGATGAGCGGGGCCGCCTGTTCGGCCGCCGCGGTGCGGGCTCGGTCGAGCGCCGCCTCCACCGAGGAGCGGTAGCCGTCGTAGTCGAGCATCTCGATGGACATGCTGTCGAAGGCGCTCGTGCTTTCGGGGCCCATCGGTGCGCCGACGCTTGCGGAGGGCACGACGCTCACGACGCTAAGGCGCGCCGTGGGGTCGTCGCGTACGAGGTCGACGGCGATGCCGAGGGCGTTGAGCGCAGGATCGGACCCGTCGAAGGGGACCATGACGTTTTTGAACCGCATGGCGGTGCTCCTTTCCGTATGGGACTCAAGTATGCGCCATCCTGTGGCGGTTTGTGCGCTCTTTTTGCACCCGGGCACCGCTGCGGCACCCGGGCGTACAATGACCGCCATACGTCCCCAACGGCGGCACCGCACGCCGCCCGACCGGCAAGGGAGGCCTATACCATGGCCGACGGTACAACCGTCTCCGACGACCTCGACGGCATCGACCTGCTCTCGTGCGACTTCACCTTCCGCGCTCCCGACAACGGGGGCGCCTATGCGCGCTATGACGCGCTGTTCGCTTTTGTCGCGGAAGAAAGCGGTGCCGCCTACCTGGTCTATGCAGACGCCGTGCCCGACGAGAGGGGAGAGGTGGGAACCTATGCCTCGCAGGTGCTCGACCTGGGGCAGGTCGAGCGCGCCACGGCGCAGGTCGAGGCGGGCTGCACGCCCAGGAAGCCGCCGGTCCTCGATCTCGCCGCCATCGAAGACGAGGCGGTGTGGGACCTGGTGGGCCGCGTGCTTGCCGCCGTGGAGGCCGAAGAGGAGGACTGAGGTTTTGCCGGACTCTGCGCGCGGTGTACGGGACTTGCAAGTCGTGTGCGTCTAACTTGTGTTTGCACGCCGGCAGGTACCGACCGTGCTACGCTATGCGGGCACGGCGGAGTCGTCTCCGCGGTCAACGTCTCTCGCCGAAAGGGGTTTTCGTGCGCGACATCCACTGCCATATCCTGCCCGGTGTCGACGACGGCGCGAAGGACCTCGAGGAAAGCCTTGCGATGCTCGAGGCCGCCAAGAGCCACGGCGTCACCAGCATCGTCTGCACGCCGCACTGCCGCGAGCCCTACTTCGACTACGACGCGATGTGGGAGGCCTACCACCTCCTCGTGGGGCACGCCGGCGGCTTTCCGCTGCAGATGGGCTTCGAGGTGAACCATGCCAAACTTATGGAGCTCGGCATGGAGTGGGCGGACCGGCTGCACTTCGACGGCAGCGACGAGTTTCTGCTCGAACTGTCGACCCGGGCCACCGACGTCGAGTTCAAGCAGTACGAGCGCACGGTCTACGAGCTGCAGTGCAAGGGCTACGAAGTCATCATCGCCCATCCCGAACGCTACCGCCTTATCCAAAAGGACGTCTCCTATGCCGAGGAGTTCGTGCAGATGGGATGCAAGCTCCAGGCGTCGGCGGACTTTCTCAAAGGCGGCCGCCTCGGACGCGAGAAGAAGCCTGCCCAGCGCCTGTTCAACGCGCGCCTCTACACCTACATCGCAAGCGACGCGCACTGCGCGGAGCACTACCGGTATTTTCAGGAGGCGGTGGCGGAGTACCCCGTGCGCGGCCGCCATTTTGCCGCCTCTTAGGGCGGCGGGCCCCTTTAGAGCGATTCTCAAATGCCGAGCCTCGTTGCGCTCGGGCTCGCGTACCTTTTTGGCACCCATCCCCTGCGCCTCGCGCAGCTATTCTGCGGATTTCCCCGGTTCCCCATAACGTGCTTAAAATGTGGTAGAAAATCCTCACGGGGCCGCCCGCGTCGGAGGCGGGCCGCATCCGGCTTGCGTCTGGTGTCCCAACCGTTGAATGCCGTCCGACGGCGGGCCGAGCGCCCGGCTGCGGACGGGGCGAGGAGGTAGCTATGTCCGAAGAGCGTTGCGAGCAGAAGCCAGGCTGCACGGCGGGCGACAAGCCCAAGCGCGCGTTCAAGGAGGTGCCCGAGGCCGCCCAGGCGCGCCTCACATGGGTCTGCGAGGGTCGGGAGATCGCGTACACGGCGCGCGCCGCCCACATCGAGGTGCGCGAAGACGACGGCGAGCCCATCGGGTCCCTGTTCACGCTGACCTACACGGCCGTCGACGCCGACGGCAACGCCGACCCGGCGCGCCCGGTGACCTTCTGCTTCAACGGTGGCCCTGGAAGCGCGAGCGTCCTCGTGAACGTCGGCGGCATCGGGCCGCGCCGCGCGGTCCCCAACGGCGACCGCCGCATCGGGCCGGCCCCCTATGCCATCGAGGACAACCCCTGCACGCTGCTCAAGGTGAGCGACCTGGTGTTCATCGACGCGCTGGGCACCGGCTGGTCGGTGCTCGCCGACAACGTCGAGCCCAAGCGCGCCTGGGGCGTCGACAACGACGCCGACTGCTTCGCGCGCTGCATCGCCGCCTGGCTTGAGGAGACCGGGCGCTGGAACTCGCCGCTCTACCTGTTCGGCGAGTCTTACGGCACCACGCGCAACGCCGTGCTCTGCCGCACGCTCGAGCAGCGCGCCATCGGGCTCAACGGCGTCGTGATGCTTTCCGCCATCTTCGACTGGACGCCTACCGTCCCCGGCAACGACGCCAACTACGTCCAGCTGTTCCCCACCTTCGCGGCGATCGCCAAGTACCACGGCCGCAGCGAGCTGGGCGAGGGGCTCTCCGACGACGAGCTGTTCGAGCGCGCCTGCACCTTCGCCGAAACGCGGCTGGCCCCGGCGCTGCTGCTCGGCGACCGCCTCGAAGCCGACGTCGAGACCGAGCTTGCCAAGGAGATGGCCAAATACCTCGGCCTTTCCAAGAAGTACCTCCTTCGCAAGCACCTGCGTGTCGAGCTCACCGACTTCCGTCAGGAGCTACTGCGCGACGAAGGCCGCGTCTGCGGCCGCCTCGACGGGCGCTTCACCTTCGAGGCGGGCAACTTCCTGCAGACGAGCGCCGAGGGAACGCCGGAGGACGACCCGAGCGACTCCGCCACGAAGGCCGCGTGGGCCGCGGCGTTCCGCACCATCGTGTCGGGCGAGATCGGCTACCGCAACCCGCTGCCCTACAAGATGAGCGCCTGGGAGACCGTGGGCCTGTCGTGGGTCCACACCCACACGAGCGCCGGCGCCGCCTACAAGGCCGAGACCCCCAACGTGGCCTACGACCTGGCCGAGACGATGCGCCACAACCCGCTTATGAAGGTCATCGTCCTGGGCGGCCGCTACGACCTCGCCACCCCGTTCCTCGGTCCCATCGAGGACATGTCCCGCATGTACCTGGGCCCCGAGGTGAAGAAGAACCTGTCGTGGAAGCTCTACGACGCCGGCCACATGATCTACGTGAACCCCGACGCCTGCGTGAAGATGGCCGCCGACGTGGAGGAGTTCTACCGGAGCTAAGGGCCGGGTCCGGCCGTCCGCCTTCCCGATCGGCCGGACCCTACCCGATGCGCTCGAACAGATGGCCCGAGTTGGCGCCGTGCTCGCGCGGGGCGGGGGCGCGTCCGGCACGGGCGGCCTCGAGCGCGCGGACGGCCCGCGCGACGGCGCGCCCGGCCTCTTCGGGTGCGAGCAGCTGGGCGTCCACCATGAAGCGTTCCACCCCGAAGACGAGCAGCTCGGGGATCTGGGGAGTCGCGTCGAGGGGGCTTACCTGCCACAGGCGGGAACGTCCCAGCTCGTCGCTTGTCACATACGATGGGCGGTCGAACTCGTCGCGCAGGGTCAGGCGCATGCGTCGACGCGTGCAGGTGCGGCAGCTCTGGGCGCAGTCGCCCATCGACTGCAGGATGCAGTGCTCGGTGGTCATCGTGCGCAGGTGCCCCGAGACGACGATGCCCAGGGGAATCTCCGAGGCGCGGGCAAGCGCGGCGATTTCGAGCAGCTCCAGCTCGGGCGAAAGCCACAGGCCCTGCGCCCCGGCCGAGGCGAGCTCGCGGACGGCGGCATGGTTGTGCAGCGGGACCGTGTGCCACAGCCAGGGGCGCGCGCCGCGCTCCACGGCGAGGTCGAGCCACGAGACCGTTCCGCAGACGACCGGCATCCCCGCGGCGACAAGCCCCGCGAGGCGCCGGACGTCGGACGCGCGACTCACCTCGCCGAACACGGGCACCACGCCCGCAGGCCATTCCGTGCCGCTGCCGGCCAGGTCGGGACGACAGCTCGCCCCCGGGCCGAGCACGAGATCGTCGGCGGGCGCGTAGACGGCGTCGGCCCCGGCGGCCGTCGCGGCGCGCGCGGCGTCCGGCGAGGTCACGAGCGCGCATATGCGGCCCCGTCCTGCCTCGGCGCCCGACTGGCGGGCGGGCGACGGCGCCTTCAGGCTGAACGGTGCGTCGATGAGCGTGGCCGCGCGCTTATCCCACGGCGCAAGCAGCGCCTGCCGCAGCGCCTCGACCGCCTCGGCGCGCACCGCGTGCACGGCCGAGAAGCCCATGCCCGCACCTTCGTCGAGCTCGATTTCCCATGAGACGGCCTCGAACGGGCTCGTCCCGAAGCGCCCCACGTGCTCGCGCAGGTCGTCGGCGCTCACCGGTCGGGTGCGGGCCGGCTCCACGATGAAGCCTTCCGCCCGTGCGCGCACGGGCAGGTCCCCCAGCGCCGGATGGCCGTCGCCCGGCAGCGTCTCGAGCTCCACGCAGAAGGGCACGCCGATGCGCGCCGTGACCCTCGCGATCACGCGGCGTTTGCGCGGCCAGGTGCGCGCGGCGAAGGAGCGGGCCTGCGCCATGCCCGCCTCGCTGCGGATGACGCGCACCGGGCATCCCGTGCCCATGGCGCGCGGCAGGCGCACGCCGAGCTCGGTGTGCGCGTCGGCGTCGCGCGGGGCGGGCACGGTCACGTAGTCGTCGAAACGGTCCGGGTTGCGCACTTCAAGCAGATCGCCCTCGCCCACCGGCTCCGTCAGCCCCAGAACGGTCGTGCGCCCCTCGACGCGCGCGACCGACCCGGCAAGCTGGCCGCGGTTGTTGCCGCGTTCGTAGGACATCATCTCGTTGCCGCTGCGCCCGTGCAGGTAGGCGTCGGTGAAGTCGCGGTTGAACGCGCGGGCGAGCGAGCGCATCACGGAGGCGTCGGCCTGCGGCTCCCGCCCGGCGGCGAGCTCGTCGAGGGCGCGACGGTAGGCCCCCACGACCGTGCCCACATAGTCGGGAGCCTTCATGCGCCCCTCCACCTTGAGCGCCCCGCAGCCCGCGTCCACAAGGGCCTGGAGGTCGTCGATCGTGCAGTTGTCGCGCGGCGACAGCAGGCGCGTGCCGTTCGCGCGCGCCTGCTGCCGGCCCTGCGCGTCCACCAAGCGGTAGGGCAGGCGGCAGGGTTGCCGGCACAGCCCGCGGTTGGCCGACCTGCCGCGCTGCACGCTGCTCAGCAGGCATTCGCCCGAATAGCAGACGCACAGCGCCCCGTGTCCAAAAACCTCGAGTTCCGCCCCTTCGTGCGAACAGGCCTCGATCTCCATGAGCGACAGCTCGCGCGACAGCGTGACCCGTTCGCAGCCATGTCGGCGGGCGAAGCGCACGCCGCGCGGGTCGTGCACGTTGGCCTGGGTGGAAAGATGCAGCTCGAGCTCGGGCCACAGCTCGCGCACAAGGCGCAGCAGCCCCCAGTCCTGCACGATGAAGGCGTCGGCGCCCGCCGCGGCGCAGTCGTGCACAAGGCGCAGGGCGTCGGCGAGCTCGTCTTCGCGGACAAGGATGTTCGCCGTCACGTAGACGCGCGTCCCGGCGAGGTGTGCCATCCGGCACGCCTCGGCGAACTCGTCGAGCGTGAGGTTGTCGGCGTTGCGCCGCGCGTTGAACGCCCCCGTGCCGCAGTACACTGCGTCGGCGCCCGCGGCGAGCGCCGCCTTGAACGCGTCGAGCGTGCCGGCCGGGGCGAGCAGCTCGGGCAGGCGGCGTGCGGAAGGGGCGGGGGCGGTGTCCGGGACGTTCGCATGGGGCATGGCGCAGGTCTCAACTCCTGGGGACGGGGCGACGGGTGCGCGGACGGCATGTCCGATCGACGGTGAGGAAAGCGGCATCGTAGCAGGTCGCTGTGAAACTCTCGCGTACGGTTTGTCCTGCGGTTGCGGGCCGCGACGGAAGACGGGGCGGCCCCGCTTGTCCGCCGAGCGGTTTTGGCCCCCTTGTGCCCGGCCGCCGCCCTGTGCGGCCGTCGGGCCGGTACGGGTATACTGTTCCCCGGCCTTGGCGAAAAAAGCCGCAGGCGGGCGGTGCCGCGGCGCTTCTGCCCGATGCGGCGCATACGAGAAAGGACCACGTGCGTGCCATTCGACGATACGGCCCCCCAGGCATCGGCCCGGCCCTGCGACCGTCGCGCCCCCGACCCGCTCTCCGTCACCCGTCCGGGCACCAACGGCAGGGAAGCGCTTTTTTCCTATGAGGTCTTGGCCGAGGACCCCCGGACCCACGCCCGCGCCGGCGTCCTCCACACCGCCCATGGCGACATCTTCACACCGGTTTTCATGCCGGTCGGCACCAAGGGCACGGTCAAGGGCCTGCTGCCCGGCATCGTCGAAAGCCTCGGCGCGCAGATCGTGCTTGCCAACACCTACCACCTTGAGATGCGCCCAGGATCGCGCACGGTCGAGGAGCTCGGCGGCCTGCACGCGTTCATGCGCTGGGAACGCCCCATCCTCACCGACTCGGGCGGTTTTCAGGTATTTTCCCATGGCGACCTTGTGAAGCTGGAGGACGAGGGCGTCACGTTCCGCGCCGACGACTACGACGGCGGCAAGGTCTTCTGGACGCCCGAGGAGAACATGGCCGTCCAGCAGCGCCTGGGGGCCGACATCGTGATGCAGCTCGACCAGTGCCCGGGCTACCCGGCCGACCGCGCCTTTGTGGAGCGGGCGGTGGAGCTGTCGAGCATGTGGGCCGAGCGCTGTTTCGCGGCGCATACGAAGGCCGACCAGGCCCTGTTCGGTATCGTGCAGGGCGGTATGCACCTCGACTTGCGCCTGCGCAGCCTGCGTCACCTCGAGGAGTGCGGCGACTTCCCCGGCTACGGCATCGGCGGCTACTCGGTGGGGGAGGACCACGAGGTCATGTTCGAGACGCTCGCCCCCCTGGCTTCGGAGCATATGCCGCGCTCCAAGCCGCGCTACCTCATGGGCGTGGGCAACCCCACGACGCTCGTGCGGGCCGTGGCCTGCGGCATCGACATGTTCGACTGCGTGCTGCCCACCCGTACGGCGCGCGCAGGCACGGCGTTTTCGAGCACGGGGCGGATGAACCTCAAGAACGCCAAGTACGCGCACGACGCCGGCCCGCTCGACCCGGGGTGCACGTGCCCGGTGTGCACGGGGGGGTATGCGCGCGGCTACATCCGCCACCTCGTGACGCAGCGGGAGATGCTCGGCGGCATCCTGCTGTCGATGCACAACGTCCATTTTTTGGTGAACCTCATGGACCGTGCGCGCCAAGCCATCGTGGAAGGCCGCTATCGGGCGTTCGTGGACGATTGGATGGCAAGCGAGGCCGCGTCCGACTACTAGGCTGCCTGGTTTTTGAGGGGGTGCCGATTCGACGCGGTCGCGGGCTGCCTCCGACCATGTCTTTGGAACATGTGGGCGCCCTTATGCAGGATTGCATTTGACGCGCCTGCCCGGTTGGCGGAGCGCTATACTATTTCGCCATATGACCCGAAACGGGCGCCCCCTGCGTCTTGGCCCGACTGCCGAGACGTCGCGGGGCGTCCGGCGTATGCATACGGAAGGTAGCGCATGCCGAACAACGAGAAGAAGGGGTCCCGCAGCGCCGCCGCCGCGTGGGCCGAAACGACGAGCGGCGGCCGCAGGACGCGCGGCAAGGACGCCAAGCAGCCGAAGCGCCGCAGACAGAGGAAGGGCAGGAGGTACCTGCCGGCGGAGGTGCGCCGCTACCGGGGCACGCTGGTGGTGCTGCTGGTCATCTTGGCGGTGTGCGCCGTCGGCTTCTGGCCGCTCGACCAGAAGATCACCCAGGGCCTCGACATCCAGGGCGGCGTCTCGGTGACGATGACGGCGAGCAAGTCCGACGGCAGCGCCGTGACGCAGGACGACCTCGCCTCGGCGGTGGCCGTCGTCACGAGCCGCGTCAACGCCCTGGGCGCCAGCGAGGCGACGGTCCAGAGCCAGGGGTCCGACCAGATCCTCATCCAGATCCCCGGCGCCACCGACGCCCAGCAGGTCATCGACACGGTGGGCGCCACGGGCACTCTCGAGTTCGTCGACCTCAACGACATCGCCGACCAGGACGCCCGTGCGCGCATCCTCAACGGCGAGACGGGGGTCGAGCTCGAGGCGGGCACCTACACTGCGTTCATGACCGGCGAGCAGATCGAGAGCGTCACTATCAGCCAGCAGTCGCAAAGCAGCGCCTACTACGCGGTGAACCTGCACCTCAACAGCGAAGGCACTGCCGCTTTCGCCGAGGTCACGAGCGTTCTTGCCCCCACCAACGGACAGATAGCCATCGTGCTCGACGGCGTGGTGCAGTCGGCCCCCTCCGTGCAGTCGGCCATCACCGACGGCGAGGTCTCCATCACGGGCTACTACACGCTCGAGGACGCCCAGTCGCTGCGCACGGTGCTCGAGTCGGGCGCGCTGCCCGTGACGCTCGAGTACTCCGAGTCGAGCTACGTCGGCCCCACGCTGGGCCAGGACTCGCTCTTCCAGGGTTTGGTCGCGGTCGTGGTGGGTTTTGCGGTCATCCTCGCGTACCTGCTGTTCTTCTACCGCGGCCTTGGTCTCATCACGGCCGGCGCGCTTGTGGTGTTCGGCATCGTCTACCTGGGTCTGTGCGCCCTGCTGTCATCGGCGGGGCTGTTCGCGCTGTCGCTGCCGGGGTTGGCGGGCGTCGTGCTCACCATCGGCATGGCGGCCGACTCGTCCATCCTGGTGCTCGAGCGCTTCCGCGAGGAGCTGCGCAGCGGCACGGGCGTGGCGCAGGCTTCGGTCAGCGGCTCCAAGCACGGCATCGGCACCGCGATCGACGCGGGCGTCGTCTCGCTCATCTCGGCCGTCGGCCTGTTCGCGATCTCCACCGGCTCGGTGCGCGGCTTTGCCCTGACGCTGGGCATGGGCGTGCTGTGCTCGTTCTTCACGCTGCTGTGCTTCACTTCGCCGGCGCTGCGCCTGCTCGGCCGGAAGGCCATCGACGCGCACCCCGGATTCTGGGGCGTACGCGGGGACATCGAGGAGGGCCGCCGGGGCACGCGCCCCGGCGCGGGCAAGGACGCGGCGTTGCCTTCGGCCGCGCCGGCCGTGAAGGGGGGTGGTCTCGATGCGTAGCCACTTCCGCCGCGAGATCCAGTTCGTGAAGCACCGCAACGTCCTGTTCGCCATCTCGGCCGTGCTTGTCGTGGCCGCCCTCGCAGGCCTGCTCGTGCGCGGCCTCAACTTCGGCATCGACTTCCTCGGCGGCACGCAGATCACTTTCAACGACACCGGCGAAATCTCGATCTCCGAGATGCGCGAGGCCTTCTCCGACGCCGGCGTGAGCGACGCCGTCATCCAGACAACGACGACCAACGACGTGGCCGGTTTCATGGTGCGCACCTCCGAGACCGACCCGTCGCAGGCCAACGTCGTGGCCGGTGAGGTGGCCTCCGCGCTTGGCCTGGCCGACGACTCCTACAGTGTGCGCACCATCGGCCCCAACTGGGGAAGCAACGTGACCCGCTCGATGGCCGTCGCGTTCGTCGTGGTCATCGCGCTCATCGTGCTGTTCGTCTCCATCCGCTACGAGTTCAAGATGGCGCTCATGGGCGTGCTGTCGCTCGTGCAGGTGCTCGTCATCGTCGCGGGCATCTACGCCTGGACGCAGTTCGAGGTCACCCCCAACGTCGTCGCGGCGCTGCTCACCATCATGGGCTACTGCCTCTACGACACCGTGGTGGTGTTCAACCGCGTCAACGAGAACATCCGCACGCTCAAAGACGGCGTGCACCGCACCGCGCTGCAGATTACCAACTGGTCGGAGAACCAGGTCATCGTGCGCTCCATCAACACGGCGCTCACGAGCGTGGTCCCGGTTTTGGCGATGCTCGTCTTCGGCGGGGAGACGCTCAAGAGCTTCGCGTTTGCAATGGTCGTGGGCCTGGTGCTGGGCGCCTACTCGTCCATCGCCTTGGCTGCCCCGGCCTATGCGCTGTGGAAGGGCCGCGAGCCGCAATGGCGCGACGCCGAGGCCAAATACGGCGAGAAGGCCGCCCTCAAGGCGGCGGCCGAGTCCTCCGCGCACGCCGCCCCGGCCAAAGGGGCTCCGACCTCCGGCCAGTCCGACGCGTCCGGCCAGCAGGGGCAGCGCGGGCAGAAGCCCAAGTCCAAGAAGAAGAACAGGGTCGTGTAATGGCGTCTCTTTCGCGCAGCAAGCGCTGGGAACTCATACCCTACGACCCGCAGGCGGCCGAGTGCATCGAGGCCGCCTGCGGGGTGACCCCGCTCGTGGCCCGCATCATGGCGGGCCGCGGCATATCCGAGGCGGAGGAGGCGCGGACCTTCCTCACGCCGTCGCTCGACCGCGACTGGGAGGACCCGCTGCTCATCCCCGGGCTTTCCGAGGTGGTCGACCGCCTTGAGCGCGCCGTCTCCTCCGGCGAGGACGTGGCCGTCTTCGGCGACTTCGACGTCGACGGCATCAGCGCCACCTGCCTGCTCACGAGCGCCCTGCGCGAGCTGGGGGCCTCGGTCACCCCGTTCATCCCGCGGCGTTTCGACGAGGGCTACGGCCTGTCGGCTGCGGCGGTCGAACGCCTGCTCGAGCTGGTGCGCCCCGGCCTCATCGTGACGGTCGACACGGGCATCGCCGCCGCCGAGGAGGTCGCCGCGCTGCTCGAGGCCGGCATCGACGTCGCCGTCACCGACCACCACGAGCCGGGCGACCTGGTGCCGCGGGGTGTGCCGGTATGCGACCCCAAGCTCGACCCGGCGTGCCCCTCGCGCGAGCTGGCCGGCGTGGGCGTCGCCCTCAAGGTGGTCTGCGTGCTCGGCGCGCGCCTCGGCCGGCCAGACCTGTGGCGCACCTACACCGACATCGCCACGCTGGGCACCGTGAGCGACATGATGCTGCTCTCCGGCGAGAACCGCTCTCTGGTGGCGGAGGGCATCCAGCGCATGCGCTCCGTGCAGCGCCGCGGCCTTGCGGCGCTTGCCGCGCAGGCGCGCCGCTCGCTCGACGCGATGACGGCCGACGACCTGGCCTTCTCGCTCATCCCGCGCCTCAACGCCGCCGGCCGCATGGACGACCCGGCCGTCGCCCTCGATCTGCTCATGGCCGACGACCCCGTCCGGGCCGAGGCCTTGGCCGAGCGGCTCGAGGCCATCAATCGGGAGCGGCGCTCCATCGAGGCGGAGCTGGCCGAGGAGGCCACCGCGATGGTCGAGGCCACCTACGACGGCGGCCGCGTGGTCGTCGTGGGGGGCGAGGGCTGGCACGAGGGCGTCAAGGGCATCGTCGCAAGCCGCCTGGTCGCGCGCTACCACGTGCCGGTGCTCATCTTCACCATCAGCGACGGCATCGCGCGCGGATCGGGCCGGTCGGTGGGCCAGGTCAACCTGTTCCACGCCGTCGAGCAGTGCGCCGACCTGCTCGTGCGTTTCGGAGGGCACGCCGGCGCCGTGGGCGTCACGCTCGAGGCGGGCAACCTCGACGCCTTCCGCGATCGCATGCAGGAGGTCCTTGGGGCCCTGCCGCAAGACGACTTCGAGGACCGCAGCCCCGTCTCCGCCCAGGTGGGCCTGTCCGAGATGACGGCGGAGACCGTCGGGTCGCTCGCGGTGATGCAGCCGTTCGGCCAAGGCAACGAGGTCCCCCTGCTCGCCGCCACCGGGGTGACGATGGGGGAGCGCCGCCGCCGCGGCGAGGACGGCCGCCACTTCTCGTTCGTCGCGAGCGACGCGTCGGGCAGCGTGCCGTGCATCATGTTCAACGCCCATGACGTCGAGGAGCTCGCCGAATACGACGGCGCGGTCGACATCGTGTTCGAGCCCAAAGTGGAGGTCTGGCAGGGCCGCATCAGCTGCAAGCTTCACGTCAAGGACGTGCTGCGCCGCGACGACCCCGAACCTTCCGGTGTCTCCACCGCCACCGTCGCGCTGGTGGACGACCTGTTCGAGCGCGCCGAGGAGTTCCTCAACGAAAGCGAGCTCGCGGGGCTGGCCAACGCCCGCCAGTTCCACACCAAGGTCGTCGGCGTCACCTTCGAAGGGCGCCAGGGTGTCGCGCGCGGGCTTACGGCCGGGCAGCGCCTGCTTGTGGTGCGCGAGCCCGACAACCCCCACGACCCGTTTGCCGTGGCCGTGCACACCGAGGACGGCCGGGCCGTGGGCTACCTCAAACGCCTCGTGGCCGCCGCGATCGCGCCGCAGATAGACCGCGGGGCAGGCTACGAGGCCACCGTGCAGAACGTGTCCGGCGGCCAGGACGAGACGCGTCCCCTGGGCGTCAACATCCTCGTGCGCGTGCGCGAGGGCGCCGCCTCGACCGACGAGCTCTCCGTCGTGCGCGAGCGCTCGGGGGAGCGCGCCCGTCTGGGGGCCCTCGACACCGAGAGCCTCACCGAGGAGTTGCGCCGCCTGCTCATCGGCGAGCACGACCTGCTGCCCGCGCAGGCCCGTGCGCTTGCCAACCTCGATGCCGGCGTCAGCACGCTGTGCGTCATGGCCACGGGACGCGGCAAGTCGCTCATCTTCCACGTACACGCCGCCCGCTGCGCGCTCATGAGCAACCGCGCGAGCGTGTTCGTGTACCCGCTGCGCGCCCTGGTGTCCGACCAGGCGTTCCATCTGGGCCAGGTCTTCGACCGGCTCGGCATGGTCACCCGCGTGCTTACCGGCGAGACGCGTCTGGAGGAGCGCGACGCGGTGTTCGACGGACTGGCGGCTGGCGAGGTCGACATCGTGCTCACCACCCCCGAGTTCCTTGCCATACACTCGCGCTCGTTCGCCCGCTCGGGCCGCGTGGGTTTCGTCGTCGTCGACGAGGCGCACCACGCCGGCCAAGCCAAGGGCGGCGCGCGGCCCGCCTACCTCGACATGCCGCGCGTGCTTGACGAGCTGGGCCGCCCAACGACGCTTGCCGTGACCGCAACCGCAAGCGCCCCGGTCGCCTCCGAGATCCGCCGGCTGCTCGGCATCGGCGAGGAGGGCCTCGTGCTCGACCCGTCGCACCGTCCCAACCTGCACGTCCTCGACGAGCGCGGCGGCATGGGGCGCGACGACCGCCTTGTGAGCCTGCTGGCCTCCGGCGCCAAGACGCTCGTCTACGTCAACTCGCGCGAGCAGACCGTCGCCCTAGCCCGGACCCTGCGCCGACGGGTGTGGGAGCGGGGACGGCGCGTCGCGTTCTACAACGGCGGCCTGTCGCGTTCGGACCGCGCTGCGGTGGAGGAGGCGTTCCGCGGCGGCGAGCTTACCCTCGTGGTCTCCACGAGCGCCTTCGGCGAGGGCGTCAACCTGCCCGACGTGCGCCACGTCGTGCTCTACCACCTGCCCTTCGGCGAGGTCGAGTTCAACCAGATGAGCGGCCGGGCGGGGCGCGACGGCGGCGACGCGTGGATCCATCTGGCCTACGGCGGTTACGACGCGCGCATCAACGAGCGCATCCTGGCAAGCGACGCGCCCTCGCGCGACGACCTCGTGACGCTCTACCGCGCGCTCACCCAGCGCGACCGCGCCGCGCGGCGCGACGGTGCGGACGGCTTCTCGGCCACCAACGCCGAGCTGGCCGAGGACTGCCTGGCCACAGCCGCGGGTTGCGCGCTTAACGACAAGGGCGTCTCGTGCGGCATCGCCATCTTCCGCGAGCTGGGCTTTGTCACCACGACCGGCTACGGCGCCGCACGGCGCATCTCGATGGTGCCCTCGCCCGAGCGGATGGACCTCACGCGTTCGATCCGCTACCTCGAAGGGTTGCGCGCCGTCGACGAGTTCGAGAGCTACCGCACATGGGCGCTCGAGTCCGCCGCGTCAGACATCGAGGCCCGGGTGAGCCGTCCCATCGTCCCTGGGCAAGAGCAAGGATAGGAGGAAACCATGGCCGAGGAGACCAGGGTGCTCGCGCACACCCAGCCCGACGATGCCCTTGAGGTCCCGGTGGAGGAAGGCCAGGACAACTTCGCCCTGCTTGTCGAGGTTGCCCGGACGTATCTACCCCCCGAGGACCTCGCTCGCATCGACAAGGCCTACCGCTGCGCCCTGTCGCACCACCGAGGTCAGAAGCGCAAGAGCGGCGAGCCCTACATCAACCATCCCGTCGAGGTTGCCATCATCCTTGCCCAGAACCTGCACTCGGACGCCGACACGCTGTGCGCCGGCCTGCTGCACGACACCGTGGAGGACACCGACGCCACGCTCGACGACATCGAGGAGCTCTTCGGCAAGCAGGTGGCCGACCTGGTGGACGGCGTTACCAAGCTCACCAACATCTCGGTCGACTCGCTCTCGGAGCGCCAGGCGCTCAACCTGCGCAAGATGTTCCTCGCGATGGCCAAGGACATCCGCGTCATCATCATCAAGCTCGCCGACCGCCTGCACAACATGCGCACCCTCATGGCCATCCCCGAGGACCGGCGCATCTTCAAGGCCCACGAGACGATGGAGATCTACGCGCCCCTGGCCAACCGCCTCGGCATCAGCTCCATCAAATGGGAGCTCGAGGACCTGTCGTTCTTCTACCTCGAACCTGACAAGTACCGCAAGATCGCCCGCATGGTGGCCGAGTCGCGCGAGGAGCGCGAGCGCTACCTCGACGAGGTCATCAGCGTGCTGCGCGGCGAGCTCGACCGCGCCAACATCAAGGGCTACCGCATCGCGGGGCGTCCCAAGCACCTGTACTCCATTTACATGAAGATGAAGAACAAGGGCAAGGACTTCAGCGACATCTACGACCTCATCGCGCTGCGCGTCATCACCGAGGACGTGCGCGACTGCTACGGCGTGCTCGGCGCGGTGCACTCCCTGTGGACGCCCATGCCCGGACGCTTCAAGGACTACATCGCGATGCCCAAGTTCAACATGTACCAGTCGCTGCACACCACGGTCATCGGCCCGGCGGGCCGCCCGCTCGAGATCCAGATCCGCACCGAGGAGATGCACCAGCACGCCGAGTACGGCATCGCGGCCCACTGGCTTTACAAGCAGGCCGGAAACTCCGAAGGCAACAAGGCCTCCGAGGCCCAGCGCCTCGACAACCAGCTCGCCTGGCTGGGCCGCACGCTCGACTGGACGCAGCAGGACGACCTGTCCGACCCCCAGGAGTTCCTCGAGGCCCTCAAGATCGACCTGTTCGACAGCGAGGTCTTCGTGTTCACCCCCAAGGGGGACGTGCAGATCCTGCGCGCCGGCTCCACGCCGCTCGACTTCGCCTACGCCGTGCACACCGAGGTGGGGAACCACTGCGTCGGCGCCAAGGTCAACGGCACCGTTGTGCCGCTCTCCTACGAGCTGCAGACGGGCGACCGCGTCGAGATCCTCACGCAGAACAACGCCCACCCGAGTCGCGACTGGCTCAACATGGTGCGCACTCCCAGCGCCCGCTCCAAGATTCGCAGCTACCTGAGCAAGATAACCAAGGCGGACGACTCGGCGCAGGGTCGCGAGGCGCTGGCGCGCGAGATGCGCAAGGTCGGCGTGGGCATCTCGACCCCGCGCACCGTGCGGGCTCTGGGCAAGCTCGCCCCCGACCTGGGCTTTGCCTCGGTCGACGACCTCTACGTGGCCATCACCTCCGGCAAGTCGTCGGCACGCATGGTGGCCGGCAAGGTGAAGGCCCTGCTCGACAACGCCACCGACTCTCAGGCCGAGGCCGAGAAACGCGCCTTCGCAAGCCTCACCACGCGCGCCGCGCCCCCGCCGCGCCTCTCGCGCGCCACGCAGACCGCCGCCGAGCGCCGCAAACGCGCCCTGAGCAAAAGCGGCGTCGTGGTGGAGGGTGGAGACTCCGACATGCTCGTGCGCCTTGCGCACTGCTGCAACCCCGTGGTGGGCGACGACATCGTGGGATTTGTCACGCGCGGCCGCGGCGTGAGCGTGCACCGCGCCGACTGCCCCAATGTCGCCGAGCTGCGTCGCAGCGAGGGCCGCATGATCGGCGTTCGCTGGGACACCGACCAGGCCCCGCTCTTTCAGGTCGAGATCGCCGTCGAGGCGGTCGACCGCACGGGCCTGCTCGTCGACGTCTCGGGCGCCATCAGCAACTCGGGCTGCAACATCGTGTCGTCGGGCACGCGTATCGACCGCAGCGGCATCGCCACGCTGCGCTTCCTCGTCGAGCTGGGCGAGGTGAGCCGGCTCGACTCCCTGCTGCACCTTATCCGACGCATCGACGGCGTCCTCGACGCGCGCCGCGCCTTGCCCAACGAGGGGACCAAGGCCAAGGGCAGGCGGCGTGGCGATGACCGCTAGCAGCGTTCCGGGCGCGGCCATGCCCGCCGCAGGCGCCGTGCGCCGCCTGGCGGTGGGTCCGCTGCAGACCAACTGCTACCTGGTGGACGACGGGCTCGGAGGGGCGGTCGTGGTGGACCCCGGCTTCGACGCCCCGGCCGTGCGCGCGTCTCTCGCCGGTCGCCCGGTGTCGCTCGTGCTCGTGACGCATGCGCACTTCGACCATGTGGGTGCCCTCGACGAGGTCGCCTCGCTGTCGGCGGGCGGCTGGGTCGCCGGCGCGCCCGACGTGCGGGCTCTCGAGGCGCCGCGCGCGCCGGGCGCGCGCGACTTCGGTTTTGACGTGCGGGTCGCGAGCCGCCCTGCCCGGGCCCTTTCCGACGGCGATCTCGTGGAGGCGGGGGAGCTGTGCTTTCGCGTCGTCGCATGTCCGGGCCACACCCCGGGCGGCGTGTCCTACGTGGAGGAGGCGTGCGGTCTGGCCTTTACGGGCGACACGCTGTTCGCCGGCTCGGCGGGGCGCACCGACATGGCGGGCGGCGACGCGGGGGCGCTGCTGCGCTCCCTGGCGCGCTTGGCCGCCCTGCCGCCCGCCACACGCGTGCTGCCCGGGCACGGGCCCGAGAGCACGATTGGCGATGAGCTGCGGGGCAACCCTTTCGTGCGGCGGGCGATGCGGTGAGCGGGACGGTTCCGTAGACCGCCCCGACGCGGACGTCCCGGCACCGCCCACCTGCACGGGCGTCCCGCCCGCCGGACGGTGCGTTTCCACCCGTTGAACAATGCCGCGCCATCGCGCGCCTCCGCCGTGTGCGAGTGCTAGGCTTGCCCGAAGGGTTGCCGTGCAGCCCTTCGGCCTTTCGCACTCGATCAGCGTTTAGGGGGCATAGATGGAAAAGCTCGACCCGTTCATAGACCTTAAGGAGCTCATCGACCGCCGCGACGGCATGAACCGCGAGCTGGCGCGCAACGGCGTGCGGTTCGGCATCTACAAGCAGGGCGAGTTCCTCGAGCAGCTGTTCCCCTACGACCCTATCCCGCGCGTCATCGGCGCCGAGGAATTCAAGCACCTCGAAAAGGGCCTCATCCAGCGCGTGGACGCGCTCAACGCCTTTCTGCGCGACATCTACTCCGACAAGGAGATCGTCCGCGACGGCATCATCCCCGAGGACTTCATCTACTCCTCGAGCGGCTACCTGCCGCAGGTCAACGGCGTCATGCCGCCGGGCGGGGTCTACGCCCACATCGCCGGCGAGGACCTTGTGCAGGCCGAGGACGGCACCTGGTACATCCTCGAGGACAACCTGCGCATCCCCTCGGGGGCGAGCTACCCGCTCATCGTGCGCGACATCGAGCGCCACGTCAGCCCCGAGATATTCCGCAAGTACGCCGTGCTTGACAACCGCGCCTACCCGGAGCTTCTGCGCGAGAGCATGGACTTCGTGGGCTGTGCGGGCGTGCCGGTGGTCCTCACGCCGGGCCGCTACAACGCCGCGTTCTTCGAGCACAGCTACCTGGCCGAGAAGACCGGTGCGAGCCTTGCCTTCCCCGACGACCTCGTCGTGGAGAACGAGAAGCTCTACTTCGTCGACTACCTCGGCGAGAAGCACCAGGTGGGTGTCGTCTACCGCCGCATCTCCGACGAGTTCCTCGACCCGTTCTACTTCAATCCCGACTCGCTTATCGGCGTGCCCAACCTCATCAGCGCCTACCGTGCGGGCAACGTGGCCATCGTCAACGCGCCGGGCAACGGCGTGGCAGACGACAAGGGCATCTACTACTTCGTCCCGGCGATGATCCACTACTATCTCAACGAGCAGCCCATCATCGAGAACGCTCCCACCTACCTGCCCATCTTCCCCGACGACATGGCCTATGTCATGGAACGGCTCGACTCGCTCGTCATCAAGGACGTCGCCGAGGCCGGCGGCTACGGCGTGGTGTTCGGCAGCAAGCTCGAGGCCGGCGAGCTGGAGCGCCTGCGCGCCTCCATCAAGGCCGAGCCGCGCCGCTTCATAGCCCAGGAGGTCGTGGACTTCCGCTCGCTTCCCGCGGTCGACGAGGGCGGAAACCCGTGCCGCCGCATGGCCGACCTGCGCGCGTTCGTGTTGTCGGGCAAGGAGACCAAGGTCTGGCGCAGCGGCCTCACCCGCTTCTCGCGTGTGGAGGGCTCGATGGTCGTGAACTCCTCGCAGGGCGGCGGCTTCAAAGACACCTGGGCGCTTGCGCACTAGAAGGGGAGTGCGCCTCCGAACGCGCCCGCTGCAAACCCGTGCGGCGCCTCCCGGTCGCGGCGCCGTGCATGAAAGGCAGGCTTTTCCTATGGGACTCATCACCGTCAACAAAGTCGACGAGCTGTGGTGGCTCGGGCGCTACTCCGAGCGCGTCTTCACCACGCTGCGCACGTTCATCCCGTACTACGACACGTGCCTCGACCACTCGCCCGACCGCTTCCGCGTCTTCAGCGACGCGCTCGACCTCAACGCCGACATGAGCAACTTCTCGTCGTTTCTGTACGACTTCCTCTACAACCGCTCCAACCCCAACTCGGTATGCGCGAGCATGAACGCCGCTTTCGACAACGCGGTGATGCTGCGTCCCGAGATCGGCACCGGCACGCTTGCCTACATCGAGCTCGCCCTCACCTTCCTGCGCGACTCCAAGCAGGCCGAGGAGGGGCGGCTCACCAAGCAGCGCTCGGTCTGCGACCACCTGCTCGCGTTCTGGGGTGCCCTTGAGGACGGCCGTTCCTCGGCCGAGGTCAAGGCGTTCGTGATGGCGGGCAAATACGTTGAGCGCCTCGACCTCTACTCGCGCTTCAAGCGCCCCGAGGCCGACTTCAGCGCGCCGGTGGTGCGCCTCGACTTCAACCTCGGCATCCTGCCCGAGCGCGCCCGCGGCCTGCTGGCCGGTCCCATCTCCTCGGTGGCCGACGCCGTGGCGGCGCGCGGCTACTCGGACGATCTTGCAGGTCGTGTGCGTGCGGTTGCGCCGGTGCCCGTTCTCGACGAAGATGGCAACGTCCTGTCGGCCGGCGACGCGGTCGAGGCGTGAGGTTCTCCCACCGTCCGAAGCCGCCGTACCCGTCTGTCTCCGGAGCCGCTTGTGAAGAAGCTCATCGTTGACTACACCACGAGCCTTGAGTTTTCGGGGCCCGTGGTCGACCATCACTTTTTGCTGCGCTGCCTGCCGCAGGAAAACGCCCAGCAGCAGATCCATAGCCTCACCTTCGAGATGGAGCCGCAGGCTTGGCACGCCCGCGAGTTCGACAGCTTCGGCAACCAGGTCGTCGTCGGCCACCTTATGGAACCGCACCGGTCGTTCTCGTGGTCGGTGCGCGCCATCGCTTTCGTGGACCACGGCCATCGCAAGACGATGCCCTACAAGCCGCTCTACCGCTACCCCTCGCCGCTCACCGTACCAGGGCCGGCGATTGACGCCCTGGTGGCCGATGTGCGGGCCGCGCTGCGCTCCAACCGCCGCGTGCAGTCGCCGCTCGAGACCGCGACCTACGCCATGGGGATGCTCTACGAGCGCTTTTCCTACGTGCCCGGCGTCACCACCGTGCGCACGACGGCCGAAAAGGCCCTCGCCGGGGGCCGGGGCGTGTGCCAGGACTACGCGCACGTCCTCATAGCCGTCTGCCGTTCGTTGGGCATCATGGCGCGCTACGTGGCGGGGCTGCTCGTGGGAGAGGGGGCCACGCACGCCTGGATCGAGGTGTACCAGGCGGGCCGCTGGTGGGAGCTCGACCCTACGCACAACCGCCCGATCGACAGCGGCTACGTGCGCATCGCCCACGGCCGCGACTACGCCGACTGCATGCTCGACATCGGCGTGTTCCGTGGCGACGTGACGCAGACCCAGACCGTCGTGGCCAAGCTTGCCGAACAGTAGGCGCGCCGCCGGGGAAACCGCGCCCGTTCCGCCTGCCCGACACGGCGCGCCGCCGGGGAACCGTGCTTGCGCTTTTTTGCGACACCCGCCCTCGGGCGCTTGGAGCGCGCCGCGTGGGCGTGTACCCTTATAGGAGCGCATCGCCCCTGCGGCGTGTGCGCGTTCGCGGCCAACCGCAGACATAAGCCCATGCCCTTCAAGAGGAGGAAGCGATGCCCAAGATCTCGCGTGAGGACGTGCGCGTCCCGCTCGACGTCATGCCCGAGTTCAAAGACGCCTATCGCGACAACTTCATGGCGGCGACCCGGGGGACCGGCCGTCTCATGCTGTTCGCCTGCGACCAGAAGTTCGAGCACCTCAACAAGGACTTCTACGGCGAGGGCATCGACATCGCCGACGCCGACCCCGAGCACCTGTTCCAGATCGCCTCGCAGGGCACCGTCGGCGTCATGGCCGCGCAGCGCGGCCTCGTGGCGCACTACGCCGAGGACTACCCTGAGGTCAACTACCTCGTGAAGATGAACTCCAAGACCAACATCGTCAAGACCTCGCAGAGCGACCCCTATTCGCCGATGCTCTCCGACCTCGAGAACGTCCTTGACATGCGCGACGCAGGTGTGAACGTGGTAGGCGTCGGCTACACCGTCTACCTGGGCAGCGAGTACGAGGCCCAGATGGTGGAGGAGGCCGGCCAACTCATTGCGGAGGCCCACGCCAACGGCCTGCTCGTCGTTCTTTGGATCTACCCGCGCGGCAAGGCCGTCAGCGCCGAGAAGGACGCCGACCTCATCGCCGGTGCCGCGGGCTGTGCGCTGTGCCTGGGGGCCGACTTCGTGAAGGTGAACCCCCCCAAGCCCGCCGAGGGTTGCGACGCCACCTCTGCCGAGCTGCTCAAGCAGGCCTCCACGGCGGCGGGCCGCTGCGGCCTGGTGTGCGCCGGCGGTTCCACGGTGGACGCCGAGACCTTCCTCACGCAGCTTTGGGAGCAGATCCATGTGGGCGGCGCATCCGGCAACGCAACGGGGCGCAATATCCACCAGCGCTCGCTCGACGAGGCGGTGCGCCTCACCAAGGCCATCAGCGCCATCACGCTGTCCGACTACGACGTCCAGGAGGCCATGGACGTCTTCAAGGGCATCGACGACTTCACGCTCGCCAATATCCGTTAAGGCGGCCCGCAAAGGTATTGCGCGCCGCCTGCAGCGCCCCGTCCTCCCTGGAAATAAGGAGGGCGGGGCGTTTTTTGTTACAAGCGTATGTCATGGTACAACTATGCAAAAAAACGAATTTATACTGGAATTGTACAGCGCTGTCGTGAAACAGCGCGCCGAACGCCGAGCGAAAAGAGGTACCCATGAAACGCACCAACCCGGGCGCAAACACCCTGTCGGCGCTGTCGCGTCGCTCGTTCGTCTGCCTGTCGGCTGCCGCGTCGGCCACAGCCCTCGGCGCCCTTGCGGGATGCTCCAGCGAGGAGGCGGCCGACGACGAGGACGAGGCTCAGGACGAATCCGAGTCCGACGCCGACGAAGACACCGACGCCGATCTGGGCCTCATCACCGACGGCGTGCTCACCGTGGGTTCCGACTGCGACTACCCGCCCTTCATCTGGATGGACGGCGAGCAGCCGCAGGGGTTCGAATACGACATGCTGACGGCTATGTGCGAGCGGATGGGCCTCGAGCTCGAGTTCCTTGCGCCGCAGAACTTCGACACCCTCGTCGCCTCGGTCGCTACCGGGGGCATCATGGACGTCGCCGTCTCGTCGATCACGATCAACGATACCCGCCGCGAGGAGGTCGACTTCACCGACCCCTACTTCGACTCGAACCTGTCGGTCTCGGTTATGGCCGACTCGGGCTACGAGAGCCTGGAAGACCTGGACGGCCTCACGGTCGCGGTGCAGTCGGGCACCACGGGCCAGGACTGGGCGAACGAGAACCTGACCTCCTGCGAGATCGTTCCCTACAACGACCAGAGCACGTGCTTCGCGGCCCTGGAGTCGGGTCGCGCCGACGCCGTCTGCATCGACCTGCCTGTCGCACAGTACATGATCAACTCCTCCTATCCCGACTGCGAGGTGCTTGAGGAGATCGCGACGGGCGAGCAGTACGGAATTGCCGTCTCCTACGACAACCCCACCCTGCGCGACGCGCTCAACGAGGCGCTCCAGGAGATTCGCGACGACGGCACCTACGACGAGCTTTACGCCGAGTACTTCGGCGACGAGTCGTAAGGCTGTACTGGCGCGGCATCCTTTGCAAGGGGCGCCGCGCCGCGAACGGAGAAGGGACGCCCCTACCATGACCATGACCAATCCCCCGGCGCCCGTGCGGCGCGCCGTTCGGCTGCGGTGGGTCGCGGCCTTGGTTGCCGTGGCGCTTGCGCTCGTCGCCTTCGCCGTCCCCGCGCAGGCGCTCACGACGGAAAGCACCACCGGCCGCGGGTCCGATTCGAGCGGGACCAACGTGCTCGGCGGCGTGCCCACGCGCTTCACCTGGGTGGGCTCCCTCGAGGCGGACGAGACGGTGGCGTCCCTTTCGTTTACGTTTCCCGAGGGGACGCAGACGAGCGAGAGCACCGAGGTGCGCTGCACCGTGCTTGACGGGCTCAACCGCATCGAGGTCTCGTTCGAGGTTTCCTACGACGACAGCGGTGCCACGCTGACCTTCGACGAACCCGTGAGCGTCGAGCTGGCGGGTGAGGAGTCCGACGGCGAGGGGCTTACCCTGCGCGTCGAGATTTACAACCTCGCGCCGCCCAACGAGTCGGAGTTCTCGATGGGCGTCTCCTACGTCACCGGGGACGGCGAGGAAGTCGACGTCGGCCAGACGCCGACCGTGACCATCGTCGAGCAGGGCCTTGTCGAGCGCATCGTCACCTGGCTTGACGGGCAGGCCTGGGTCGAGGCGTGGAACTCGAACACCTTTCTGAGGCTTTTCCTCAACCCTCAGATCGCCGTGCAGGCCGCCCCCAACCTCTTCATCGGCTGGCTGCGCGCCCTGGCCCTGGTGTGCATCGGGTTCCCCTTGGCCATCCCGCTGGGGTTCGGCCTGGCGTTCATGCGCATGAGCAAGTTCCGCGTCGTGCGCGCCGTGGCGAGCCTCTACGTCAACGTCGTGCGCGGCACCCCGCTCTTCCTGCAGATCTACATCTACTTCTTCGGCTTCCCGCTGCTCGGCATCACCATTGACAGCTTTGTGCTCGGGTTCTGTGCGCTGGCGCTCAACTCGTCGGCATACCTGTGCGAGATATTCCGCGCGGGCATCCAGTCCATCCCCAAGGGCCAGTTCGAGGCTGCTCGCTCGCTGGGCATGACCGCTTCGCAGACCATGTTCTCGGTCATCATCCCGCAGTCGGTGCGCCGCGTCATCCCCACCGCCACGAGCGAGTTCATCCTGCTGTACAAGGACACCTCGCTGCTTGCCTCGGTGGGCGTCATGGAGCTCATGATGTTCTCGCGCTCGCTGACCTCGACCACGGGCAACATCACGCCCTACATCGTGGCCGCGTGCTACTACCTCGTTGTGACGCTTCCCCTCACCCGGCTCATCGGATCGCTCGAGAAGAAGCTCGCGGTGCGCGACGGTGCGCGTCCCGACGGCGCCGCCGGCGCGGAGGAGGCCGGCAAGTCGGTCGACCTTGCGGTGGCCGCCGCCCAGACCGGAGACGTGACTCCCGTCGTCATCCAGAACGAAGCCGAGGAGAGGGCGGCGCACGCTGTGCGCCCCGAGGCCGAAAACCCCGGCAAGACCGCACAGGAGGCGAGGTAGATGGCAAACGTCGAACAGGCCGACCGCCCCGTGGTCCGCATCGAGGGCCTGCACAAGAGCTATGGCGCGACCGAGGTCCTCAAAGGCATCGACCTCGAGGTCGACCGAGGCGAGGTCGTCGTGGTGCTGGGGCCGTCGGGGTCGGGAAAGTCGACGATGCTGCGGTGCGTGAACCGCCTCGAGACCCCCACGTCGGGGCGGATCTGGTTCGAGGACACCGAGATAACCTCGCCTAAGACCAACATCAACAAGGTGCGCGAGCACGTGGGCATGGTGTTCCAGTCGTTCAACCTCTTCCCGCACCTCACGGCCAAGAAGAACATCATGCTCGCCCAGCGCAAGGTGCTCAAGCGGTCGAAGGAGGAGGCCGAGGCCGTCGCCCTCAAGCAGCTTGCCCGCGTGGGCCTCGCCGAGCGTGCCGACTACCTGCCCGCACAGCTCTCGGGTGGCCAGCAGCAGCGCGTCGCCATCGCACGCGCCTTGGCGATGGATCCGCATGTCATGCTGTTCGACGAGGCGACGAGCGCGCTCGACCCCGAGCTTGTGCGCGGCGTCCTCGACGTCATGCGCGAACTTGCCCGGGGCGGCATGACGATGATGGTCGTGACCCACGAGATGGGCTTTGCGCGCGACGTCGCCGACCGCGTCGTCTTTATGGACGGCGGCGTCGTCGTGGAGCAGGGCACGCCGTCCAAGGTGTTCGACAGTCCTGAGTCCGAACGTACCAGAAGCTTTTTGGGGGACATCGGCTAGAATGTCCCCCGGAGGTTTGTCGCGACGAAGGGAGCTCTGGTAGGACATGGCCTTCAAGTGGAAGCTGCACGGCGACGGAAAGCACCTCGCGCCCGGCGAGGTCGTCGAGCCCGAAGAACGACTGACCTGGGGCCGTACCGCAGGCATCGGCGCCCAGCACGTCATCGCGATGTTCGGCGCGACGTTCCTCGTGCCGATACTCACCGGTTTCGACCCGGCGACGACCCTGTTCTTCACCGCGCTGGCGACGGCCATCTTCCTGCTCGTCAACAACAACTGCCTACCGAGCTACCTGGGTTCGTCGTTTGGGTTCATCGCACCGGTCTTGGCGGCCACGGCGGCCGGGGGCGACATGGGGGTTGCAAGCTTCGGCATCCTGTGCGCCGGCGTCGTGCTCGCCCTCGTGGGCGTCGTGGTGCATTTTGCGGGCGCCAAATGGATCGACATCGTCATGCCGCCCGTGGTGACCGGCACCATCGTCGCCATCATCGGTTTCAACCTCGCCCCGAGCGCCTGGGACAACTTCGCCGGTGCGCCGGTCACCGCCTTGGTCACCATCGTCGCCATCATCCTGGTGGGCGTGCTGTTCAAGGGCCTCGTCGGCCGTCTCAACATACTTATCGGCGTGCTCGTCGGCTACGTCTTCGCCTGCTTCATGGGAGAGGTCGATTTCACGGCCATCGACGAAGCGGCGTGGTTCGGCCTGCCCGACTTCCACACGCCCGTGGTGAACTGGTCGGTGCTCGGCATGTTCGTGCCCGTCGTCCTCGTGCTCATCGCCGAAAACATTGGTCACGTCAAGTCGGTCGCCACGATGACCGGTCGCAACTACGACGGCCACATCGGCCGCGCGCTGTTCTCCGACGGTCTCGGCACCACGCTGGCGGGCCTCGGCGGCGGCTGCGCCACGACGACCTATGCCGAGAACATCGGCGTCATGGCGGCCACGCGCGTCTATTCCACGGCCGCCTACTGGTTCGCCGCGCTGTTCGCGCTGCTGCTGTCGCTGTGCCCCAAGTTCGGGGCGGCCATCAACTCCATCCCGGTGGGCGTGCTCGGTGGGGCCACGACCTTGCTCTACGGCATGATCGGTATGCTCGGCGTGCGCATCTGGATCGAGAACAGGGTCGACTTCTCCAACAACGTCAACCTTGTCTCTGCCGCGATCCCCATGATAGTCGGCATCGCCGACTACACGTTCTCGGCCGGCGACGTCACCTTCAACGGCATTGCCATCGGTTCCATCGCGTGCCTGGTGCTCTACCACGGCCTGCGTTTCGTGGGAACGAGGATGGGCACCGTCGACATGGAGGAGGACCCTGACGGCGGACCGTCGGGACTGCCCGGCTCCGAGATGCTGGGGGCATCTGACGGTGTGCCGTCGAGGTCGGAGACAAGCCGGGCTGCGGCGGACGATAGATGTGGAGAACTTCGCAAATAGCCGATCGGCAAAAGTTCCCGCTTGCATCGCAATGCGCTTGTGGTATCTTAATCCCCGCGCCGCGAGCCGGGGATATAGCTCAGTTGGGAGAGCGCTTGACTGGCAGTCAAGAGGTCAGGGGTTCGAATCCCCTTATCTCCACCAGCGGTAGAGCAGGGCGATTGGCTCAGGGGTAGAGCACATCCTTCACACGGATGGGGTCGCTGGTTCAAATCCAGCATCGCCCACCAGCTCGGGGATATAGCTCAGTTGGGAGAGCGCTTGACTGGCAGTCAAGAGGTCAGGGGTTCGAATCCCCTTATCTCCACCAGCGTGAACATGCAGGCCGGAGGCGTAAGCTTCCGGCCTGTTTCGTTGTGCGCCGTCCGAACGCCTCGCACGCTCGCCTCCCGTCTCGGGGTCTTCGGCGGTGTGGGGTCGTCTCGCGAACGTAGGGAGATGACGTGGACCTAAGCACCATCGAGATCTTTGGAACGCCGCTGACGGAGGTCACCGTCTTCGGCATGGGGCTGACCATCGTCGCCATCAAGGCGGCGTTTCTCGTCTTCGTCGTTGCCGTCGCCTTCGTCGTGCAGCACCTGCTCGTCAAAGCGTGCCGCAAGGCGTTCGAGAGCATCGACAGCCTGCCGAGCGCCACGCTTCTCATCAACTGCGTGCGCATCGCCGTGTGGGCGGTTGCGCTCGCCGTCGTGCTCTACCCGGTTTTCGGCGTGCGGCCGTCGACCCTGCTCGCCGCCCTCGGTGTGGTGTCGGTGGCGCTGTCCCTGGGCCTCAAGGACACCATCTCCAACGTCTTCGGCGGCATCATGCTCATCGTGGGACGCGTCGTGCACCCCGGCGACCACGTGACCATCGCCGGGGTCACCGGCACCGTGGAGGACGTTACGCTGCGCCACACCGTGGTCGTCGACCGCCTCAACGAAAAGGTCGTGATTCCCAACTCGGTGCTCAACACCACCTCGATCCAGTGCCTGCCGGCCAAGATCGAGGCGATGAGCTCCTTCGAGTTCACGATGGAGGCGGGTTTCGATCCCGACGCGGTGGCCGCCGACATCGTGGCCACCGTCAAAGAGGCCGTGGCGGAGTCCCTCCATCCCGACTTCGAGCCCCGGGTGATGTTCAACGCCGTGACCCCCTACGGCATCAAGGGGCAGGTGTACTTCTATGTGAGGGAAGGCGTGCCTTTCGCCGGCGTGCGCGACGAAATGGTGCGCGCCGTCGCCGGCAAGGAGTACTTCTCGTCCAAGGGCGCCCGCGCTCTCGCCGCGACGGGCAACGGGCAATAGGCGGGTTGAGACGAAAAGGGCCGTGCCGGTCGGGCGGCGGTACGGCAAAAGGGCGCCCACGACCCGCTTCCGATGTGGTACGCAGGCGCCCTTGCCTCACACGGCCGTTTCGGTATCCATTTGCGTGAGGAGCCGTTCAAGCTCGTCGAACCTACCGAGGTGCGCTGACCTCGATGCAAGACGCACCCCGACCCGTGTCTCGTACCGGGTCGGGGTGCGTCGTTCTAGCGGCGTATCGTCCGGATAAGGGGAACCCTTACAGGCTCGCGACCGCCTTGCCCACCATGTAGCCCTGCGTGTAGCAGCGGCCGAGGGACAGGCCGTAGACCTTCAGCGGGTAGTCGACGCCGCCGTAGAAGTGGCCGGCGCAGTTGCCGATGGCGTACAAGCCGGGGATGACCTCGCCCTCGGGGGTCAGGCACTGCTGGTCGGTGTTCACGTCCACGCCAGAAACGATGGCCGAGATGCGCACATGACGGTGAATCCCGTAGAACGGAGGGTTGGCGACCGGGGCGAGATACTGCGGGTCCTTGCCGAAGTCCTCGTCGGCGCCAGCTTCGCACAGCTCGTTGTAGCGGTCGACGGTGGCCTGCAGGGCATCGGGGTCGATGCCGAGCTTCTCGGCCAGCTCGGGGATGGTGTCGGCGGAATAGGTGTTCACCAGGCCGGGATACACGCCGCTCTTCTCGCCGTCGTCCTCGGGCATGTAGTTCTTCAGGCCGTCGGGGTCGACGAGGGCGCCGGCCCAGTCGGCCGCCGCGGTCATGTAGTCGCCGTCGAAGATCTGCGTGTACCAGCCGCAGTCCTCGGCGCCGCGCAGGAAGTTGTTCATGATCGACATCGGGGTGGTCTCGTCGCAGAAGCGGCTTCCGTCGTCCTTGACCGCGAGGAAGGGCATGTCGCACATGCTCGCGGGACCCGCGTCGAAGTCGTGGAGCATCTTGGTGTGGTTGAGGTCCTCGATCTTGCCGCCCGCCCACACGATCATCTTGTGGCCGTCGCCGGTCTTGTTGAATTGCTTGCGCTCGAGGTTCTCGAGGTCGGGCAGGTAGTACTCGCACATCTGGGTGTCGTTCTGATAGTCGCCCGTGGCCATGATGACGCCCTTGGCGGCGTTGAACTGCAGGTAGTTGCCGTCGGCATCCATGGCGATGACGCCGGTCACCGCGCCGGAGTCGTCGGTGACGAGCTGCTGGGCGGGAGTGCTGTAGTAGAAGTCGACGCCCTCGGACTCAGCCACGCCGGCCAGCGCGATCATGCCGTCGCCGGTGTTGTAGGGCTTGGGGCCGAAGAACGAGGTGACGTAGTGCACGGGGTGACCGTAGAAGTCGATGATGGCCATCTGCTGCTCGTCACCCTGGTCGATGACCTGCGCGTCTCCCTCGAGCGACTTCTCGATGACCCACTTGACGGCCTCGCCCGAGTTGTAGGCCCAGTTGCGCAGCTGCTCGCGGTCGGGACGGTAGCCGTTTTCGGAAATCTCGAGCGAGATGAGGGCCTCGATGCCGGCCGGGTCGGAGTTGTCGAGGTCGATGCCGGCGCCCGAGTTGCCCTGCGAGATGGCCGTGGACTCCTTCTGCAGGCATGCGACCGTCGCGCCGGCCTCGAGGGCCGACAGGGCCGCAGGCACGCCGGATGCGCCGGCACCGACGACCACGACGTCGTAGTCGTAGGTCTGGGCGATCTGGTCGGCCGAGACGGGGTCGGGCGGGAGCAGGAAGCTCGGGGTGTCGACGGTGTCAGCGAACGACGGGCCGGTGGCGGCCTGTGCGCTCAGCGGGGCCGCGACGGTCGCGACGGCGGCCGCGCCTGCGGCGACGCCCGCTCCCTTGACCAGGTCGCGACGGGTGATGTTCTCCATGCGGTTCCTCCTTAATCAATTCCTGCCTTGTGTCAGGCGAACGGCCCCGAACCGGGGGGTGCCGGGGCCGCACGTGCCTTCATCGTAGTCGGCGACCGGTGGGGATGTAGCGGTCTAATTGCATAACCGGTTGCAACTCATTTGGATAACCCGTTAATAACCTGCCGGATTATTTACAGTTGACAATAGGTCAACATGTCGATTCAGGTAATGGAACGTCGCGTGGTGCTGCTACCATACGCGGCAGGTAGGTTGCGGCTGCCCTTGCGGCGCTTGGAAGTTGGGGGAGGGGCGGAATGGAAAAGCGTGCGACGCGGCGGCGTGCCGTCGAGGCTCTCGGCGAGGCGCCGGCCGGGTTCGAGGCCGGCGGGCCGCTCGAGACGCCCGACGTCTCCGCCGGCGACGACGGGGACGAACCGCCGCACGGCGGTCCGGTCGACGCCCGCGGGGTCTTGTCCGCGTTTACTCACCTGCGCAGCCGTCTTGCCGCCGTACCGTCCATCCCGCTTTTCTTCTTGGGTCTGGGAGTCTACCGCGCCTGGATCGAGATCGCCTTCGTCGGTTCGTTCGTCGACTTCCCAACACACGCTTTCGCGGGCCATAACGCCTTCGACGCCTTCATGGTAGTTACCATGCTGCTGTGTGCGCGCTTCGCGTGCCGCCTTGCACCGCTCTACCGCTGCAGGGCGGTGCGCTACGGAGCCCCGGCCCTGCTCGTCGCCTCCACCGCGATCGAGTTCTCCTCCGTCTGGTTCCCGCAGACGGCCGCCTGGGCCGCCTGGGCCGCCGTCCTGTTCGGCGGGGTCGGCATCGCCTTCGTCATCCTGCTGTGGTCCGAGCTCTACGGTTGCCTCAGCCCGGTGCGCATCTGCCTCTACTACGCGTCGTCGCTTGTGGCGGGCGCGGTCATCATCTGGGTCTACAGGGGGTTCGTGATCGAGTGGCTGCCGGCGATGACCTGCCTTCTGCCCGTGGTCTCCCTGCTGTGCCTGCGTTCGTGCTACCGCAGCATGCCGTCGGAGTCGTTGCCCCGGCACGACTGGGCGCGCTTCTCGTTTCCCTGGAAGCCCGTGCTGCTCGTCGCCGTCTATTCGTTCGCGTTCGGGCTGCAGGAGACCGGCGCCTACCAGGTCACCGGACCGCACTCTTCGCCCGGCATGGTGGCGTGCGCCCTGGTGGTGGTGGCGGGTATCGTGCTGCTTGGCGACCGAATCGAGTTCAGCACCATCTACAGCCTGTGGCTGCCGTTCAT
Organism: uncultured Coriobacteriaceae bacterium; assembly: GCA_964619775.1. Lineage (GTDB taxonomy): Bacteria > Actinomycetota > Coriobacteriia > Coriobacteriales > UMGS124 > CAZUFB01. Next base: position 83,695 of record CAZUFB010000001.1, read on the forward strand.
GTCGGCGGTGTTTTTGGCCCTGCCCGCGCTCGGCGGCATGAGCCCGTGGCTGTGCAACTTCTGCGCGAACTGGGGTTACGCCGCCAGCGAGATCTTCGTGATGACGATGATCGGCTCCATCGCCTACCGCTACGGCGTGAGCGCCGTGTGGCTGTTCGGCATCGAGCGCGGCGTGCGCGCGCTTGCGATGCTCGCCGGCCGGCTCCTCGAGCAGCACGTGCTCGGCATCGCCGTGCCCACCGGCACCGTGGTGGTGACGGCCGTTCTTGTCGCGACCTTCCTGGTGCTGAGCGAGAAGAAGCTCAACGCCAAGTGGGGCGTCCAGATGCGCGAGGACGGCCCCGACGCCGCCTCTCACAACGAGGCCGCCCGCCGCAACGCCCTCGGCGTTCGCTGCGCCGAGCTGGGGCGCGCCTACCGCCTGTCGCAGCGCGAGGAGGAGGTGCTCCTGCTGCTGGCCCAGCGCAAGACCGCCGGCGACATCGAGCGCGAGCTCTACATCGCCAACGGAACCGCCAAGGCGCACATCCGCCACATCTACCAGAAGCTCGACATCCACTCGCGCGAGGAGCTGTTCGCGCTGGTGGACGGAGGGGCCTCCCACACCCCTCCCGAAGCCCCGGCGCAAGGCGCAGCCTGACCCCGTCCGGCGGTGTTTTGCCGTGTGGGGACTTCGATGCCCCGTCTCCGCCAAACGTCTCCTGCGTGGTCCCGGAGTATGATGGACGGCCGAACACCGCCCCGTCGCCGTCCAAGGAGCGCACCATGCAGGACCGCCTCACGCAGCCGTCCCTCTTCGGGGAGCAGGCGCCCCGCGAGCGGGCCGCCGAGCTCAACCGCCTGCTCGACTACCACGCCTATCGCTACTACGCCCTCGACGATCCCGAGATAACAGACGCCGCCTTCGACGGGCTCGTGCGCGAGCTGCGCGACATTGAAGCGGCCCACCCCGAGCTCGTGACGCCCGAAAGCTACACCCAGCGCGTCGGTGGCTACGTCTCGAGCCAGTTCGAGAGCGTCCGCCATGCCGCGCGCATGTACTCCATCGACGACATGATGAACCTCGGCGAGCTCGACGGGTGGCTCGAGCGCGTGGAGCGCGAGTTGGGCGCGGCGCCCACCTACGTCTGCGAGCTCAAGATAGACGGCCTGGGCGTCGCGCTCACCTATCGGGACGGCATCCTCGTGCGCGCGGCCACCCGCGGCGACGGCGTGATGGGCGAGGACGTGACGCTCAACGTGCGCACCGTTCGCGACGTCCCGATGCACCTGCGCCCCGAGGCCCTGGCCCACGTGCGCTCAGGCAACGGCACCATCGAGGTGCGCGGCGAGGTCTACATGCCCAAGGAGTCTTTCGCGCGCCTCAACGAGCAGAACGACGAGGCCGGCCGCGCACCCTTCGCCAACCCGCGCAACGCGGCGGCGGGCTCCCTGCGCCAGAAGGACCCCAAGGTCACCGCGGGCCGCGACCTGGCGACCTTCATGTACGCGCTGGCCGACATGGACTCCACCGACCTCACAACCCAGTGGGACTTCCTCGCCTGGCTGCGCGATGCGGGTTTTCATGTGAACCCCAACGTCCAGCGTTGCTCCGGCGCCGCCGAGGTCCACGCCTTCTGCGAGGAGGCCCTCGGCAGGCGCGACGGGCTGCCCTACGACATCGACGGCGTGGTGGTGAAGGTAGACCCCTTCGCATACCAGCACGAGCTCGGCTTCACGGCACGCGCGCCGCGCTTTTTCGCCGCGTTAAAGTTCCCTCCCGAGGAGAAGCGCACCGTCCTGCGCAACATCGCCGTCCAGGTGGGTCGCACCGGCGTGCTCACTCCTGTCGCCGAGTTCGACCCGGTGGTGGTGGCAGGTTCGACCATCGCCCGCGCCACGCTGCACAACGAGGACGAGGTGCACCGCAAGGACGTGCGCGTGGGAGACACGGTGGTGGTCCACAAGGCCGGCGACGTGATACCCGAGGTCGTCGGCCCGGTCCTGAGCCTGCGCCCCGCCGGCGCCGTTCCCTTTCGCATGCCCGAGCGCTGTCCGAGCTGCGGCAGCGCCGTGGTGCACGAGGAGGGCGAGGTCGCCTACCGATGCGTGAGCATCGACTGTCCCGCGCAGGCTTCCGAGCGCTTGCTGCACTGGGTGAGCCGTCCGGTGATGGACATCGAGGCGGTGGGCGAGAAGCTGGTGGCGTCGCTGCTCGAAGCGGGCCTGGTGCGCGACGCCTCCGACTTCTACGGCCTCACCGTCGAGCAGGTGGCGGCCCTGCCAACCGGGCGCCTGTACGCCACCACCACCAAGGCCCACGCCGCCGGCGACCCCGTGCTCGTGGGCGAGACGACGGCCCGAAAGGCGATCGCCAACATCCAGGCGTCGCGCGGCAAACCTTTTGCACGGGTGCTCTTCGGCCTGGGCATCCGCCACGTGGGCAAGACGGTTGCCGAGGCGCTTGCGCGCGCGTTCGGGTCGGCCGCGGCGCTCGCCGCGGCCGACACCGAGCTGATCGCCGCGGTCGAGGGCGTCGGCCCCGAGATCGCCCGCAGCGTGCACGACTTCTTCCGCGTGCCTGAGAACCTCGCCGTCGTGGAGCGCCTGCGCGCGGCGGGCGTGCGCCTTGAGGAGGAAGAGCCCGCCGCGGCGCCCCCCGGCAGACTTGCCGGGCTTACGTTCGTGCTGACCGGAACCCTGCGGCGTTGGACGCGCGAGGAGGCCGGGGAGCAGCTCAAAAGGCTCGGTGCCAAGGTGTCGGGTTCGGTGAGCGGGAAGACGAGCTACGTGGTGGCCGGCGAGGCGGCCGGCTCCAAGCTGACGAAGGCCCACGAGCTGGGCGTCCCGGTGCTCGGCGAGGACGACCTGGCGCGCGTCTTCGAAACGGGCGAGCCGCCGGTTCCGGTCACCTTCGGAGGGCGGGGCGCGCCCTCCGAATAAGGTTGCCGGCGTGCCCGTTCCGGCGGCGATGAACGGCCCGCGTAAAATCCGCCGGACAAGTGTGCACGCCCAGCGAAACTGGGGTACCCTAATGCAGCATACGGCGGAAGGCGACGAGGCCCCGTCTGCACGGCGTGCGGACGGTGGCGCCGAAGGAGGTTTCAGGCAATGGCCGACACCCATCAGGGCGAGGTGGACCGCAAGGGTCTCAAAGAGGAGAAGATCCCCACGAACTTCAAGGGCGAGGGCCACGAGGTCGCGTTCGACATCGACGGCATCCCCGAGAAGCTCTTCGTGGGCGACAGCGCGTCGCTTGTGATGTTCGCGGCGTGCGAGAGCGGGTGCGACCTGGTGGGTGACACCGTGACGCTTTCGACCATCGCCGGCGAGGAGGTCGCCCGGGCGAGCTTCGCCACCCAGGAAGGCGAGCTTGCGGTCAGCGAGCCGATGAAGCTCACGATGCCCGACGAGCCGGGCGAGTACGAGTACGTCGTGCACTACCAACCCCGCGAGCTGCCGCTGCCCGACGACGGCGGCCCCGCGTTCAAGAACCCCCACGAGGAGCGCGACCTGCTCATCGTGTTCACCGTCGAGCCGCACCACGTGGCGGTGTCCACCTGGGGCGTCACCGCACCGGTGTGGGTGGGCGCCCCCATCGAGGTGTGCGTCGGCGTGAGCTGCTCGAGCGGCTGCGACCTCGGAGGCCAGCGCGTCGAGGTCTACAACGAGGGCAACGAGCTGGTATGCTCGGGCACCCTCCACGAGCCCGAGGCCCCGCGCAACACCCTGTGGTGGGACAAGCTCACCGCCACGGCCCCCACCGAGGCCAAACTGCACCGCTGGGAGGCGCGCTTTTGCCCGAGCGGCCTCGACGCGCCGCACGAGGAGGCCAAGCACAAGTTCTCCTTCGTGGCACGCGTCCCCCCCGAGCGCAACTTCAAGATCACCGTCATCGACGACAAGACCGGCAAACCCCAGCGCAGCGCCCGCGTCGAGATCAAGCCGGCAGACGGCAGCGGCAAGGCGCAGTTTGCAAGCACCGGTGCCGAGGGCACCGCGACCATCGGCGCGTCCAAGGGGATCTTCAACCTCAAGGTGACCGCCCCGAGTCGCCGCGCCTTCACCGAGACGATCGACCTTACCGAGCACGACCTCGAGGTGGAGGTCCATATCCAGGCAAGCGGTGCGGGTGCCGCGGAGACGGTCCCCATGAAGGTCCTCGCACCGACGCCCGCCGAAGGCGATGCGGCGCCGCAGCCGGCAGCCGAGACCGCCGAGCCGGGCGCTTCTTCTCCCGAGCCGCCCGTCGAGGAGACGGCTGCCGGCAAGAAGCCCGCCGGGGAACATCCCGCCGAGTAGGCGGCATGGGTCGGGGTTTGCGCGGACGGCTGCCTGACGTCGACCCGTCGCCGACGCACGGGGCGCACCGGGTTGCGTATCGCAGCTTACGAAAGGGAGGGATCCGAAAAAGTTCGGGTTCCTCCCTTTTTTGCCGTGGCGCCCGGACGCGCTACGCCACCACGAATTCGATGTCCAGGTCGACCGAGCCCTCGACGCCGTCCACGCTTCCTGCAGTGCTGTATTGCCAAAACGTGAAGTCAACCTGGCCGGTAGGCTCCTGGACGTCGTACTCGGCGTACCACACCGGGTACGACGAAAGCTCGTCGAGGTCGAGCAGGGCCAGATGGTGCTGGTTGCCGTAGACCATCGCCTGGTAGCCTGCCTCTTGGATCGTCTCGCAGAACGCCTGGGCGTTGGCGGTGTACTGGGACCCGCCCAGGTTGTTGGCACGACCGGCCGAGCTTGACACCTGCTCCTGGTCGAAGGCGATGGGGTAGGAGAGCGACCGGCCGTCGAGCAGCTCGAGGACGTAGCGCGCCTCCTCCGCAGCTTCGTCTTCGTTGACCGCCGACGAGAAGAAGTATGCGCCCAGCGGCACCCCTGCGGACAGCGCGCCGTCGGCGTTGGCGGCGAACTGCCCGTCTTCGAACAGGCCGCCTTCGGTGTAGCCTCGGTAGCCGACGCGCACCATCGCAAACTCGATGCCGTCGCCCGCAACCGCCTGCCAGTCGACTTCTCCGTTGTAGTCGGACACGTCGATGCCCGTGCGCGAAGACAGCCGACCGTCGGGGTAGTAGTATTTGCGTCCCTGCGTGTTGGTCATGAGCGCCGTCCAGTCGTAGGGGCTTTCCCACACCTCGACCTCGGAGGTCTCGCCGTTCTGCCCCGAGCCGCATCCGGCGAGCAGGCCGCCGGCCGCACAGACGATTCCCGCGCCCATCAGGGCAAGGGCACGCCGTCGGGGGAGGACAAGCGTGTTGGCATTGCAATCGTGAGACATCCCAGGACCTTTCGTTCACACGCCCGGTCGCTCGAAAGGCGAGCCGTGGCCGACGTTTGGCGCACAGGCGCCGTCTGACTTGCGCGCGGGCGCGCCGCGCCCGGTTCCCACACGTTTCGGGCTCAACTATACCCAATCGCCGCTCACTGCAAAAAACGCGCCGCGCCAAAGCGTCTCCAAATAGCGCGCCACGCCGTCGTCGGTCGCGGCGGGCGCCGTGTCGTCGGCGGCCTCGAGGGCGCAGGGGGCGGCGTTGCCCACCGCCACGCCGCAGCCCGCCATGCGCAGCAGGGGCACGTCGTTTGCGTCGTCGCCGAAGGCCAGGGCTGCACGCGGGTCCACGCCGAGCGCATGCAGCAGGGCGCGCGCCCCGAACGCCTTGTCGACCCCGGGAGGCACCACCTCCACCATGGTGCCTCCCGCCGAGCAGATGACCGTGAGCTTCGGGAAACGCCGGCGCACGGCCTCGGCCAGATCCCGGCCCGCTGCCGGGTTGTGCGCGCAGCTGCAAAAAAGCTTGTTGGGCAACACGCCGGCGTCGAGCAGCGAGTCCGGGTCGGCCTGCTGCGGGCACGCCCCCACGATGGCTGCCTCGCGCCGCACGGCGGGGTTTTCGGGGTTTGCCACGTACCACCCCAGACCCGCAAAGTAGCAAGGCTCGAGCTGGGGAAAGTCGCGCGCCACCAGGTCGAGGACCCCGCGGGCGTCTCCGGGGCAAAGCGTGGCGGATGAGAGGACGCGGCCGTCGGCGTCGAGCACGAGCGCGCCGCTGTAGCACACCGCGGGCACGGGCACGGCCAAGGCCGCGCGCACCCCGGCGACGCCGCTCGGCATGCGGCCGGTCACCAAGGCAAACGGCACCCCCGCCGCATGGAGCCGCCGCACTGCGGCGACCGTGCCCTCCGAGACGGAGCGGCTTGCGTCGAGCAGGGTCCCGTCGATGTCGGAAAGCACGACCTCGAACGGAAACGGCGCACCGCAGACGTCTCCCATGCGCTAGCGTCCCCCCTCGGTGTCGGCAGCACGGGCCTCGAGCAGGTCGATCATCCGCTGGCGGTCGTGGACGTCGAGCTTTTTGTAGATGTGCATGAGATGGGTGTTGACCGTGCCGGTGGAGATGCCCAGCTCCTCGCAGATGCGCTGCGTGGTACGCCCCTTGGCCGCAAGCATGAGCACCTCGGTCTCCTTGGCGGTGAGGCCGTGGGTGCGGGCCACCTCCTCCACGCGAAGGCGGAAGCGCCGAGGTGTCTGCGGGCGCTCGTCGTCGGCGTCGAGCAGGACGGTGAAGGTGTGCTCGTCGGCTATGAACAGAAACGAAACGAGCACCAGGCATGCGCAGGCGAGCGCAGAAAGGCTCAGCGCGCGCTCTCCCAAGTCGAAGAAGGACGTCGCCACGCTGCCGACGAAGGTGCCCGTCAGGCAGGCGGCGTAGGACACCGCAAGCGCCAGGCCGAACAGCACGCGCGCCTCGATGCGGTAGGCGCGCGCCGTCTCGACGAGGTAGGCCCATTCGAGCAGGGTGAACAGGCAGTGGCACATGAGCGGCGGAAGGTCGGCCGCGGGCGACAGGCCGTACATGATTGGAGAGAGCAGCATCAGAAAAGCGAGCAGGAGCATCGTGGCGCGCGTGAGCCGCCGCACGTGCGACGGGCTCGGTCCCCGCAGGTCCACGGCGCAGAGGAACCCGGCCGCACCGCACATCGCCGCCAGAAACAGCAAGCGGTAGGCGCCGGTCTCCGAGGCGGGGTCCACTTCGAGAAAGACCGCCCGCACAAGGCTTTCGGCCAGGCTGAGAAGCCCCAGCGCAATCAGCGACCGCACGAAAACGGAGTTGGCCTTTGCGTCCCGTACGGCAAGGATCCCGCCTGCGGCGGCGGGCCCGCCGCCAGGTCCGGTCCCCAGCGCAGGAGATGCATCGCCTTTCGTCGCATCGCCGCCGACGAGATCCAAGGCGATCAGGGCCGACAGGCTTGCAAGCGGCAGCAGGGCGGTCAGGGCGATGCCCGCCAGCTCGGGCAGCTGCAGCGCGCCCGCGAATGCAGCTGCCGCGAACACGAACGCGATCGCGATGTGCGGTGCCGCCGAACCTGCAGGGCCGCGTATGAGCCGGGTCCCCCAGCCAAGCGCGAGCACGGCGAAGGCCATGCCGGCGACGACCGAGGCGATGGAGCACCAGGGTTGCTTGAAGAACTCGCGCTCCACCATCGCAAGTACGACGGTGCAGGCTGCAAGGGCTGCGGCGGCAAGCGCCTCGGGCAGCCGCGCAGTTCCCGCGCGCCGCCCGCCGATCGGGCGGCGCACAAGCGCGTACGCGAGAAAGGCCACGACCATGCCGCAGCATGCGAAGGTGTAGGTGCTGTTGAGGTGCTCGATGTCGTTGCGCGTAGAGAAATGGACGAGGCGGCTGAAAAACGTCACGTACGTCCATGCCATCAGGCAGCCCAGGCCAAACGACTGAACCGCCGCTGCGGGCATGTGCCGTTCGCGCCGCCCGTCCGCCGCCCTGGTCTCGGTCACGCGCCCCTCCTCCCGTGCCGTGCGTGGTTTGGCACCGCCATGCCCCCGTAGTTGGCGGCCCACAGTTGTACCGTATCAACAGACGGCGGCGAACGGTGTTTGCCAATGCGCTTGCACGCTATCTGCGACCAGCGATTTTGATGCATCATATGAATTATACGATACCCCTGTGCGAATTCTCTGATTATCAAAACCCCCTTCTGTGTGCATACGATAAAGCAGGATTGTGCGCTTTGCGCACCCGCCCGTTCGCCGATCCGACAGGCGGACCGCGCCGGAGCGCCGGGTGCACCATGCACCGATCAGAGAGACAGGAGGAGGAGACATGGAGAGGACCATCACCAGGCGCGGCTTCCTGGCGGCAGGCGCGGCGCTCGGCGCGATCGCCGCGGCGAGTGGCGCGCTGGGAACCTCGTGGCTGAGGGAAGACCGGGCTTTGGCCGACGAGGCGACCTCGGACGAGGCCGTCGTCAAGCATGCGTTCTGTCAGATGTGCGGCCCGGCCCGCACCCACTGCTCCACGCTGTGCTACATCCGCGACGGCCGCTGGACCAACGTCGAGGGCAACCCCGAGGCCGGCAACAACTACGGCCGCGGCAGCCGCACCTTGTGCGCCAAGGGCAACGCCCCCATGGCCGTCATGTACTCGCCGACGCGCCTCGAGTACCCCATGAAGCGCGTGGGCGAGAAGGGCGAGGGCAAGTTCGAGCGCATCACCTGGGACCAGGCCCTCGACGAGATTGCGGCCAAGCTGCTCGAGCAGAAAGAGCAGTACGGCCCCGAGAGCTACGCCGTCCTGTCGCCGCAGTACTACGCGGTTCTCGGCACGCTCGGGCGCCGTTTCTTGAACGTCCACGGCTCGCCGAACTACCTGCACTCCGCCATCTGCAACTCGCAGCGCATGTTCTCGAACCTGGTCACCCTGGGCGGCTCCAGCCACTCGGGCTGCAACAGGACCACGCCCGGCCAGCTCGGCAAGACCAAGCTCATCGTCAACTGGGGCTACAACACCGAGAACTCGGCCGTCAACCAGGGCAACCCCTACAGCCGCCTCAACGCCATCGAGAACGGTGCCCAGACCATCGACATCCGTCCGATGCGCGACGGCCTGGCCACCCACGCCGACATCTGGGTCCCCGTGCGCCCCGGCACCGACTGCGCCCTGGCCATGGCGGTACTCAACTACATCATCACCAACGACCTCTACGACCACGACTTCGTCGAGAACTGGTGCAACGGCTTCGACCAGCTTGCCGAGCACCTCGTCGAGAACACCCCCGAATGGGCCGCCGAGATCTGCGGTCTTGAGACCTCCCAGATCGAGCAGATCGCCGAGATGATGGGCACCGTCAAGCCCATGGCGATATATTGCGGCAACGGCATCGGCGACCAGCAAAGCGACGGCCACTGGACCCAGGCGTGCATCGACCTCATCGAGGCCATCACCGGCAACATCGCCATCGCCGGCGGTTCGGGCGCGAGCATGACCTCGGCCCCCTCCCTCATCACGACCGGCAGTGTCGACATACTGTCCGATCGTCTGCCCGCCTCCGAGGAGGACGAGGCCAACGGCTGGATGGCGGGCGTCTCCAAACTCGTCGCCCCCGAGACCCCGCGCTGGTTCCAGGACATGCTCACCCAAGAGTCCGGCCCCACGAGCGCCTATTTCAACGGCATCATGAGCATCCTCACCGAGGAGCCCTACCCGCTGCGCTGCATCTTCGCTCAGTCCTCAAACCCCATGTCGTCGACCCGCCAGCCTAAAAAAATCGCCGAAGCCCTTAAAAAGCTCGACCTCTACGTAGTTATGGACACCGAGTGGAACAGCTCGTGCGCCTACGCCGACTACGTGCTGCCTGCCTGTGTGAACTACGAGAGCGACAAGCAGTTCTCAACCAGCAACTCCTCTGAGGGCACCTGGATCGGCATCAACCAGAAGATTCAGGAACCGCTTGGCGAGAGCAGGAGCGACTGGGACTACTACTGCCAACTCGCCGACCGCATGGGCTACGGCGACGATTTCTGGCACGGCGACTTTGACGAGTGCCTGCGCGAGCAACTCGCCGACTCGGGCATCACCCTCGAGGAGCTGCGCGAGAAGGGCCAGATCTTCGTCGAGCGCGAGGAGCCCTTCGAAGCCGAGGAGCCCACGTACCAAAACTACGAGGAGCTTTTCGCCAACCTGCCGGGCGGCAAGGTGCAGTGCTACAACGAATGGATTGGCGGCAAACCCAACGTCGACGACACCGGCACGCTCGACTACCTGCCCGTCTACCGCGGCCCGGTCGAATCGATTGCCGGCACGCCCGAGCTCGCCGCCGAGTACCCGCTCGTCTTCTCCGACGTCCACGCCTACCGCCTGTGCAACCACAGCTACTACGTGAACGTGCCCTACCTGCGCGAGCTGCAGCCCGAGCCCTGGGTCAAAATCAACCCCGCCACCGCCGAGCAGTACGGTATCGCCGACGGCGACTGGATTCGCGTCGAGAGCCCCCACGGCTGGGTCAAGTTGGTCGCTCGCTACTTCGACGCCATCGCCCCCGACGTGCTCATGAGCCGCCGCGGCTGGTGGGAGGAGTGCCAGGAGCTCGGCCTGCCGGGCTACGGCTGCGAGGACGGAGGCTCCGAAGTCAACGTGCTCTACGACTCCGAACCCGAGAACTTCGACCCGTTCCACTCGGCCATGTCCAAGCAGACGCTCGTGAAGATTAGCAAACTCGACGAGTCCGAGATTCCCGCCGGCGTCTCCGCGTCGGCGCCCGAACCCGTCAGCGGCAGCGAGCCTGCCGACGCCGAGTAGCCCGAGGAGGTTTTAGACCATGAGCAACCAGTACGGCTTCTACGTCGACACGAGCCGCTGCATCAAGTGCTGGGCCTGCCAGGTCGCCTGCAAGCAGTGGAACGGCATCAAGGCCGGCACCACCGCCCGGCGCACTGTGGTGGAGACCGACGAGGGGACCTTCCCCGAGGTGAACCGCACGTTCGTGTCAACCGCCTGCAACCACTGCGAGGAGCCCGCGTGCGTGGAGTCCTGCCCCACCGGCGCGCTGTCGAAGCGCGCGGAAGACGGCGTCGTGGTGGTGGACAAGGACGTCTGCATCGGCTGCCAGACTTGCGCTGCGGCCTGCCCGTTCGGCATCCCGCAGTACTCGCCCGACGACGGCATCATGGACAAGTGCGACACCTGCCTCACCTGCGGCCGCACGCCCGAGGACGAGCCCCGCTGCGTGGCGACCTGCCCCACGCAGGCGCTGCACTTCGGGCCGGCCGACGAGATGGAGGCGCTCGCCGCCGAGAAGGGCGGGTCGCGCTTAGAGGGCGAGACGCTGCCCTGCACCTGGATCTCGTAGGGAGGCGCCCCGCCGTTCGCCGCGAAGTTGCGGGACGCTTCCGTTCGATACAAGGCGCCCGGGCCGTTTCCGGTTTTGCCGGAGGCCCGGGCGCCGCGCCCACAGGGAGGGGTTTCGATGGACGACCAGCTCCGGGAGCTTGCCCGCGACCTGCGCGAGCGCGCCCTCACCTACTCGTTTTTGGCGCGCGTGCTCTCCGACGAGGAGGTCGACGCCGGTTTTTTGGCCGCCCTGCGCGACGAGGCGCCTCAAACCGCGACCGAGCTCGACGCGTTCGCCACAAGCCTGGCCGACGCCGACCTCGACGCAGTGCGCGTCGAACTCGCCGCCGACCATGCGGCGCTCCTGTTGGGGATGTCCCCCCGTCCCGTGTCGCCCTACGAGAGCGTGCACACAAGCGAGGAGCACCTTATGATGCAGGGCGCGCGCGACGAGGTGGTGCGCGCCTACGCCGGCGCCGGCTTCGCGAAAGCCGGGGAATACCGCGTCCCCGAGGACCACGTGAGCCTCGAGCTCGACTTCATGGCGGCTCTGGGCATGCGTGCCGCCGAGGCTGTGGGGCGCGTGCTGGCCGGCGAGGCGACCGAAGACGGCGCCGACCCGCTGGCCGACGCCGAGCGCGACATGAACGCCCAGCTCGACTTCCTCGAAAAGCACCTGCTCGTGTGGATCCCCGGCTTCTGCGACCTGCTCGAGGGGCGAGCTGCGACGCCCTTCTATCGCGGCGTCGCCCAGATGCTGCGCGAGTTCCTGCGCCAGGAACGCGACTGCCTCGACCGCCTCGAGGCTGCCGAGGAGGAAGGTCTGCGGGGATAAGGGCGCGCAGCTCCGCGCTACTCTTCGGCCGCAAGGTTCTCGGTCACGAACAATTCGATGTCGTTGGCGGCCAGCTCGTCGTCGTAGTCCTGAGCGATGCCCGCGCCGAGCCAGTAGGCGTACGCGCCGTCGTAGTAGTCCAGCAGGTCGTCGAGGTCGCCGCCCATGCGGAACTCGATGTGGTAGGTCGACTGCGTGGTGTCGCTGCGCGAGACGAAGTAGCGGAACTCGCCGGCGTCTTCGTCGTCGGTCCGGAAGACGTAAAAGTCGACCGAGGGCGCGTAGCACAGGTATTCGTAGGTGTGGGCAAAGACCTCCTGCCCGTCTGCGTCATAGCCGGACACCGCGCCGCCGTCGATTGCCAGGGTTGCGACGCCTTCAGGGAAGTCGCAGTTGAACACCGCGCTTTCGGGGTCCGCCGTATACGCCTCGACCGCATCGGGGCCCGTGAGCTCGCCCATGCACGAGGCGAGCAGCATCTCGGCGGTCTCTTCGGCCGCCTCGTCGCCCACGATGGCGGCGACTTGCTCGACCCACACGTCCATGTATTGCGCAAGCACGGGGAAGAGCGGCACGTACGTGCCGGCCAAAGCGTCCATGAGCTGCTGGGCGGCTTCGGCCGTGCCGGCGGAAGCGGCTTCCTCCGCGGGGGCATCCGCCTCCTCGGCAAGCGCGGCGTACGGGGCGGCGGCCGCCAAGGCGAGGCCGGCGACGGTCAGGGACGTGAACGACCTGCGGGTGAGTTCCATGACAACCTCTTTCATGACGGGGAGGCGGATGCGCCGCGCCCGCATGCGGCGTGCGGCGTCGCCTACCCTTGCAAGTAAGACGCATCAAACATATCATGAGGCCGACCGTCGGCCGCGACGCCCTCCCGTCTGCGGACGCAAACGGGGCAACCGCGTACGAAAGCCGAGCCTGCCATGCCCAACGCCGCACTCTCCTCCGTCGATCCGCGCCTGCGCCGCCTCTTTGCGCCCCAGGCCGAGCAGCTCGGGTTCGACCTGCGTCCGGTCGGTGCGGGCTATGCGGCGGCCGCCGACCTTCCCCGTACGCGCGGGACCCTGTGGGCGGCCCCGGTAGGGCGCAGCTGCCTTGTGCTGCGCCATGCCGTGCTCACGCCGCAGCCCTTCGAGCTCGAGGAGCTGCCGCTCGACTGCGTGTGCGCCTGCAGCGCCGACGAGGCGTCGTGCGGGATGATCCTGAAACGGGAGGCCTCCCGTGCGCCCGGGTCGAGGGACAACCTCGTCGCCTACAGCCGCCGCGAGGGGACTGAGCGCTTTCTGCTCGACGGGGGTGTCCGCTACGACGCCTGCACGGTCTGCCTGTTGCCGGAGTTCTTTGTCGAAGGAGAGATCGCACGGGATGAATTGCCTGGCTTTGAGGAGGTCGCGCGCGGCGTGGAGCTCGCCGACCCCGAGGCGCTGCCGGAAAGCCTGCACGGGGTGTTCCGCCGCATCGAGGCCGTGGCGCGCGCGGGCGGGCCGGGGGAAGCCCTTCACCTGCGGGCCCTGGCCACCGAGACGGCGGCCGTGCTGGTGGACCACGCCCTGGAGGCTCGCATCTCCTTCGACGCGCAGGGGGCGCCCTCCCAGCGCGGGCTTGTACGGCGCGCCTGCGCGCTCGTCGACGAGACGCTGGCGCAGGCCCCGACGCTTGACGAGCTGGCCCGTCGACTCTACGTGGGGCGCACCCGACTATGCGAGGCGTTCCGCCGCGAGACGGGCGAGAGCATGGGCCGCTACGTTCGCCGACGTCGCATCGAGCACGCCCAAGAGCTGCTGGCGACGACCGATACGACGGTCGAGGCGGTGGGACGTGCCGTGGGCTACCGCAACCCGGGCGCGTTCGCAGAGGCGTTCCGCCGCGAGACGGGCCTGCTTCCGTCGGTTTGGCGTAGGCAGGCATAGGCGTACGCCGCGCATGCTGAACAGTTCAAAGTTGTGAAGGCAATATGGACAATCTAGGCAAAAAAGAAGCCGTCGGCAAACTCGCGCTTGCGCGGGGCGGCCCCGTCCCGTATAGTGCTTTCCTGCACGCGGACATGGCTCAGTTGGTAGAGCACAACCTTGCCAAGGTTGGGGTCGCGGGTTCGAGCCCCGTTGTCCGCTCCATGCTCAACCGAAGGGCCGGCTCGTTCCGGCCCTTTTGCTACGGCGACGTCGCCAAGTGGTAAGGCAGAGGCCTGCAAAGCCTTTACCCCCAGTTCGAATCTGGGCGTCGCCTCCACCGCCCGCACCGGGCCGCACCCGCGCCAGCCTGCGCGGGGCGGCCCGTCTTCGTTTCCGGGGCGGCTTCGCGCGATACGGCCGTTGCGGTCGGACGTGACCGCCCATACCTGCAGGTCGACCGTCCGTCCTGCGCCCCGCCCATATCCCGTACACCGGCCCGCCTTACAATATCTATATTTGCAACCTTCGCCAAGGGACAGGAGACGCTATGGCATTGACCGCGCGCAAGGTCGGCATCGTCGGGGTGGGCCATGTCGGTGCCCACGTGGCGAACAGCATCCTCTTGCAGGGACTTGCCGACGAACTCTATCTGTGCGACGTCGACGAGGCCAAAACGCGGGCCGAGAGGCAGGACCTCTCCGACGCCATGTACTTCTGCCCGTTCAATGCGCAGGTGTTCGACTGCCAAGACCGCTACGAGGAGCTTGCCGGGTGCGACGTCGTCGTGAACGCGGCGGGCAAGGTGGCGCTGGCCTCGGAGAACCGCGACGGCGAGCTGTTCTTCACCACCGACGCGTGCCGCACGTTCGCCAACCGCGTGGTCGACGCCGGCTTCGAGGGCATCTGGGTCTCCATCGCCAACCCCTGCGACGTCGTGGCGACCGAAATCTGGAAGCTTACCGGCTACGACCCGCGCCGCGTCATCGGCACGGGCACCGCGCTCGACTCTTCGCGCCTGCGCTACCAGATCGCCGCCGCCACGCGCATCGACCCCAAGTCGGTCGAAGCCTACATGGTCGGGGAACATGGCTTTTCGGGCCTGGCGGCCTGGTCGTGTGTCTCGATCGGAGGCAAGTCCCTCGACGAGCTGGCGCAGCTCGACCCCGAACGCTTCGGCATCGACCGCGACGACCTGGGCCGCAAGGCCCTCTACGGGGGCTACGTCACGATAGGGGGCAAGGGCTGCACCGAGTACGCCGTCGCCAACGCCGCCGCGCGCATCGTCGCCGCCGTCTTTCACGACGAGCATGCGGTCATGGGGGCCTCGGCCCTCTTGACCGGCGAGTACGGGGAACACGGCATTTTTGCGTCGCTGCCGTGCGTCATCGGCCGCGACGGCGTCGAACAAGTACTGCCGCCCAGCCTGAGCGAAGACGAGGTCGAGTTGTTCCGTTCCTCGTGCGCGCACATTCGCGACAACATCGCCAAACTCGAGTGGTGGCCTCGCGACGAGGTCGCGCAGGGGTAGGGGAGTGCCCGAAAGGCCAACCCGGACAGGCTTGCGGCGGCCTGCGGAGCCGGGCCGCCGCACAGGGCCAATCCACACGGGGACGAGACGAGGTTGGCGCCGCCCTACCCCGCCAGGTGGCTCACGTCGGTGGCCCCGGCGAGACCTTCCTTCACCTGCGCCCGCAGGCGCGCGACGGTGAGGGCCTCTTCGCCCTGCGCGCTCAACAGATGCTCGGCGGCCAGCTCGTCGGTGTAGTCGTCGAGCGGGTAGACCGCCACGCCGCGCCCTGCGGCGTCGGTATGGCACACGAGCGGCACAAGGCGGTACGACGCCAGGGCGGCCTGAGCGGCGCCGTCCGTTCCCGTGCGCTTCTCAAACTCCAGTACCGCCGCGCCGCCCACGACGGTCGCGGCCTCGAGGCACTGTCCCGACATAAAGTTTCCCAGGCCGAAGAAAACCGCCCCCGTGCGCCGTCCGGACGAACCGCGCTGCGTCCCGTAGGGGCCGAGCACATGGGTGTGCGAGCAAACCACGGCGTCGGCGCCCGCCTCCACGAGCTGCCGTGCAAGCGCGCGCTGCTCTTCGGTCGGCGCGGCCCGGTATTCTTCGCCGATGTGCAGGAAGCACACCGTCGCGTCGACCTCCCCCTGCATCCCGGCGACGTCGGAGAGCAGGCGGGCGGTGCCCTCGTCGTCGAGCACGTCGACCCGGTAGGGGTCGTCTTCGGACAGGACGAGGCCGTTGAGCCCGTAGGTGTAGTCGAACAGGGCGAGACGCACCCCGTTAGCCTCCACGAAGGCGGGCTTTCCCTCGTCCTCGGGTACGGCGTGCAGCCCGAGCAACGCCACCTCGGGGTGGTTCTCCTCCCAAAACGCAAGCGTGTCCTCAAGCCCCGTCGCCCCCGCGTCGTTCACATGGTTGGTCGCCGCAAGCACCGCGTCGAAACCCGCGTCGGCCAGCGCGTCGCCCATCGAGGAGGGCGTTGCGAACCGCGGGTAGGAGCTGCGCAGTGCCGGGTCGGCCACCAGCGGCGTCTCCTGGCACACCGCGGCGACGTCGCACGACCCCACCAGGTCGCGCACATGCTCGTAGAGGGGGGAGAAGTCGAAGGTGCGCGTCGCTGCGTCGTAGGCCCCCTCGTAGATGTTGGCGTGCGCGATGTTGTCGCCCACGGCGAGCAAGGTCAGACGGGAGCACCCGTCTTCGGACGCGGCGGAGACGCCCTCCACGAGCACGAACCCCCACGTGCCCCATTCCCACGCGCTGCACCCGCCGTCGGGCGACGTCAGCAGCAAAAGCGGCGTCGAGGTGTCGGGCGCGTCGGCAAGCTCGGCCGCCACCACCTCGACGCCCAGGGCCGACGACATCCACACCGGTTGGAGCGCCCCGTCGCGCCAGCGGTAGACGAACAGGTGCTGCGAGGGCTCGTCGTCGCCTGCGCCTTCCTCAACCCAGAACGGCCGGGCCGCGCCGAAGCTGCCGCGCTTCCACACGAGCAGCACGACCTCGGACAGCCCGTCGGCGTCGAGGTCACCAGCAAGCACGTCTGCGACAAGCCATTCCTCGGGAGTCTCCAGCAGCACGGCGTCGCCGTCGGTTGCCTCGAAACGCATCCCGTGCAAGGCAAGGGTCTCGTCTTCGCCGTCCCCGTCCACATCGCAGGCCAGGTCGCGCTCGGTCCACGCCGCCCATGACGGCAGCTCGGCAAGCAGCGCCTCCCGTCCGTCGGGCTGCGCTTCGTCGTCGGCTCGCGCCTGGCGCGACGCCAGGCCCGACGCAAGGGCGGCGCAGCCTGCCAGAGCGCGCCCCACCAGCTCGCGGCGTGTAAGGTTCCCTGAATCCTGCCTGCGTCCGCCGCCCACCTTTGGCACCCGCCCCTCTTTGCGCCTACAGGGCGTAGCGGCTCAACGTGAAGTCGTCGGTCCAGGCAACGGGATCGGGCAGGTCGTTGCTGTAGGTGCCGTCGTCAAGCGCCGCGATGCCGAGCATCTGACGCCACGAGACGTCGGTGAGGCGTTGGTCGATCGGCTGCTCGAACTGGTAGAAGCTGTAAATCGACCCCGACGCCACGCGCAGCACCCCTTCCACCGGCACCACCGCGTAGAGCGTCGCGACCTGTCCCGTGCCGATCTCGAGCACCCGTCCGTTGGGATCGGTCGCGATGTCGGTGACGACGGCCGCCGGGAAGTCGCGCGTCGTGAACAGGTCGTCGTCGGCCTCGTCCTGGTAGACCTCCTGCCAGAAGTGCTCGAGCTGGCCGCCGAACGTGCGGATGAGCTCGAACTCCTCGTCGGTGGGCAGCTCGTCGCGCAGCTCCTTGCGCGCGATGGTCTCAAGCTGCGTCGCCAGCTGTTCCAGGATGGAAAGGTTCTCCGCGTCGGCGTCGTCGAGCAGCCCCAGGCCGGCCAGCCCCTCCGAGGTGGCCGCCACAAGTGCCGCGAGACGGCCGAACACCGTGGGGCGCGGTTCCACGTAGCCGCGGTCGTCGCGTTCCTCGAGGGGTCCCCCGCCCATCTCGGCCATCGCCTGCTTGGCGTAGAGCACGGTGTCGTGCTTGAGCTCGGTGTAGCTGCCGGCGAAGGCCAGCAGGTCCTTGCGCGCCCAGGCGTCGCTCTGCATGAACGGCGGGTAGCCCTCGCCGACGGTCTCGGTGAGCGGCCTCAGCGTCGCGAGCCATTGCCCGGCAAGGCTCGCCGTCCACAGCTCGTCGCCCGCCGCGTCGATGCCGGCCCTCAACTCGGCCATCTTTTCGGAATAGCCCTCGTAGCCCGTCGCGCCCTGCGCCTCGAGAAGCCCCAGCGCCGTGTCCGACCCCAGCGCCGCCGGCACGTCGAGCACATCGGGCAGCATGCGCTTGTCGCCCGCCTCGTTCTCGCCGACGATGCTGTACATGAGGTTTTGCAGGATCTCGGCGTCGATCGAGAAGCGCTGCCCCATGAAGCGGAAGCCCTTGCCCTCGTCGAGGTGGTCGTCCTCCTGGCCGGAGTCGACTGCGGGCAGCGAGTTGATGGACGGCGCAGGCGTCTGCTCGGTCAGCTCGCGGAAGCGCGCCCATCCCTCCTCGTCGCCCGGCAGGTCCGCGACCGTCGGCAGGTCGCCGTAGGCCTCCTGTGCGATCTCCAGGTACTCGAAGTAGCTCAGGTCGTCGCTTGCGCCGGAAAAGAACGCGGTGACCTCGTAGACCGCCTGCCACTGCGCCGCCGCGTCCCCTTGGGAGAGCGCGAGCGTGACGAGCAGCGCGCTGCGGTCGAGGTCCTCCTCGCGTCGCACAAAAGCGACCCCGCCGTACCACATCATCGCGCGGAAGTAGGCCTCGAGCTCGGAGTCGCCCTCGTAATAGCCGCGCACGGTGTACTGGCTGTAGTCGGCGTCCGTGCCGGTGAGCGGCGAGGTCGCAACGCCGGCCGCCGCACCGATGAGCTGCAGCTCCGCGTCGACGGTCGCCTGGGCCTCGGCGGGTATCGACGACGCGACCCCCAGAAGCGAGGCCCCGACGCCGAAGAACGCGCACGCGCGCACGGCGGCCGCCTCCCAGGCCGTCCCGCGCAACACGTCGAGCTGGGACGACGTCTCTGCAAGCAGCGTGGCGCTCAGCGTGGCGAGCATCCCGGACAGATGACCGCGTTCGACGCCGCGCTGCAGGTGGCCGAAGTAGAGGTGGTAGGTGTGCATCATCGAGTCGACGGTCACGAAGTTGGGGAACAGGTTGTAGCGGTTGGACTCGTACAGCTCGAAAAACTCCGCGCTGCCGCCGTGGGGGCCCGTCGACATGAAGCCCAGCGACCGCAGCAGCTCGAGCTGGGCGTCGGCCATGTACGTGTCGTCAACGTTGATGACGTTGCTCCAGTCGTCGGCGATCTCGTAGAACGGAACGCTCGGCTCCCCGACTTCTTCGACGCTGCGCAGGTTCTGCAGCAGCGTCGGGCGCGTCGCCGTCGCAAGGGACGCCGTCCCTTGCGTGTCAGCCTCGGCCGCTCCGCTCGATGCCAGGCCCGCGCGGCTTTTTTTGGACGCGTCCGCGTCGTCGGCAAGCGCCGCCGCTATATCCTCGATCGACGAGCCCCACGCCCGGGCGGGGGAGAGCGTCCAGGCGAGCGACGCGCACGCCGCACCTCCCACCGCGACCGCCGTCCGGCGCGTCAGAAGCCGTTCGGACAGGGGGGCGTCCTGGGGCTGGGGCAGGTCTGGGTGCACGCGACGTGGCATGGTGGCCTCCCGACTTCGCTGGAAAGGGTTTGTCCTGCGTACGGGCCGACCGGGGCCCGTCGGTGGCGTTTATTGTAGCGTCTCCGAATGGGGAGCGCCGGACGCTTTTGCGGATCGCGCGGCGCTTTTCCCCTAGGCGTAGCCCAAGCGAAACGGCGGCGGGCCCGCCTTGCCGGTCCCGCCGCCGTGCAGCCTGTGCGCTGGCCGGTCAGTACACCATCCCCATGGCCTCGCGCACCTCGACAAGCGTGCGCTCGGCGATGTCGTTGGCCGCGCGGTTGCCTTCATGGAGCACGTCACGCACGTAGTCGAGGTCGTTTTCGAACTGCGCGCGGCGTTCGCGGATGGGCGCGAGAAAGCCGTTCACGCTTTCGGTGACGTACTTTTTAAGGGCGCCGGCCCCGGCGTCGCCGATCTCTCCGGCAATCTCCTCCTCGGTGCGCCCCGTGCACAGCGCGGCGGTGGTGAGCAGGGCGCTCACGCCGGGGCGCCCCTCCTTGTCGAAGGTTATGGTGCGTTCGGAGTCGGTCTGCGACTTCTTGACGAGCCTGGCCGTCTCCTCGGGCGTCATGCTCAGGCTGATGGCGTTGCCGTAGGACTCGCTCATCTTGCGGCCGTCAAGCCCGGGGATCTCGATGGCGTCGGTGAGCAGCGCCTCGGGTTCGGGGAACACGTGCGCGTAGCGCTCGTTGAAGCGACGTGCGATGAAGCGGGTCACCTCGATGTGGGGCAGCTGGTCCTTGCCTACGGGCACGACGTTCCCCTTGCAGAACAGGATGTCGCACGCCTGGTGAACCGGATAGGTGAGCAGAAGCCCGGTCAGCGCGTGGCCCGACGCCTCCATCTCCGCCTTCACCGTGGGGTTGCGCTGCAGCTCGGCCTCGGTCACCAGCGACAGGAACGGCAGCATGAGCTGGTTGCACGCCGTCACCGCCGAGTGCGTGTAGATGGGGGTCTTGGCCGGGTCGATGCCGCAGGCCAGGTAGTCCATCACCATGTTGTAGACGTTGTCCTGGATGTTGGCCGTAGTGTCGCGGTCGGTGATGACCTGGTAGTCGGCGATGAGCACCATCGTGCTCACGCCGAGCTCCTGCAGGCGGACGCGCTCGCGGATGGTGCCGAAGTAATGCCCCAGGTGCAGGCGGCCGGTGGGGCGGTCGCCGGTGAGCATGCGGTATTTCTCGGGATGCCGCGGCAGGTCGGCCTTGATCTCGTTGCTGCGTTTGAGGCTCGCCTCGAAGCTGCCTTCGTTGGGCATGGGTCGCTCCTTGCTGTCGTTTCGCTGTGCCGCCCGCCTGCAGTGGGTGCAGCGCGGGTCCGGTTCGGCCCCCATGATACGGCAACCGCGGCCCGCGGGGCGGCTCGCCGTGCGGGGGAGGGAAAATTGTCGATACCAAAGTGATATCACTATGCTATCATGTTCGCGACAGACGCCCACACGGGTGCCCACCCCCGACCAAAGGAGACCCATGGCAAACGCAACCGCCGCGACGGACCGACAGCCGACCGTCGAGAGGCACGTCCGCTCCAAAAGCGGATGGGCCATGCTCGCGGCAGACCTCGTCCTGCTCGTCCTGTCCGTCCTGTTCCTCGCGGCCGGCGCCGCGCTGGAGGACGCAGGCCCCGTCTCGGGCCTCGCCTTCTTCTTCTGCGTCGTGTGCCTGGCGGCGCTCGCCGTCATCTCGTGCGGCTTCATGGGCATCCAGCCCAACACCGCTCGCGTCCTCACGCTCTTCGGCGAGTACCGCGGCACGACGACCGACGAGGGCCTGCGCTGGGTCTGCCCGTTCTACGGGAAGAGGCGCGTCTCCCTGCGCACCCGCACCCTCAACGGGGAGCACCTCAAGGTCAACGACCGTCTCGGCAACCCCATCGAGATAGCCAACGTCACGGTGTGGCGTGTCGCCGACACCGCGCACGCCGTGTTCGACGTCGACGACTACGAGGGGTTCGTCGCAGCCCAGAGCGAGACGGCCCTGCGCCACGTGGCGAGCCTCTACGCCTACGACCACATGGACGCCGACGACGCGGTGTCCGATGAGATCACTCTGCGCGGCAACATCTCCGATGTCAGCGAGGTGCTCAAGGGCGAGCTGAGCGAGCGGCTCGCCGTCGCCGGCGTGGTGGTCGACGACGCGCGCCTCACGCACCTGGCCTACGCCCCCGAGATCGCCCAGGCCATGCTGCGGCGCCAGCAGGCCGAGGCGGTCATCGCGGCCCGCAGCAAGATCGTCCACGGCGCCGTGGACATGGTGGAGATGGCCCTGGCCGAGCTGAACGACAAGCGCGTGGTCGAGCTCGACGAGGAACGCAAGGCCGCCATGGTCTCGAACCTGCTCGTGGTGCTCTGCAGCGAGTCCGAGGCCCAACCCGTCCTCAACGCCGGGACCCTGTACCAGTAAAGGGACTGTCATGGCGCAGCGCAAACAGTACCCCCTGCGCATCGACGCCGAGGTGTGGTCCGCGGTCCAAAAATGGGCCGCGGACGATTTCCGCAGTGTTAACGCACAGGTAGAATGGATATTGAGGGACGCTTTGAGGCGTGCCGGGCGCCTCGGGGCCCCTCCGATGCGCACACCCCCGGGCACGGGCCCCGCGGGGCCCGGCGTTCGTGACGATACCGCAGAGACCGCCGCCGACTCCGGCGGTGCGGACGTCCCCCTGATACAATAGCGAATCGAACAGACGTCCGTTTTACGCCGTCTCCGCCGCCCGTCGGCCGGCAGGAATGGGGGACCTTACGATGAACACCTTCGAGCAGGACCTCGAGCGCGCCGTCGCCTTCCACGGGCATCTGTGCGCAGGGCAGGTCATCGGCACGCGCATGGCGCGGCTGGCGCTGCGCTTCTTCGGCATCGACGACCCGGCCTCCTACCGCAACCTGGTGGCCTTCGTCGAGTGCGACCGCTGCCTGGCCGACGCCGTGGTCTCCGTGGCCCGCTGCAACCTGGGGCGGCGGCGCCTCAAGTGGTACGACTACGGTGTGATGTCCGCCACCTTCTACGACATGGCGAGCCGTCGGGCCATCCGCATCTCGCAGCCCCAGGGCAACCACTGCGGCCCCGGTGTCGACCCGGTGGCGTTCTTCGGTGCGCTTTCCGACGACGAGCTGTTCAACGTCGACGAGGTGGAGCTGCCCGGCCTCGCCGAGGACGACCTGCCCGGCTCGCACGGCCGCGGCGTCGCGTGCGCCCGCTGCGGTGAGCTCGTCCACAACGGCCGCGAGGTCGTGGTCGACGGGAAGCCCTGCTGCAAGAAATGCGCCGGTGAGCACGTCTACTACCGAGAGGTGCGGCGCCTGGCCCCGCAGGACGTCGCTGCTGGTGTCGCGGCCCTGGCCGGCGACGGTGGCGAGAGGGCCGCGCGATGAAGTTTCGCCCGTCCGACCGCATGCTCCAGCTCGGCGTGGTACCCACGCTCACCTCGTTCGTGCGCACGGAGTACCCCGAGGCGTCCCCCTCGCTGTGGCAGCGCGACGCCAAGAACGCCCACCGGCGCATGGTCGCGGCGTGCGAGGAGACCGCCGGCGACGGGCCGTTCGCCCGTCAGACGCACGCGACGGTGTCGCTTGCGGGGCTTCTGCTCGGATTTCACGAGGCCGCCCCCGAGGGTGTCGAGGTGAGCGGGGAGGCGTTTGCCCGCATGGTCGACGCCGCGCTTGCCACGCCTATCGTGCATATGACGTTTGCCGGCGCGCGGCCCTTCTCCGAGGCGGGCATCCGCGAGCTCGAGGGGTTGCTCGCGCGGGCGCCTTCCCCCGGCAAGGCAGGCGTGTGGTCGGGGACCCTGCGGGTGGAGGGAGACGAGGCGGCCGGCAGCCAGGTGCTCGCCTGCACCGTGGCGCACTGCGGGCTGATGCCGCTCGCCGTTCAGGAAAAGCGCTTCTACCTGCTAGGGCACCTCTGCAAGATCGAGGCGGTGCAGGCCGCCGCATGCGGCGCGCGCCTCGAGCGCTCTGCCTGTCTGGCCTGCGGCGCCCCGGCTTGCGAGCTGCGTTGCACCCCGCTTCGCCGGGAGGCCTAGCGGAGCATGGAGACCCTGTTCACGCAGCTCCATGACGTCCGGCGCAACGAGAACGCCCCGCTTGCCGTGCGCGTGCGCCCCCGCACGCTCGACGAATACCGCGGGCAGACCCAGGCCGTGGGCCCAGGTACCTGGCTGCGCAACGCCATCGAGAACGACGCCCTCAGCTCGGTCATACTCTACGGACCGGCCGGCACCGGCAAGACCACGCTGGCGCGCATCGTCGCCAACGCGACGCGCGCCGAGTTCGTTGAGGTCTCGGCCGTCGGGGGAACGGTGAAAGACCTGCGCCGCGAGATCGACGCGGCCGAAGACCGGCTGCTTGCGCGCGACCGGCGCACGATCCTCTTCGTCGACGAGATACACCGCTTCAACCGCGGCCAGCAGGACGCCCTGCTGCACGCCGTCGAGAACCGCACCGTGGTGCTCGTCGGGGCGACCACCGAGAACCCGTACTTCGAGGTCAACCAGGCGTTGTTGTCGCGCTCGCGGGTCGTGGAGCTCACGACGCTGTCCGACGCCGACATATCCGCCATCCTCGACCATGCGTTGGCCGCCAAGAACGGCCTGGCGGGGCGCTTTGTGCTCGAAGACGACGCGCGCGACCTTATCTGCCTGCTGGCCGGCGGCGACGCCCGCGGGGCGCTCACCACCCTGGAACTCGCCTCCCAGCTTGCGGAACATCGGGGAGGCGACTGCGACGGGAGCCCGCAGGGGCCGTTGGCCGTGACGGCGGACGACGTGCGCGAAGCGGTGCCCACACGCGCCCAGCGCTACGACAAGGGCGGCGACGAGCACTACGACGTGGTCAGCGCATTCATCAAGTCGATGCGCGGAAGCGACCCCGACGCGGCCGTCTATTACCTTGCGCGCATGCTCGAAGGCGGCGAGGACCCCAAGTTCATCGCGCGGCGCATCTTCATCCTGGCGAGCGAGGACGTGGGCAACGCCGATCCGCAGGCCCTGCTCGTGGCCGAAGCGGCCTTCAAGGCCACCGAGGTGATCGGCATGCCCGAGTGCCGCATAAACCTCGCGCAGGCGGCGGTCTACATGGCGCTCGCGCCTAAAAGCAACGCGAGCTACCAGGCGCTGGATCGCGCCGTCGAAGACGTTCGGCACGCCCCGGCCCGCGCGGTGCCCAACCACCTGCGCGACCGGCATCGCCCGGGCAGCGAGGCCTACGGCGCCTACCTCTATCCGCACGACCACCCCGGCCACTGGGTCGAGCAGCGCTACCTGCCCGAGGGGCTCGAGCGCGGTTGCTTCTACCGCCCCGGCGAACTGGGATGGGAGCAGTACCGCAGCGAGTACTCCCGCCGCACGGTCAGAGGGGAGCTGGTCGTCGGTCCCGCCGCGGACGCGCCCGACCGCCTGCCGCCCGCCGCCGCGCCCCGGCCGATTCCGGGGAAGGCGAGCGAGGACGAGGGGGCGTGACAGCATGCGCGCGTCGGGCGTGCGGGTAACGGGGCCTGCGCGCCGGTGTCCGGCGACACTCCCTCACAAAGCTTCCACGGTGCCTGTGCGTTAGATGGACGCCCGCCCGACGGGGGTATAGTAGTGCCGTTGAACTGGACATGCAGGCGGGTCTGCCGCCGGCAGCCCGTTTGGAAAGGGGAGGCTGTGGACGTTCTGACCGTTGTTCTCGTCCTGCTTGTGGTTGCGGCTATCTGGCTCGTGGTGGAGATCGTCCTCACAGTACGCAGGGTGCGCCCCGCGGTAGACGCCGTCCAGCGTGCCGCCGAGCAGGCGCAGCCGGCGATTTCCCATCTTGACGAACTGGTCGAGCAGGCAAAACCGGTCGTTGCCCGCCTCGACGAGGCAATCGACGAGGCCCGTCCCGGCGTGCAGCGAATCGATCCGGTGCTCCGCCAGACCTCCGAGGCCATCGGCGCGCTGACCGGCGACCTTCAGCGCCTCGACGCCATCCTGGGAGACGTGTCGCGCATCTCCAAGACTGCCGGCAACGCCACCACGGCCGTGGGCGACGCGGCCGAGTCCATTGCAAGCAAGGCGCGGGCTCTTTTCGCGCGCGGCCGCACGGCAGGCCGAGCCGCGGTGCCCGCCGCCGGCGGAACCGACGTGCAGCCCGAACCCACCTACGCCGACGTTTCCGACGGCGTTCAGGCCGCGGACGTCGAGCCGCCCGTGGTCGCCGAAGACGCCGGCTACTTCACCTACCCCGAGCGCCCTGCGGCGGACGAGGCCGCGGCGGACGCCCCGCAAGAGGGTGCGGCGCGCTAGACGGCGCCTTCCCGCCAACCCCACCATCAAGGAGAGTCGATTCCTATGCAGCACACCAGCGAGCCGGTCGATACCGTGACACTCGAGGTGCCGGCACTTGCACGCTATGCGCGCGTGGTCCGCATGACGGCGGCCAACCTGGCCTCCATCGCGGGCCTCAACGTCGACGAGGTCGACGACGTGCGCATGGCGGCCGAGGAGGCGTTCGTCTACGCCTGCGCGACCGGCGTCGAAGGCACTCTGCACATCGAGTTCGGCCTGTCGCAGACGGGCCTGTCGATGGAATTCGAGCTCGGGGAGACCCCTGTCACCGAGGACGACCGCGAGCCGGCCCTCGTCTACTCGGCCTTTATCCTCGAGGCCATGTGCGACGAGTGCGTCATTGGAGACGGCCCGGGCAGCCGCATGCGCCTTTTCAAGAAGATCGGTGGTAGCGATGCCCTCTGAGAGCCGGTCTGTCCAAAAGCTCGTCTGGGACAAGTCACGCACGCGCGAACTGTTTCGTCGCTACAAGGAGAAGGGCGACGAAGAGGCGCGCGAGCAGCTCATCGTGAACCACCTCAACCTCGTGCGCTTCCTGGCCGCCAAGTTCAACAACCGCGGCGAGCCGCTCGAAGACCTCGTCCAGGTGGGCACTATCGGCCTCATCAAGGCCATCGACCGCTTCGAGCCCGAGCGCGGCCTCGAGTTCACCACCTATGCGACTCCCACGATCTTGGGCGAGATCAAGCGCCATTTCCGCGACAAGGGCTGGTCGGTTCGCGTTCCTCGTCGCCTGCAAGAGCTTTCGGCCAAGGTCAACCAGGCCACCGACGTGCTGACCCAGCAGCTTCAGCACACCCCCACGGTCGACGACCTGGCCGACTATCTGGGCGTGACGGTCGACGAGGTGCTCGAGGCGATGGAATCGGGCGAGGCGTACTCGAGCGTGCCGCTCGAGATGGGCGGCTCGGACGACGACGACATGCCGAGCATCATCGACCGCTACGGCCAGCTCGACGAGAACCTCGCCTCCTCCGACGACCGCATGGTGCTCGACCGGGCGCTGCGCGAGTTCACCCCCAAGGAGCAGGAGGTCGTGCGGCTGCGCTTCGCCATGGGCCTCACCCAGGCCGAAATCGCCGAACGTCTCGGAATCAGCCAGGTGCAGGTCTCCCGCCTGCTGCGTCGAACCCTCAAACGCATGCAGGAGAAGATTTCGCCGACGACGGGGGAATACTGACGTCTTTTCTCCGGCACCGATCCGACCGCGACCACCGAGGCGGGTGATACCATGGCCAGACTGTCGGGCGTTCCCGACGAACCGGGGACACAGGCTTGGAACGACGCGATGGACGTGTGCCTGCGCAAGTACGGGTCGCGTGCCGTGCGCGTATGGGGCTACATCGGCATAGGCATCATCGTCGTCGCCGTCTCGTGGGCGCTCGGCCGTATCTGGAACGCGCTGGCGGTGCTGTTGGGCGGCGCCCTGCTCGCGTTCGTCTACGCGCCCATCGCCAACGCGCTCGAGCGCCGTTTCAGGGTTCCGCGCATCTGGGGCACGCTCCTTGGCCTGCTGACGCTGCTCGTGGTGTTCTTCGTGCTGGTCGCGTTGATGCTGCCGCCCCTCACCGACCAGCTCATCGCCCTTGTCAACGCAATCCCGCGCTACGCAAGCGACATACAGAACACCTGGGCGAGCATCGTCACCTACTTCGACTCGCTCGACCCGGTGGTGCGTGCCCAGATCGAGTCCCTGTTGGCCGACTTCGGCCAGACGGTGCAGAGCACCGCCGCACGCGTCGCCTCGGCGGTCGGCGGCGGCCTGGTGCAGGGTGTCACGGACACGGTCTCGGCCGCAGTGTCGTTTTCGATGGCGCTTGTGGTGTCGTTCTGGCTCGCCAAGGACTTCCCCCGCATGGAACGCGAGATGGCCACCATCGTGGGACCGCGGGCGGGCGAGGACTACCGCATCCTGACGTCGGTGTTCGGCCGCTCTCTGGGGGGGTATCTCAAGGGCCTCGTCATCAACTCGAGCTGCACCGGCCTCATCGCCGGTGCGGGCTACTGGGTTTTGAGCGTTCCCTACTCGGGGCTTCTCGGGCTCACGACCGCGGTGCTCAACATCATCCCCTACATCGGCCCGTGGGTCGGCGGCATACTCGCCTTTCTGGTAGCCCTCACCGTGGGGTGGGCGCCGGCCGTCCTCTCGATCGTCGTCACGGTATGCGCCCAGCAGTTCACCGACTCGTTCGTGTCGCCCAAGGTCATGCAGGCCGCCGTGGCGCTGCATCCGGCCCTTGTCATCATCGCGCTGGCCGCCGGCGGCTCGCTGGGCGGCATCGCGGGCATGATCTTGGCCGTCCCGCTCACCGCGGCGGTCAAAGGCGTCTTCGTCTACTACTTCGAGAAAAAGACGGGTCGCCAGCTTGTCCATAAGAAAGGCGCCATCTTCAAGGGCGAACAGTTCTGCGACGCGGCGGGCAACCCGCGTCCGGCCTGCGACGCCCTAGGCGTCGACATCGAGGGAGACGAGGGGGTCCCGCCGCGCATCAGGGCCGAGAAAGCCCGCGAGCGCGCGGAGGAGGCCGGCCCGACTCCCGAGGCGCCGAAGGCGGAGGCACCCGAGGCTTCGGGCGTGCCCGAAACGTCCGACCGCACGGGAGAGCCCGGTCGCGGCCCGCAGGCGTAGGGCGGTCCGCAAAGACGCCGTGCGGCGCCTGCGCCCCTGACCGTATATCCCTTGCATGCGGGACTGTTCGCGGTTCGCCGACGGGTCAAGACGTCGAAGTTCGGTCAAGAAACTGTGGAACTTCAGGAGATGGCGCGGCGCCGTCCGTCTATCGGTGGCCTACGACATCGCGGCAACGCTAAACTATCCATTTTAAATGCGCGTTTGTTCGTGCCGTCCGCGCATGCGGGCGGCTCACACGAGAAGGCTCACACGAGAAGGAGCTATGTTGAAGTCCGCTGAGATCCGCGAGCTGTTCCTCAAGTTCTTCGAAGGCAAGGGCTGCCGCCGCGTCGCCTCGTCGTCGCTTGTTCCCGACGACCCGTCGCTGCTGCTCGCCAACGCCGGCATGAACCAGTTCAAGCAGTACTACCTCGGTAAGAAGACGATGGAGGAGATTGGCGCCTGCTCGTGCCAGAAATGCCTGCGTACCAACGACATCGACGCCATCGGCAAAGACGGCCGTCACCTGTCGTTCTTCGAGATGCTGGGCAACTTCGGCTTCGGCGGCTACACCAAGCGTCAGGCGTGCGAGTGGGCCCTCGAGTTCATTATCTCGCCCGAGTATCTGGGCCTGCCGCTCGAGAAGCTCTATTTCACCATCTTCACGACCGACGACGACGCCTATGACATCTGGCGGTCGCTCGGTGTTCCCGAGGACCACATCTCGCGCCTTGGCGAGGACGACAACTTCTGGGCCGCCGGCCCCACCGGCCCCTGCGGCCCCTGCT
>CAZUFB010000002.1:0-20918 GCA_964619775.1 uncultured Coriobacteriaceae bacterium
TCTGCGGCGGGCTCGCCGTCCGCCCGCTCCTCCGCCGCGTCCGGACTGCGGGAGGGGATGCGGCACGCATGCCCCCGTGCGTCGGAAGCCGCCTCGTCGGCCGCGTCCGGACTGCGGGAGGCTGCAGCCGCAGAGCCTTGACGCGCGCGGCCGGTCAGGTTGGCCAGCAGGCGCGGGAGGGCATCCGGCTCGACGGCCGCCGCCACGCCGCGCGCCATGACCCGCGGCGCCGCGGCGCGCGCGTCGGATGTGCACAGCACCGTCGTGCCGTTCGCGATACCCGCCAGCGTGCAGGCCACCTCGTCGGGGGCCGACGTGCCCTCGCAGGCGCCCACCACGGCGTTGACCGTCACCGCGGGCACCCACCGCGCCGCACGGGCATAGGCGCGAGCGGGGTCGGGCTCCCACTCGACCCCGCCTTCGCAGCCCGCCGCAATCAAGGCGGCCGCCACGAACAGGAACTCGCCCGGCCCCGTGCAGACAAGCCATTTGACCGTGCTTTCCATGCGCTCTCCAACTTCCTCGTCGCCATACGTCATCAGACCTCGGGAGCCGCTTCTCCGACATCGGCCCCGGTTCCTTCTTCCGACGGCCGCCCTCCCTCGTCGACCGTCCCGCCGGCCTCCCCTTCGGCCGCAAGCCCGCCCTCGGCCGCGTCTTCGCCGGAGGCCCCCTCGACCACGGCCGGCTCCACGCCACCGCCCTCGTACGCCGCCAGCCCGCCGGCCTCCTCCGCACCACCGTCCGACGACGCCTCGGTCAGCCGACGCTCAACCTCCTCGTCCGACGGCAAAACGAAATAGAGCCTCTGCAGGCTCGACGCCGCGATGAGCGCCTCGACCTCCGCGGGATCCACCCCCAGGGTCACCCACGAGAGGCTGGCCGCCGTGCCTTCGGCGTTGGTGGCGAGCACCTGGACGCCCTGGCACAGCAGGCGGGCCGCGTCGCCCGACACCACGTACACGTCGACCGTCGAACCGGAGGACAGCGCCCCTCCCACCGCGCTCTCGTTGGAGCACGGCACCGAGACGGCCACCATGCCGGCAGGGACGTCGAGCGAGGCGCCCTGCGCATCGACGTCGACCGACGCGACGGGTGTGTTCGCCGCGATGGCCGACGCCGCCGTCTTGCCCATGAGGTCCTCGATTTCGACCAGCGCCCCCTCTGGCAGGAGGTCGACGAGCCATTCCACGGCCTCGACGTTGCGCTCGCTGAACGTCTCGCCCTGTGCGATGTCTCGAGCGGCGACGCACACGGTGACCGTCTCTCCCCCGTACTGCTCCAGGGCGCTCCTGCGCTGCTCGGATGCGGTGCCGCGGACGCTTGCCGCGTATACGGCCATGAGCACGCCGGCGACGACCGCGCATCCGACCGCAAGAGCGATACGCACCCTGAACGACATCGGCAGACCCTTTCTGACGGGGCGGCACACGCCCCGCAAGCACGGGGCGCGCCCTGGAATAGGGGTGACCGCATTATCCGAAGGGCACCTCGCCGAAACGATGTGATCGGCATGGAGCGTCAAGGGGTCTGACGCGAAAATGACAGTGCAGGCAAACAACGGCGCAAGGGATGTTCTCCCAGGAACCGAACAGCATCAACGGTCGACGCGTATGGTCTTATGTAAATTAATCGGTCTGTCTTTATCGCCCCGCCTCGAGCGCGGCACCGCGTCCCCTACTGCGTGATCGACGCCTTGGCCGAGGGGTCGAGGCCGCGGCGGTTCACGAGCATCTCGGCTGCAAGGAGGCGGTATTCCTCGAGGCGGCCGGGCAGGACGTCGCCCGTCTCGACGGCTGCGCGCACCGCGCAGCCTGGCTCCGACCCGTGCGTGCAGTCGCGGAAACGGCAGCGGGGCACCAGCTCCTCGATCTCGGGGAAGGCCAGAGCCAGGCCGCGGTCCTCGTCGAGTAGGGGCATGGACCTCAGGCCCGGGGCGTCCACGAGCACGCCGGCGCCGGGCACCTTGAGCATGCGGCGCGCCACGGTGGTATGGCGCCCCTGGTCATCGCGCCCGCGTACCGCACCCACACTGAGCACCTCGGCCCCGAGCAGGGTGTTCACGAGGGTCGACTTGCCCGACCCGCTCTCGCCCAGCAGCAGGGCGCAGCGCCCCGCGGGGATGAGCGCGCGCACCTCCTCGACCCCCTCGCCCCGCAGGCAGCTCGCCGCCACCACCGGGACCCCGGGCCCCACCGCCGCGCGCACCTGGGCCACGTCGTCGGCAAGGCGGCCGGGGTCGGGCGAACGGTCGGCCTTGGTGAGGACCACCGCGGCGTCGGCGCCGCCCTCGCAGGCAAGCACCACCGACCGCACGACGCGGTCGAGCGGCACCGCGCGCTTGGAGAGCGGCTGGGCCACGAGCAGCACGTCGACGTTGGCGGCGAGCACCTGGCGCTCGCCGCGGCCCGACCCGTCCCAGCGGGTTATCGCCCCCGCGCGCGGCAGGATGCGCTCGATGAGCGCCTTGTCGTGCCCGTCGGGCAGGCGCAGCGCCACCCAGTCGCCCACCGTCGCACGCACGTCCTCCCCCTTGACGAGGGCGACGGCGTGCTCGGCACGGAAGGACCCCGCGGCGGTGGTCACGAGCGGGTAGCCGCGGTCGAGCCGCACGACGCGCCCCAGGGCGCACGGCGCCCCCTCGCCCGAAACGGGAGCCTCTGCCCCGTCCCGTCCGTCCCCCTGTCCCCGCCACGCCCGCAGCACCTCGTCGGGCACCGAGAAGTCGCCGAAACTCGGACCGAACGCCGCCTCGGCGCCCGCAGGCTCCTCGACCGCGGGAGCCGGCTCGGCACAGAGCGCCGCACGGCTTCCCCCCCTGGCTTTCTCGGCAGCGCCGGACGCACGGCCCGACGAGCCCCTCCTCCCCCGTGCTGGGCGTCTGGGCGGCGTTTTGCTCACGAGCGCGACCTCCGTTTGAGATAGACGTTGAGCGCGGTCAGCGCCAGGCCGACCGCGACCAGACCCAGGCCAACCCACAGCAGACGCAGGTCGGCAGGCTCCTCGACGCGCCCGCCCGCGTCGACGACGCTCACGCTGCAGGCCGTCACGTCAAGACTGCCCGTCTGCGACTCGTCGGCGACGCGGTAGACGCCCGTGACGCGCAGGACGGTGCCGCGCACCTGGTAAGAGCCGAAGTTCTCGATCTGCGCCACCTGTTCGTCGGTCATCAGCACCTCGATGGAGCTGGTGGACCCGTCCGAACTGTCTTGCACCACGACCCACCTGTAGCCGTCGGACGAGGCGTTCACCGGCTCGCCCACCACCTCGCCGAAAAACGTCACGAGCGTGCCGTCGAGCGCCTCGTCGGCGGACGCCAAGCACTCGACGGTGGTGTAGGTGGCGTCGTCCTCGCTAAGGCCCACCGGCAGGATGCCCTGGTCGGCGTCCAGGAGCCCGTAGAGCGCTTCGTCGGACGCCTCCTGCGCCCCCGCGCACGCCACCGGGGAGGCGTCCCCTTCCCATGCCGTCCTCCCGCCGGGCGCGAGGCACGCCGACGCGCCGATCAGGGCGAGGGCCGCGACCGCCCCGCACACGGCCGCCGCACACGGCCGCGCCGCAACCGTGCGCGTGCTCATGCGAACACCAGAAACGCCGCGAAGCCGCACAGGTAGAGCGCCGCGGCGATCAGCAGGCAGTATCCCGCCACGTGGAGCAGGGCAAACGCCGTGGCACGCATCTCCCGCCGGTCCCGTTCGCGGCGGCGGTCGGCCCGAGTGGGGACGGTCGGCTTGCCCGCCATGCTAGCGCCCCCCTTTCCGCACGTCCCAGGCGCGGCGCACGCTTGCGGGCACGAGGGCGGCCGCGCGCCGGCCGAGCGGCGAGTCGCCCACGCCGCGCACGCCCGACACCGCGATGCCCGTCAACGTCGCCAGCAGGGCCACGAACTCGAGACGGCCGGCCAGCATCTGCACCAGGTAGCACGACTTGAGGACAGGCGAGACGTCGGAGGTGGCGATGCCCGCCGAAATGCCGCAGTTGCTTGTGCACGAGACGCTCTCGAGCACGGCGTCGAGCGGCTCGGCCCCGTAGAGCACGCCCGCCATCGCGCCGACTATGTAGGCCAGCAGGAACAGCAGGAAGACGAGCATCGCGTTGCGCGACAGCTCTGGGGTGAGGGTCTGCTCGCCCAGGTGGTAGTAGCGGATGGTCTCGCGGGCGCTCGACGGCAGCATCACGCGGCGCACCTCGCTGGCGATGGACTTGAGGACGATGGCCACGCGGATGGCCTTGATGCCGCCCGCCGTGCTCGACGTGGCGCCGCCCATCGCCATCGCCAGGATGAGCGTGAAGAGCACCCCGGAGCTCGCCACCGAGGTGAGCTGGGAGGTGGTGAGCGCGGAGAAGCCCGTGCCCGTGACGGCCGAAACCAGGGTGAAGACTCCCCTGTCGAGGAAGGCCCCCACGTCGCCGAAGGAGCCGTCCTGGGCGAAGGCCGCGGCGAGCAGCACAAGCACGACGAGCGCCCACGCCAGGATCATGCGGGTCTCCACGTCGCGGAAGAACTCGCGCGCACCCTTGCGCGCCATGTACAGGTAGACCGCGAAGCTGAACACGCCGGTGAGCATGAGGCAGATGAGCACGACGTTGAGCACCGGCTGCTGATAGTAGGAGACCCCCACGTCCATCACCGTGATACCACCCGTGGTGACCGCCGACGTTGCAAGGCAGAAACCGTGGTAGAGGGCGTCGATCGGGTCGAAGCCGCAAAACCCCCAGCACACGAGCGAACACGCCGCGGTGCCCAGGGCGATGAACGCCCCCATGAACAGAGCGATGAAGCGCGACGTCGTGGCCATGCGCGGGGCAAGGCGGTCCTGGTGCCCCTCGGCCTCGAAGAGCATACCGGCTCCCGAGAACTTGCTGATGGTTCCAAGGCCCAGCGCCACCAGCACGATGCCCTGCGCTCCGACGACGAGCATGATCATGCGCCAGAGGTGCAGTGACACCGGCAGATGGGCCAGGTCCTGCAGAAACGTGATGCCCGTGCCCGTGTAGTAGGAGATGCAGTCGAAAAACGCGTCGAACCAGGAGTCGCTGTAGCCCGACAGGGCGAACGGAACCGACGACACGAGCGCCGCCGCAACCCAGGCGAGGCCCGTCACGACGAGCGCCTGGACGCGCGTGAGCCCCCGCGCCCTGGGGCGGACGAGGCGCATCGCACTGCCCAGCGCGAACGCGCAGCCGAACGAAACCGTGAAGTCGACGGCCGGCCCCCACTCGCGGCAGGCGAGCGCGGCGGCGAGTGGGACGAGCATCGCAAGCGCCACGGCAGTCACCACCGCGCCGAGCGTGCTCACCACCGCGCGGACGTCGTCTATGCGAAGTCTGGGCCACATGCCTGAAGCAAACTCCCGTCGCCTGGTCTGGGTCGGCGTTCATTGTAAGATACCGGCACGAATGCGGGACAGGGCGCGCTCGCAAGCGCCCCGAAAGGACAGACACTCTATGTACCAGGCCGTTTTCTTCGATCTCGACGGGACGCTGCTGCCCATCGACACGCACGGGTTCATGAGAGGCTACTTCGGCGCGCTCGGCGCGTTCTTCGCAGGCAACGGGGTCGACCCCGCATGGGTCCTCGAGGGCGTGCGCGTGGGCACCGACGCCATGTTCTCCTATGACGGGGGCGCCACCACCAACGAGCAGCGCTTCTGGGACGCCTTCGAGCCCTACGCCGCCGCCTCGGAGGAGCCCGCGCGCGACTGGCGGGCGCTGTTCGCCTCCTTCTACGCCGAAGCGTTCCCGCGGCTCGGAGAGGGTATCGAGCCCGACCCGCTCGTCCACGAGGTCGTGGCGTGCCTGCGGGGCAAGGGCTACCGCCTCGCGCTGACCACCAACCCGCTCTTCCCGCCCGAGGCAACTGCGCAGCGCCTCGCATGGACGGGCGCCGACCCGGCCGCCTTCGAACGTGTGACCGCCTATCAGAACTCTCGCTTCGCCAAACCGTCCGAGCGGTACTACGCCGAGAACCTCGACGCCCTGGGACTCGACGGCGCCGACGTGCTCATGGTGGGCAACGACCCCGTGGAGGACGGTGCCGCCCGGGAGCTCGGCTGCGGCCTGTACCTGGTGACCGACCACCTGGTCGACCGCGGCGGAGCGGGGGCCGACCTCGCCGCCACGCCGCACGGCTCCATGGCCGACCTGCTCGCCTTCGTGCAAGGCTTCCCCGCCCTGCCCGGCCACGTCTAGTGCGGTCCGCAAACGTTGTGCGGCTCATCGTTCATCCACGTGCACACGACCATGAACGACGCCCCCTACGCCGTCGCGTTGTCCACGATCCTGACCTTGCCCTCCAGGCCGCTCGTGACGTGCACCTCGTCGTCGGTCCCGATGATGACGGCCTCCAGTCCGGGACGGCCCTCGACGAACTCGAGCGCACCCTGCACGCCCAGGGCGAACAACGTCGTGGAATAGCCGTCGCCGTCGAGAGACAGGTCGCTCACGATGGTGGAGCCGCCCACGTCGGTCTTGACGGGCATGCCGTCCTCGGGGCTCAGGATGTGGTGGTAGAACACGCCGTCCTTGGTGAAGTTGCGCTCGTAGAGGCCGCTCGTCACCACCGACTTGCCCACCACCGGCAACACCGCGCGCATCTTCTCGGGCGCCTTGGGGTCGCGCACGCCGATGCGCCACGGGGTACCGTCGGGGCGCGCGCCCACGGTGAGCACGTTGCCGCCCAAGTTCACGAACGCGCAGTCGCACCCGTGGTCGAGCAGCACGGCGGCCAGCGCGTCGGCGATGTAGCCTTTGGCGATGCCGCCCAGGTCGATACGGGCCTGCGGGTCGGTCAGACGCACCGTCCCCGCCGCGCGGTCAACCTCGATCATCTTCCATCCCACGTGCTTGAGCGCCTCGTCGAGCCGGGCACGTTCGGGCACGACGCCCTTGTGGAAATCCCACAACGGGGTGACCGACCCCATCGTGACGTCAAACACCCCGCCCGACGCCTCGCAGTAGGCGCGCGACCTGTCGATGAGGTCGACCGTGCGCTCCGAAAGGCGCACCGGCTCGCCGTGGGCTTCGTTGAGGCGTGTGACCTCGCTGTCGAGACGCGTGCGGCTCAGCGCATGCTCGAACTCGACCGCCGTATCGCGCAAAGCCACGAGCGCCTCGTCGAGCCGTTCGGGGGAAAGGCCCTTCGGGCCGGGGTACGCCTTCACCGAGACCTGCGTGTTGTAGACGGGCAGCACGAGCTGGTGCGCACCGTCGGGTAGGGAGCTGGGGCGGATGACCCGCACGAGCGCGTCCATATCTATCTTGGAAAGGTCGACCGAGGCGGGCTTTCCCTTGCGGGACGCAGCCGCACCGGCAGGTTGATTCGTTGTCGCCATGCCACACACCCTTCGGACGAGAAACGCAAAAAACGGACAGCACCGGCAGAGCCGGGCGGGCGCACCGGGCCGGCACGGGGCCGACCGTGCGCACATTACGCTAACCGTGCAATTGTACGTCCATTCGAAAACCCGGACGGGTACAATCGCCCCACCGGAAACCGCACGAGGAGGACACTATGAGGTTCGTACTCACGTGGGTGCTCACCGCACTCGCCGTCAGCGTCGCCCTGTTCGTGGTGCCCGGCATCACCGTGGCCGGCACGCAATGGGCCGCCGTCTTTATCACCGCGCTGGTGCTGTCGCTCGTCAACGCGTCGGTCAAACCCCTGCTGCAGATTGTGTCGCTGCCTATCACGGTGCTCACGCTGGGCGTGTTCGCGCTCTTCGTGAACGCCGCGCTGCTCGGCCTCACTTCGTGGCTCAGCGTGAACCTTTTCGGCACGGGCATCGTCATCGACGGGTTCGTCTCGGCGTTGTTCGGGTCCGTGGTGATCAGCGTCGCGTCGGCGGTCATCAACCTGCTGACCGGAGGCATCGCGCGCAACTAGCGCAATGCACTCGGGCGGCGGGGCAAGGTGCCCGCCGCCTGCCTGCAAGCCGCGCTTACACGAGCTGGGTTCCCTCGTCGACCAACGAGGCGAGAGAAGAGCCGTCGGACGCGGAGGCGTCCGACGAGGTGACCGAGCCTGCTGAATCCTCGGCAAAACCGACCAGCACGGCCGTATCCACAAGGGTGAACAGCATCTCGTTGGCGTAGGCGAAATCGTCGGTGGACCCACCGTCGAAGATGGACACGACGGTCATCGTGTCGTCGTGAGACAGCAGCGCAAACGTCGCGTCGAGGCTGTTCGAGATGTAGCACGCCTGGTAGTACGCAACACCCTGGTCGTTGGTGAACACGAACCCGTCGAGCACCTGGCCGTCGGACAGCCCGGCCCCCTCTCCTACGCCCGACATGAACGCGTCGCCGACAGCCTGCAGCTCGTCGGTGCTCGAGATGACCATGTCGTCGGTGGAGAAGGAGTAGACCATCAGCTGGCAGGTGCCCACCGGGCCCGAGAACGTGCCGTACAGCGTGCCGCCTTCCTCCTCGGTCAACTCGAAGTCGACGCCGTCGGGCAGGGTGAAGGAAAACGCCCCGCTTACAACCTCCTGACCGGAGACGGACGTCCCGTGGTCCGCGTCGACGGCCTCGACCGCGACGCCGTCGGCGGCGGACTCGAAGACCGGCACCACCGTCTGGAGCATCTCGTCGATCATGCCGAGCATCGCATCGAGATCGTCGCCCCTGAAGAAGCCGTCGACGGCGGTCACGCTCCCGTCGGCGAGCGGGACGAACGCACAGAAGTCGATATAGGCCTCGCCATCGTAGAAGAAGTAGGCGTAAAACGGGGTGCCGCCGCCGTCGTAGGCCACCGCGCCCAGATAGGTGTAGCCGTCCCCGGTCATGGCCTGCACCCACTCGTCGTCGGGTGCGTCAAGCGTCACGTCGGGCGCACCGGCAACCTGCGCGACGATGCGAAAGTAGAGGGCCTCGGTTTCGGTGAGATAGGTCCACCACCCGTCCTCGGCGAAGTAGACGCCGTCGGCCACCTCGAACGCGATGCCCGACTCCTGCACCATGCCGTCGGCAACCGAAGAGGCGTCGTCGGTCGAGGCGGCCTCCTCGGCGGCCTCGGCTCCTTCCGACGCGTCCGAGGCAGGCTCCTCGGCCTCGGTCACAGTCGAAACCGCCCCGTCGGAGGACGACACCTCGGCGTCGTCGGCGGCGTCGTCGGCGGCGTCGGCTGTCTGCGCGGCGGCCCCGGCTATCCCCTGCAGCAGCCCCGTCCCCTCGGAAGCCTGGGCCGGGGCGGGCGCGAACAGAACAAACGCGCCCAGCGCCGCGGCGGCCGCGTACGGCACAAGGCCGCGGGCCAAACGGGCGGAAACGTCGCGGACGGTGTCGGCGATACCGGTGCACGGGGTCATGCAGGCCTCCTTATGCCAGATGCAGTCGGCGGTGCGGGCGGCAGGGCCGCGCCGCCTTCCCCTCGTGCACGCCCTGAGACCCGCCTCTCTATCCTCATACTGTACACGACCCGTCGCCCTGCGACCCCTGCAAAACGCCGTTTTCAGGCAAAGGGACGCGCGACCGCAGACGGCCGCCGCAGGCCCGTTCGCGGAGCGCCGCAGCGCCGCAGCGCCGCTGGGCGGCGGGCAGACGGCCGCCCGGCTGCGCGACTCGCCCCATGCGCTACCCTGTGGTCGCACATCAACGGCTTCTTGCGGCCAAAGGAGAGGACCGACCGTGAACGCGCGACGAACACCAGCAACGACCTGCCGTGCGCAGGGTCGCGGGTGCAACCGCATAGCCCGGCCCCTCCCCCGCCGCGGGGGTACGGTTTAACAAAAGGTTCCCGCCCGGTTTTAGGCTCCCAGCCCGAACCGGCGGGATTCTTTTTGTCGACCGATTTGGAGAGGAGGACCGTGCCGATACCTGAGGACACGGCTGCCGCCGCCCGTCCGGCCGAGAACACGCAGGGCGCCGGCGCCGGTTGCACGGCAGTGACGTTCGCCACGGTGAGCGATGCCTGCGCGATGGAGGCCCGCGCCCGCGAGTTCGGCCTGCCGGGCCGGCTGGCCCCCATACCGTCGTGTCTGAGCGCCGGGTGCGGCTACGCATGGGTTGCCCCCGAAGGCGACCGCGCCGCGCTCGAGGAGGCGCTCGCGAGGCACGCCGTCGCCCACGAGGGGGTGTTCGACATACCGGGCCCGTGCGGCTGAGCAGGCGCACGGACGCGTCCCACCCCTCGCGGGCAACCTTCTTTTGGAAAGGAGACCGGCTCTTATGACCGACGAACCCCGACCCGCCCCGGGCGCGCCTTACAGCGTCGGCGTCGACGTGGGGTCGACCGCCACCAAGGTGGCCGTGCTCGACGAGGGACGCGCCCTGGTCGCCACGATGCAGTGCCCCACCGGCTACAGCAGCGTGGACGCCGCCGGGCGCGCGCTGGACATGCTTGAGGAGGCGGGCTTTGCCCCCGG
Source organism: uncultured Coriobacteriaceae bacterium (assembly GCA_964619775.1). Lineage (GTDB taxonomy): Bacteria > Actinomycetota > Coriobacteriia > Coriobacteriales > UMGS124 > CAZUFB01. The sequence goes on from CAZUFB010000002.1 coordinate 10,365, forward strand.
CTCCTTCGTCGCGGTCGCGACCGGCTACGGGCGGATCGCCGTGCCCTACGCGCGCAAGGTCGTGACCGAGATCACCTGCCACGGCAAGGGGGCGGCCTTTCTGTTCGAGCCCGACGGCTGCGTGGTCGACGTGGGCGGGCAGGACACGAAGGTCATCCTGCTCGAGCGGGAAACCGTCAAGAAGTTCGCGATGAACGACAAGTGCTCGGCGGGCACCGGACGCTTCCTGGAAGTCATGGCCAACCGGCTCGGCGTGACCCAGGGGGAGTTGGAGCGCCTCGCCCGCGCCGGAGAGCCCACCGCCATCTCGAGCATGTGCACCGTGTTCGCCGAAAGCGAGGTCATCTCGCTCATCGGCAAGGGCGAGCCGCGCGAGAACATCGCCAACGGCGTCGTGGAGTCGGTCGTGGAACGGGTGGCGACGCTCGCCGCCCAGCTCTACGGAGGCGGGGCGGCCTTCCTCACCGGGGGGCTGTGCGACAACGCCTACTTCGCCCAGCGCCTGGGGTCGCATCTGGGCACGCAGGTGGCGACCCGGCCCGAGGCGCGCTACGCCGGGGCCATCGGGGCCGCCCTGTGCGCAGCCGACCTGCCGCGCAGCTAGCAGGGACAGGATGCGCCCCGGGGCCTGCCGCGCCGGCCCCGGAAACAGCAGCACGACACATCATCAGGAAGGGAGATTCACCATGACCACGGCAACTGCAGTCGCCGAAGCCCCCGCCACGGGGCTGCCGCGCACGTTCGAGGAGTTCAACGAGGCCCGCAAGGCCAGCTTCATGAAGGTCAAGCAGTACAAGGACGCCGGTGGCCATCTCGCAGGCTTTTTGTGCTCCTATTCGCCGCTCGAGATTTTGGACGCAGCTGGCGTGGCGTCCGTAGGGCTGTGCGGCACCAACGACGAGACCATCCCCGCCGCCGAGACCGTGCTGCCCAAGAACCTCTGCCCGCTCATCAAGGGAACCTTCGGCTTCGCCCTCACCGAGAAGTGCCCCTTCACCTACTTCGCCGACTTCATCGTGGGCGAGACCACCTGCGACGGCAAGAAGAAGATGTACGAGCTGCTCAACAACGGCATCAAGGACGTCTGGGTGCTCCACCTGCCCAACGGGCGCGACCGCACCTACGAGGCCGATGCCTGGTACCAGGAGGTGAAGCTCTTCAAGGAGGAGGTCGAGCGGCGCTACGGCATCGAGATCTCCGACGACGACCTGCGCGACGCCGCTCGCCGGCGCAACCGCCTGCGCCGCGCCCTCGTCGACATGTTCGAGCTGCAGCAGCAGGTGCCCGCGGCGCTGTCGGGCGTGGAGCTCATGAGCACGATGCTCGCCGGCAGCTTCAACTTCAACCTGGAATCCTACGTCGCCAGCGTTGAGGCCCTCGTGGAGGAGCGGCGCGCCCAGGCGGCCTCGGGCCAGTCGGCCGTAAACCCGAACGCCAAGCGCATCCTGCTCACCGGCTGCCCCTCGGGCGGGCTCACCAACAAGGTCGGCAAGGTCATCGAGGCCAACGGCGGCGTGGTCGTGTGCCTGGACGACTGCTCGGGCGAGCGCACCGCCAAGATGATGGTGGACGAGGACGCGCCCGACATCCTGCGCGCCATCTCCGACCGCTACCTGGCCATCAACTGCTCGGTGATGACCCCCAACTCCGGACGCGTCGAGAACACGCTCGCCATGGTCGAGAAGTACCAGGTCGACGGCGTCATCGACACGGTGCTCACCGCATGCCACACCTTCAACGTCGAAAGCGCCCTGGTGTCGCGGTGCATGGAGGAGGCCGGCGTGCCCTACATGAAGCTCGAGACCGACTACTCGACGGGCGACTCGGGCCAGGTCGAGACGCGCATCGCGGCCTTCATCGAGACGCTGTAGCGCAGGCGGCCGCCAGCGGCGGGACAAAGAAAACGCACGGACGGAGGACGGGGACATGGCAGGCACGGTCGTCGGCGAGGCCGGCAAGGTCGTCTACTTCGACAGCGCGGCGACGAGCTACCTGCGGCCGCCCGAGGTGGCCCGCGCGGTGGCCGAGGCCATCGGCGGGTTCGGCAGCGTGGGCCGGGGGGTCTACGGGCCGTCGCTTGCGGCGAGCATGGCCGTCTACGGGGCGCGCGAGAAGGTGGCCCGGCTGCTCGGGGCCCCGGCGGCCTCGTCGGTTGCCTTCGCGCACAACGCCACCGAGGCGCTCAACATGGCCATCGGGGGCCTGCTGCCCGACGGGGGCAAGGCCGTGACCACCGCCGCGTCGCACAACTCGGTGCTGCGGCCGCTCATGCGCGCCCGCGACCTGCGGGGGTGCACGGTGGAGGTGGCCCCCGTGGGGCCCGACGCCGCCTTGGACCTCGACGCCTACGCGCGGATGCTCGACGGGGCCGACCTCGTGGTGGCCACGCACGCCTCCAACCTCACCGGCGACGTGTACGACGTGGCCGCGATGGCGCGCCAGGCCCACGAGGCCGGGGCGCGCTTCGTGCTCGACGCCGCCCAGACCGCCGGGGCGCTGCCGCTCGACATGCGCGAGCTCGGCGTAGACGTGCTGTGCTTCACCGGCCACAAGGCGCTGCTCGGCCCGCAGGGGACCGGGGGGCTGTGCGTGGCCGAGGGCGTCGAGGTCCCGCCCCTGCTCGAAGGCGGGACGGGGACCCACAGCTTCGACCTGCGCCACCCCCGCGCAATGCCCGACGAGCTGGAGGCCGGCACCCTCAACGCCCACGGGCTGGCAGGCCTGGCTGCCGGCGTGGACTACCTGCAGCGCGAGGGCGTGGGGCGGCTCGCCGAACGGGTAGCCGGGCTGACCGCACGCTTCGAGGAAGGCGTGCGCGCAGTCGCCGGCGTGCGCGTGTACGGCGGGCGCGGCGGCATGGCGCACGGGGGCATCGTGGCGCTCAACGTGGGCGACGCCGACTCCGCGACGGTGGGCGACCTGCTTGCACGAACCTTCGGCGTCTGCACCCGCGCCGGCGCCCACTGCGCCCCGCTCATGCACCGCGCCCTGGGCACCGAGCGGCAGGGGGCCGTGCGGTTCAGCTTCTCGCCGTTCAACACCGAAGACGAGGTGGACTGGGGCATCGACGCGATTGTGCAGATAGCCCGCGAACTGGGATAGGCTCAGGCGGGTTCCGGAGTCGCCCGATGGGAGGATCTGCGCCACGTACCCCGACCCGCCCTACGCCGTCCGCTGCGACCACGGCGGGGCCTTCTCCCGGAACTTCCGACGCTATAGGCATTCTTGCGCCTCCCTCTTGCAGCCTCTCCCGTCCGTGCTCCAGTCTGCGTTCTCGCGCTGCAGCGTCCAGAGGCGCTCGTAGAGGCCCTTCGCCTCCATAAGCTCGGCGTGGGTTCCTTGTTCGGCGACGAAGCCCTCGTCGAGGACGACGATCTTGTCCGCGCCGGCGACGGTGCGGAGCCGGTGGGCTATCACGAGGACCGTCTTCCCCGCGCACAGAAGCCCGACCGCCTCCTGGACAAGCGTCTCGTTCTCGGGGTCGAGCGATGCCGTCGCCTCGTCGAGGAGCACGATCGGCGCGTCCTTGAGCAGGGCACGTGCGATGGAGAGCCGCTGCCTCTCCCCGCCGGACAGCGCGGCGCCGTTCTCGCCGAGCACGGTGTCGAAGCCCTGCGGGAGACGCTCGATGAACTCGAGGCAGTGTGCCTTTCGCGCCGCATCGCGCACCTCCTCGTCGGTCGCCCCCTCCCGCCCGATGCGGATGTTGGCCGCAACGGTGTCGTCGAACAGGGTCACGTCCTGGAACACGATCGACACGTGGGAGAGCCACGACTCCTCCGAGAACCGCGCGATGTCCTCGCCAGAGCACAGGATCCTGCCTGAATCGGGCTGCCAGAAGCGGGCGACAAGCTGCGCGCAGGTCGACTTCCCGGAGCCGGACGGCCCCACGAGGGCCGTCACCGACCCTTCCTCGACGTCGAAGCTGACGCCATGGAGGACCTCATCCTCGCCGTATCCAAACCTGACGTCCTCCAAGCGGATCCCGAACCCGCCGACGACGGCTGCGGCGGATCCCGACGCCTCCGGCTCGGACATGACCGCCTCGATTCGCGCCGTCTTGGATGAAAGCGACAGGAGGTTCGGCAGCTGGGAGACGAGAGCGAGGATGGGCCCGTACACGCGCGAGACGATGAGGAGAAACATGAGCAGGACCATGAAGTCGACCTGCCCGGCGGCCAGGAGCGCGGTGCCGACGCAGGCGGTCAGCCCCACGCCCGACCGCAGGACGGCACTCGCGAGCGACGTGGAGACGTCGACGGCGAGCTCCACCTTCATGGTGATCCCCTTCAGTTCGGAAAGCGCGTCCTCCATGTCTGCGAAACCCGCTCCCACGGCGCGGCACGCCCGGATGTCCTTGATTCCCTCCAGGTAGTCCTGCACCCGCGAGAGGGCCTCGAGCCTGGCGCCCTGCTGGCTCTCGAACAGGCTCTTCTGGCGACGACGGCTAAGCGCGACCACCCCTGCCGCAAGCGGCAGCGTGACGATGACGCAGCAGGCGAGCCGCCAGTCGAAGAAGGCGAGCATCGCGCAGATCGCGACGGTCGTGACGATTCCGGCGATGAGCTGGGGAAGGGTGCTGGAGAGCATGGACTCCTGGGCGGTGACGTCGCCCATGAGGCTTTCGGCGACGTCGGCGGTGTCCCGCCTGTTGAAGAAGCTCATGGGAAGCCTCCTCAGATGGTCCGCCAACCCGAGGCGCACTCCCTCCGACGAGGTGTAGGCGACGACGTAGGTCTTGCGGTAGTCGTTGCGCGACGCGAAGAACGTCACGGCGAGCCCTGCCAAGCCGACGCCGAAGATGACCCAGAGCCGCCGGGTGTCGAAGGGCGCGCCGGCGAGCGTTTCCACCACGACCCCGAAAGCGGCGACCGTGCAGACGAACGGGATCATGAGCGCGAGGTCGGACAGAGTGCACGCAAGCGCCGCGCCCTTAAGTCCCGCGTACCCCTCGTCGGAAAGGTTGAAGGCACGCTGAAACCACGGCTTCTCGGCGGCGCGGGTTTCTGGCGCCAGAGCAGGTTCGCCCTCGTCGGGCTGTCGATCTCCGCCGCTTGCGGGCGTGCCGGCTTGCAGGGCGCCGTCCGACCCCATCTGCCAGTCGACGGCGCTCGTGTACTGCCGCCACATCCTCGCGTAGACGCCCGATGCGGCGAGGAGCTCCTCGTGGGTGCCCTCCTCGACCTTGCGCCCGCCGTCCATGACGACGATCTTGTCCGCACCGACGACGGTCGAGAGCCGGTGCGCGATCATGATCACGGTCTTGCCGGCCATGAGCCTCTCGAACGCCTTCTGTATCAAGTGCTCGTTCTCGGGGTCGGAAAACGCGGTCGCCTCGTCGAGCACGACGATCGGCGCGTCCGAGATGATGGCGCGCGCGATGGCTACGCGTTGGCGCTCGCCGCCGGACAGGTGCACGCCTTCGGCCCCGACCACGGTGCCGTAGCCCTGCGGCAGCTCTCTGATGAAGGAGTCCGCCTGCGCCGCGCGCGCCGCCGCCTCGACCTCCTCGTCGGTCGCGCCCGGCTTGCCCCTCCGGATGTTCTCGGCGATGCTTTCGCGAAAGAGGTGGGGGTCCTGGAACACGAGGCTCAAGCGCCCCATGAGATCGTCGGGATCCATCTCCCGGACGTCGGTCCCGCCGACGAGCACGCGCCCCTCGTCGACATCCCAGAAACGGGCGACGAGGTTCGCAAGCGTCGACTTGCCCGAGCCCGAGGGACCGACGACGGCGCAGACGCTTCCCGCCGGGACCTCGATGGAAACGCCGTCCAGCGCGCGCGGGCCGCTCTGCTCGTATGAGAAGGAGACGTCCTCGAAGACAACCGAGGACCCCTCGGCGGCGGCGAGGAGCCCGGGCCGCGGCAAGACGCCGATTCCCAGAATCGAGTCGATGCGGTCGATGTTTGCCTGCGCCATCATGCCGTCCTCGCTCACATAGAGGATCTTGCTGAAGACGCTCGAGATGGAGTGGACGAACAGCAGGTAGAAGACGAGAGAGAGGACGAAGGTCGGCCAGTCGGACGCCCCGGGCGCAAGGAGGATGCCGACGGGCAGCACGAAGAGGTAGGCGTTGTTGAGGACTGCGGTGAACCCGGGCATCGAGTTCTTGAAGAACATGGTCACGTCCAAGGACAGGCCGGTGTAGTCCTCGATGGCGTCGGCGAGGCGTTTGAACGAGCTCGCCGTCTGCCCGAACGTCTTCACGACGCGCATGCCGCGGACGTACTCGACGGCGGCGTTGCCCATCTGTTCCTTGACCTCCTGGTAGCGCCTCATGCTCGACATGATCTTCGGGTTGGCGTACCCGGCGAACTGGACGACGCACGCGACGACGACCGCGGCGATCGTCGCGACGCCGAAGCGCCAGTCGAACACGAACAGGAGGGCGAGAAGCACCACGGGGGCGGTGGCGGTCGCCGCAAGATCGGGTATCGAATGCCCGATGAACTGCTCGATTCCCGCCACGCCTTCGTCCATCACCTTCGAGATGCGCCCCGTTCCGAGGCGGGCGACGTGGCCGAGGGGAATCCTGCCGAGGTGCCGCGCAATCTCGAGCTTGGTGCGGTACTGCGTATCGAACGCCGCCGCATGCGAGCAGAGGAGCGCGGCGAGGTAGCATCCGATGTCCGCGACGATGCCGACGACGGCAAGCGCCGCGTACGACATGAGCGTGGAGACGCCCACGCCCGCCAGGTCGGGATAGACCGCCACGACGTCCCTGATCATGAGGTAGATCGCCACATAGGGGACGAACGACGCCGCAGACGAGAGGGCTGACAGCAGCATCGAGAGCACGACGAGCGGCTTCCTCCTGCCGGCGAAGCCCATGCAGCGGGCGAACGCTCCCGGCTTTTTCGCCGAATCCTTGTCTGCTTTCTTTCCCATGGGTCCTCCTTCCGGGTGCTAGGCGACGCCCGCACGCTCGAAGTGCTTCTTGAAAACCGCGCGCCCGAGGAGCGCCCCGACGACACCGCCCGCAAACGTCACCACGGCGATGAGCGCGAAGATCTCAGGGGTCACGGCGGACAGCAGCGCCTCCATCTTCGCGCGACCGACAGCAAAAGAAAGCGCCGCCACCGAGGCAAAGAGGAACGATCCCCACAGGTAGTCCTTCACGACGGCCCCCGCTGCAATAAACAGGACGAGTATCGCCAGATTGGTGCGCACGTCGAGCGCGTCGGCTCGTGAACAGCCCGTTTTGCTGCGCAAACCCCCGCACCTCCTTTCAAGTTAGCTATAATCAACATATGAGATGTTAAACTCGGATAATCGGTGCCAGGGGTGTGGGAGGCGGAAAGGGCCGAGCGAGCATGAATTGCGTCCAATCGCACATGTCCGACAAAGATTCAGGGCTTGTCGGAAATGGATCACCCGCTCGCGGGGCAGCGGCGTTCGAGGGGCCGCTCGGGGAGATCGGCCTTGAGCCCGTAAAAGGCGCAGATGCCGCAGGATCCCTCTTCGAGGGGGACGGCGCGCGGGCGACGGGATGGTACTGGTCATGGTCGCGGGGGTCGGAGCTCGCCGTCGTCGCATGCGACTTCGCCCTCCTCGAGGACCTCCCCTTCACCGCCGCCCCGGGCAGGTACTTCGCCGTCCGGAAGGAGAGCAGCGGCATCCTCCCGCACTCCTCGACGTCAGTGTTCCTGGAGGCGAAGCCCCGCGTAAGCAGGGTCGTGCTGCCTGCGCGGAGGAGGTTCGCCTATGTGGAAATCGAGTACTTCGACGACTACTGCCTGAAGGTCTTCGGTGAGACGATGGACTCGAGCCTCTCGCCGCTGGCGGGGAACCTCAAGGAGCTGAGGGGCGAGGCGGCATGGGACCCGGAGATAGAGAGGCTCCTCTCCGGCATCTCTTTCTGGAGGAGCGGACGCGCGGGGGCGGACCTGGCGCTCGGAGCCATCGCCGACGGCGTGATGGCGAGGCTGCTCAACATGGAGAGCGCCTTGTCGGGCAAGGTAGCCGCCCAGGACAGGGCGGCGATCACCGCGGCGATCCGCTACATCAAGGAGAACCTCGGCGGGCGTATCCGCCAAGAGGACCTCCTCGGCGTCGCCAACATGGGGGCGACGAAGTTCAAGCGCTCGTTCAAACAGGTGACGGGCTCCACCGCGACCGAGTTCATAGCCTCGGAGCGCGTCGAACTTGCAAAACGGCTCCTTTCCGACGGGGAGAAGAGCGTGGAGGAAGTGTCCGCCCTGTGCGGCTTCGAGCACGCGACGAGCTTCTCCGCGCTCTTCTCGCGGTTGGTGGGCGTGTCGCCGCGCAAGTGGAGGAGTCTCTCGCGCGTGATGTTCGAAGACGACCCCGAGTCCTTCGTCGCCGGCGCTCTTCTTGCAGATGAAAGAAAACGATGAGCACCGCTGTCCTATGGCGCAATTGATGCGCTCTGGGAAACGCGGAGCCCGGTCTTTTTTCTTCAGACGATAGAGCTTTCGTTGGAATAAAACAGGGACGCATGCCCGTAGGCAAGGGACGCAGTCCGCTACCATAGCAATTGACAAATTGTCAGCTTTATCAGATCTGAGTTCAGCCGTCTCAGTCCCAGCTTGAGACGTCATCACCCTATAACGGCGATAAGCAGGCTGACGCGATTCATCGCTTTACGGCGATGGCAAAGGCTCCATGCATCGGAATGCTAGACAGCATGCGAGGATGCACCCTCGTTATCTGAAATGCCGTCTGTAAAAAGGAGCCACCATGGAACACACCCCCGTCGACCGTCGCAGCTTTCTGAGCGGAGTCGCCTTTGCGGGCACTGCCGTCGGAGTCGCGTCCGCTTTGCCGGCCTTGGCCGACGAAACAACCGAGACGTCGGCCACCGCGGCCACTCCCGCCCACCGCTGGCAGAGCGAAGCCGCAGCCGCATGGCGCACGCCGATGGAGTCCGTAGCCGAGGACCAAATCACCGACGGCGGCACGTTCGACGTCATCGTCGTGGGCGGCGGCCAATCCGGCACCTGGTGCGCCCGCTCCGCAAGCATGAACGGGGCGAGCGTCGCCGTCGTCGAGACCCAGACCGAGGACGCCTTCATGTACATCGGCGGCGAGGTCGGCATCGTCAACAGCCAGTGGGCCATCGAGCACGGCGCCGACGAGGTCGACCCCGAAGAGTTCATGAACGAGCTCTTCCGGCGCAACGCCGGCCGTTCCAACCAGCGTTTGCTCCACGACTACGTCTACCATTCGGGCGAGTACTTCGACTGGGCCATCGAGGACCTTGACGACCCGGAGTACACCGACGACTCCGCCAACGCCCACGTCTTCAGCGCGAACCGCACCGAGAACATGGTCATGGACCCCTCGGGCTACAAGTACTGGGCGAGCACCGTCAACTTCCGCCCGGCGGACAATTCCGGGGCCGCCACCTGGACGTGGGGCGAAAAGATGATGACGCACCAGCGCGAGCAGTCCATCGCCGAGGGGACCCAGTGGTTCTGGGCGCACCAGGGTCTCTACCTCGAAAAGGACGACGACGGCCGCGTCTGCGCCCTTATTGCCCAGAACCTTTCCGACGAGAGCTACGTGCGCCTTACCGCCACCAAGGGCATCGTGCTGGCTGCCGGCGACTTCGGCACGAACGTCGACATGCTGCGCGACCTCAACGACGAGTACCGCCACATCGCCGAGTCCTACGGCGACATCGAGCTGTGCGCCACAGGCGGCATAGGCAGCGTCCGCAACGGCGACGGCATCAAGATGGGCGTCTGGGCCGGCGGGCACATCGAGGTCGGACCTCACGCGGGAATGAACAGCAACCAGGTGAGCACCGGCTCCCCCTGGGGCCCCGGCTTCATCATCCTCAACCAGAACGGCGAGCGCTTCTGCGACGAATGCGCCGGCGGCGCCGAGGGTGCGGGCTACATGATGCCCCGACAGCCGCGCGGCCAGTTCGTCTCCATCACCGACGCCAACTGGCGTACGGTCGTCGAAAAGATGCCGCCCTGCCACGGTGCCATCGACCAGACCGACGGTGTGGCCTACAACGGCATCGACACGGTAGCAGCCAAGATGGAGGCCGCGACGGCGGACGGCGAACAACCCAACGAAGACGGCATTTTCTGCGCCAACACCCTTGAGGAGCTCATCGACCTCATCGGCATCTACGACGACGAGCAGAAGGCCACGGCCCTGGCCGAGCTCGAACGCTTCAACACATTCGCCGCAAACGGCAAAGACGAGGACTTTGCCATGGACGCGCGCATCATCCAGGCCATCGACACGCCTCCCTTCTACGCGACCATCGGCGCCTCGGACGCCATCGGGGCTGGCCTGTGCCAGACCACGGGGCTCGACATAGACTCGAAGCACCGCGTCCTCGACAGCACGCTGCAGCCCATCCCCGGCCTGTACTCCATCGGCAACAACTCCGGCAACCGCTACATCGTGAACTACGCGACCCCCATTGCCGGCATGAGCCTGGGCTTCTGCCTGACCGAGGGCATGACCTGCGGCGCATACCTCGCCTCGCTCGAATAAAGAACTACCTGCATCGGCAAGGGGGGGACGGCGCGACCGGCGCACCGTCCCCCCTGCTATAATGTCGTCCTATGA
>CAZUFB010000002.1:21018-26466 GCA_964619775.1 uncultured Coriobacteriaceae bacterium
GGGGGGACGGCGCGACCGGCGCACCGTCCCCCCTGCTATAATGTCGTCCTATGAATGCCGCCGTCCGCAACATCGGGTACTTCTTCACCTTCACGTGGTCGTTTCTGCTGTTCAACGGGACAATACTGTTCCCGACGATAGAGACGGCCACGTCGCTTTCGACCATACACATCATGTCGAGCGTCGGCACCGTACTCGTAGGCGTCGCCGTCGCCTTGCTTGCCGGACGCCTCACCCCGCTGGCCAGCCGTCGCGAGCTCGTCTGGGCTGCCGGCATCGTCGGTGCCGCCGGAACCTGCTGCTTGTCCCTTTCCGGCACCTCGTTCCTCTCCCATCACTGGATTGCCGCGGGGTATTTCATGGCGGGGGCGGCTATGACCATCCTCGTGTGCGGATGGCGCGAACGGTTGCTGCTCCAAGGCCTTAAGGCAGCGTCGCTCAGCCTTGTCGCAAGCGTCCTCACCAGCAGCGCACTCTACATCGCCATCAGCTTCCTGCCCTATGCCATCGTTGTCCCCTGTGCTGCGGCGCTCCCCGTTCTGGCGGCGTTTTCCATGACCATGAACCTGCCGGCGTCCCATCCCGACCCCGGTGCAGGGCAGCCGGACGAAACGAACGCCAAACCCGCTGCGGCAGGCTCATCCCTCAAGATTATGCTGGGCAACGCCCCGGTCCGCCTGTTCCTCGCCGTGCTCTTCGTCTGCATCGCCTACGGCATCGTCCGGACCCAAAGCATCTCGGCCAGCATGTTCGCCTTCACCGACGGCAACCCGTTTCTCACCGCGTGTTCCGAAATCATCGCGACGGGGCTTGCGGCGGCCGTCGCACTCTATGCGCAGCGCGTCAACACCGCCGTCGTGTTCTACGTCGCGCTGCCCGTCGCCGCGGTATCTGCCCTATTGCCAACAGACACCCCCACGATGCAGGTCCTTGCGGTCGCGCTCATCAACATCAGCACGGCGCTCATCGACATGCTCGCGTTTTTCCTGCTCGTCAAAAACGTCCGCACCAACGCCGCGTCCGTGCTGTTCGGCCTGGGGATCCTGCAGGCATGCCGCATGCTCGGCAACACCTTGGGACAGACGCTGGCAAGCCTTGTCCCCGATCCGACGCTGTCCCTGGCCGTGACGTTTCTTTCCCTGCTCGTCGCCGCGCTCGTCATACTCGGAAACTCCGTGCAGTTCTCGCTTGTCACCGCAAAGGATGGCCCGCAGGACCCAAATGGCGAAGCCCGGCCCGACCCGGATTGCCCCTCCCAAGCAGCGTTGGGCGCCAAGACCGACATCCGCCTCGTACGTGCCGCGCTCCTTGCAAACACCTGCGGCCTGTCAGAGCGTGAAGCGCAGGTCCTCGCCCTGTGGGGCACCGGCCACACCGGGCCCTATATCGAAGAGCGGCTGCACATCAGCAAAAACACCGTCAAAACCCACCTGTCCCACATCTACGCCAAAACCGGCGTCACCGGCAAAGAGGAGCTGCTGCAGTTGCTCGAACGCACGGAAAGCGAGGCGACCTGACAGCGGCAACCGGGGCGCCCGCTCCCTTCCGCGCTAGTACTCCACACCGCGGCGGGCGGCAACGCCATGCCCGTAAGGATGGCGTTCGGCTTGCATGCGGGTAACGTAGTCGGCCGCGGCGCGCACGAAGTCGGGGGCAGTATGGCCGGTGACGACGAGCTCGCGGGTTTCGGACAAGGCGGCCCGGGTCAAAGCCTTGCGCACCAGGCTTTCATCGAGCAGGCCGGCCCCCAAGGCGTCGAGTGCCTCGTCGAGCACGAGTAAGCAGCCGGGCGCATCGCCCGACGCGGCATCCACCAGTGCGAGTGCCCGGGTCAGGTTCGCGTCGTGCTTTCCGCACGCCATAGTCTTCTCGGCGGCGTCCATCTGGAAGGTAAACTTCACGGGCGATTCGTCGGCCAGCACGGTGGCACCGAGGCCGCGCAGCAGACCGACCTCGCTCGACGAACCGTCCTTGAGGAACTGCACGACGCAGACGCTCCATCCCGCCCCCAACGCCCGCAACGCCAGGCCAAACGCCGCCGTCGTCTTTCCTTTGCCGTCACCGTAATAGAGATGGACCATGCGCCGCCTTCCGTTCGCGTTGAGCCGGTGCGATAGGCTCACACCTCGTAGGTCGCCAAGTCACCGGCAAGGCGGACGTCGCCGTCCCAGCCGGCGCGCACGGCCGCCAACAGCTCTTCCACGTCGCCGTAGAGGGGCAGGTGGCTCAGCACGAGCGTCTTGGGCTGTGCGCGACGGGCAAGCTCGGCCACGTCGCAGGCGTTCATGTGGCCGGGGGCGCTCCCGTCGGTGCCCGGGTAGAGGCTGCACTCGGCCACCACAAGGTCGGCCCCCGCGCAGAACGCCGCCAACCCGTCGGTCAACGCGCCGTCGGCCGTGTAGACGAACGTGCGCCCCGCCCCGTCGCGCACCTTGGTCGCCAGGCAGAACACCGGGTGGCGCGTCCTCATGAACGTGCAGGCAAGCCCGCCCACCCGCAGCTCGCTTGTCTCGTCGATCGCCCGCGAGCGCGCATAGGGCTCCCAGGAGAGGCGCCCCAGGTCGGGCTCCTGCGCCGGCGCGTAGAACGTCAGCGGCCGACCCGCGGGAACCTCGCCCGCGATGGTCTGGATGAGCCGCCCGTGCAGGAGCACCCCCGCGTCGCCGCAGTGGTCGGGGTGCCAGTGGCTCACGACCACGTGGTCCACCGCCTCGAGCGGCTCGACCAGCTGGAGCCGCCCCGCCACGCCCGACCCGCAGTCGAGCAGCAGGGCCGTTCCGCCCGCACGCACCAGATAGCCCGAGCAGGCCTCGCCGGCACGGCAGCAGCCGCCCCAGCGCCCGACAACCGTCACGTCCATAGCCACCCGACGCCTCCTTAGCCCCCCGCGCGGCGGACGGCCCGGCCCGCGCGGAATCGACGGCTTCCCTACCCCGCGGCAGCCCCGCGTGCCGGCCCTTCGAGCACGGGGCGGCGCAGGAGGGGATCGCCCGGGCCGAACGGGGCGGCCCGGACCAGGCCCGACCGCCCCTGCGCAAACGGATCCGGCACCACGTCGAGCACGTAGCCGCAGCCGTTGGGCAAATCGAAATCGTACCAGTGCTCGGCCCCCAGCCCCGCCAGGCACGTAAGGGCCGCGCGCATCAGGTAGGAGTGGGTGACCACCGTCGCGCTTTCCGCTCCGGCGGCCTCCATGCGAGCCACCAGGTCGCGCAGCGCCGCAAACGCCCGCTCGCGCACCTGCGTGCAGGTCTCCATGCCCGCGGCGTAGGGCCTGTCGGCCACCCAGCTCGCGCGGAACGCCCGCTCCTCGTCAGGCGACAGGACCGACCCCTCCATCGCGCCGAAGCCGGCCTCCTTGAAGCCGTCGACCACGGCGTCGAGCCGAACCTGGGGGGCATAGGCGAGCTCGAACGTCTGGAGGCAGCGCGCAAGCGGCGAAGAGACGTGCAGGTCGGTCGGCGGGTAGACGCCCTGTTCGCGCAGCCTGCGGATGCCCTCGACGCCCTCGGGCGCCAGGGGCACGTCGACCTGCCCGCAGTAGGCGTGGCGCAGGTTGCCCGTGGTGACGCCGTGGCGCACGAGCACGATGTGCAGCATGCGGGCCCCTTCCCGCGCCGGCGCGGCGGCGCTAGACGTCGGTGGCGGCCGCGATCAGCTCGCGGGTGTACGCCTCGCGCGGCGAGCCCATGACCCGTTCCGCCGGGCCGAGCTCGACCGCCCGGCCGGCGCGCATCACGAGCACGTCGTCGGCCATGTAGCTTACCACGCCCATGTTGTGGCTGATGAACAGATAGGCGATGCCCAGCTCGTCCTGCAGGTCGCGCAGCAGGTTGAGGATCTGCGCCTGCACCGACACGTCGAGCGCGCTCGTGCACTCGTCGCACACCACGACGGCCGGGCGCACGAGCAGGGCGCGGGCGATGGCGACGCGCTGGCACTGCCCGCCGCTCAGCTCGCCGGGCCGCGCCGCCAGCACGTCGGGGTCGAGGCCCACGCGCCGCAGCATCTCGTGGGCCCGCCTGCGGCGCTCGGGGCGCCCCAGGCCGCGCTCGAGCATCGCGAGCGGCTCGGTGAGCACGCGCTCGACGGTGTAGGAGGGGTCCATCGATCCCTGGGGGTCCTGGAAGACGAACTGGACCGCGCGGCGGAACGCCCGCCGGCCCGCCCGGCCGAGCCCGCACACGTCGGCGCCCTGGAACAGCAGGGAACCCGCCGTGGGACGCTGCAGGCCGCCCGCCAGCTCACCGAGGGTCGACTTGCCCGAGCCCGATGCGCCCACCACGCCGAGCGTGCGGCCCGCCTCGAGCTCAAAGCTCACGCCGTCGACCGCCTTGAGCTCGCGCGCCCCGCGCCCGAACACGCGCGCGAGGCCCCGACCCTCGAGCACCGCCGTCATCGCGCACCGCCCCCTTCGCCCTCCAGGCCGCCCGCCGCATCCTGCGGCCCCTCCCAGGCACGCAGGCAGGCGACGCGATGGCCGCCGTCCTCTGCGGACGCCCCCGGGGCCGACGCCGCGCCCGACGCGCGCCCCGCGAGCGGCGGCACCCCCGCGCGGCATGCCGCGCACGCCAGCGGGCAGCGCGCGGCGAACGAGCAGGAGGCGGCGTCGAGCCCGTCGACCGGCACCGACCCCGCGATGTCGGCGAGCCGCACCGAGCGCCCGGCACCCACCTGCGGCACGGAGGCCAGCAGGCCGCGCGTGTAGGGGTGGCCGGGGTCGCCGAGCACCTGCGCGCAGGGGCCCTCCTCCACGCAGCGGCCCGCGTACATCACGCACACCCGGTCGCAGCGCGCGCGGACCAGGCCCAGGTCGTGGCTGATGAGGAGCAGCGCCGCGCCGTGCTCGGCCGCGACGCGCGCAAGCAGGTCTGCGACCTGCGCGGCGGTGACGCTGTCGAGCGCGGCGGTGGGCTCGTCGGCCACGACGAGCGCCGGCTCCCCCATGAGCGCCATCGCGATGTTCACGCGCTGGCGCTGACCGCCCGAGAGGCTGCCCGGGTAGCTCGCCAGCACGCGCTCGGGGTCGTCGACGCCCACCGACGCGAGCAGCTCGGACGCGCGGCCGACCGCCTCGGCGCGCGCGACGCCGCGGTGCCACGTGCGGTAGCCGTCCACCAGCTGCGTGCGCACGCGCAGCGACGGCTGCAGGTAGGCGAGCGTGTTCTGCGGGACGTAGCCCACGCGGGTCCCCAGCAGGCGGCGGCGCTCCCCGGGCGGGGCGGCGTAGACGTCGGTCCCCGCCAGGCGCACCCGGTCGGCCTCGAGCGACACCCCCGCCGGAAGCAGGCCGAGCGCGGCGCGGGCCGAAAGCGTCTTGCCCGACCCCGACTCGCCCACGAGACCCACCGCCTCGCCCGGCCCCACCCGCAGGTCGACGCCGCACACGAGCGCCCGGCCGCGCGCGTCACGCAGCCACAGGCCGCCCACGTCAAGCACGGGCCCCGC
>CAZUFB010000002.1:26566-37698 GCA_964619775.1 uncultured Coriobacteriaceae bacterium
CCCGGCCGCGCGCGTCACGCAGCCACAGGCCGCCCACGTCAAGCACGGGCCCCGCCGCCGCGCCGCCGGCAGTCCCCCGCGCGGCGCCCGCGCCGGGCCCCGCCGCACGCCCGGCCTCGAACCCCGCCGTCATCGCGCACCGTCCCGCTTTACCAGCAGGTCATTGAGACCGTCGCCGAGCAGGTTGAACCCCAGCACGCACACCATGAGGGCAACGCCGGGGGCCACCGCCAGGCCGGGGTAGGTCAACACGTAGGTGAACGCCTCGGACAGCATGTAGCCCCAGCTCGCCGTGGGCGGCTGCACGCCGAGGCCCAAAAAGCTCAGGGCCGCCTCGAGCAGCATGGCCGACCCTGCGCTCGAGGTGAACTGCGTCACGAGGCGCGGGGCGATGTTGGGCAGCACGTGGCGCACGGCCAGCGAGATGCCCGTGCAGCCGTAGCTGCGCGCCGCCCGCACGTAGGGGCGCCCGCGCACCTCGAGGGTGGTCTGGCAGGTCAACCGGGCAAAGGTGGGCACCATGAAGACCGCGATGGCCACAAGCACGCTCGTGAGGCCGCGGCCGAGCACGAGCACGAGCACCATCGCGAGCAGAATGCCCGGGAACGCCATGAGTCCCTCGACCGCGCGCATGAACACGGTCCGCACGCCGCGGCCGGCCATGCCGGCGAGCATGCCCAAGACGACGCCGACAGCCGCCCCGAGGGCGACCGACCCCAGCCCCACGAGCAACGCGGGCTGGGCCGCCGCCATCGTGCGCGACAAGATGTCGCGGCCGAACTGGTCGCAGCCGAAGGGGTGGGAGAGGCTCGGCGTCGCGAAGCGCTCCGCCAGGTTCATCGCCGTCGGGTCGTAGGGGGTCCATACAAGCGAGACGAGGCACACGGCCACCGCAAGGCCGCTCAGCACCGCGCCCACCGCCGTGAGGACCCGCACGCGGCTCTTGCGGACCACGCCGTCGACGCGCACCCGCGCCCGAGCCTCCCCGGAGGTCTCGGCGGCCCGGGCGTCGGGCGCGGCGGCCGCGGCCCGGGCGTCCTTGACGTCGCGCGCCCTCACGGCCGCTCGCCCCCTTCCGCGTCCGCGCGGCGCACCTGGGGCTCGGCCGCCATGACGAGCAGGTCCACGACGAGCGTCACAAGCACCACGGCCGTGGTCGCGAACAGCACGATGCCCTGTACGAGCATCAGGTCGCGCTGCTCAACGGCGGTCAGCAGCAGACGGCCCAAACCGGGCAGGGCGAAGACGCTCTCGACCACGGCGGTGCCACCCACGAGCTTGGCGAGCTGCATGCCGGCCACGGTGAGCGGGGCGACCAGCGCGCTGCGCAGCGCATAGACCGCCACCGTCCTCACGCGCGTCAAACCCTTGACCTGAGCCGACAGCATGCAGTCGCGCGCCAGGGCGCTCATCGTGCTCGACCGCACGGTGCGGATGAGCACGCCGCTCTCCCCCACCGCCAGCACGACGGCCGGCAGGGTGAGGCTGCGCAGAGCCCCGCCCACGCTCTCCGAAAACGGCACGAAACCGCTCACCGGAAACCAGCCGAGCTCCCCGGCGAACAGCAGCATCAGCAAGATGGCGAGCCAAAACGCCGGCGCGGCAGTCCCGAGCTGCATCGCCGTGCGCGCAACCACGTCCACGGCCGAGCCGGGCTTTAGGGCCGACAGCACGCCGAGCGGCACCGACACGGCAAGCGCGAGCACCATCGCATAGGCGGCCAGTGCAAACGTCACCGGCAGCGTCCCCGCGATGACGCCGAGCACCGGGGTGCCGTACATGCTCGACGTGCCCCAGTCGCCCGTCAGCACACCCCCCATCCAGGACACGTACTGCACGGGCAGCGGCTCGTCGAGGCCCATCGCCTCGCTCAGGGCGGAGACGCGCTCGGAGGTCGCCTCGAGGCCCAGGGCGAGCAGGGCGGGGTTTCCGGGCAGCACGCGCAGCACGACGAAGGTCATGATGGAGACGACCACCAGCACGACCAGCGACGCGCCGACCCTCTGTGCCACCGCCCTCAGCATGGGCCCCATCCGCCTCCGTTTCCGGCGGGACGCCTACGCCCCGACCGACACGTCCTTGAACTCGTACACGTCCACCGAGTAGAGCGCGAAGCCGGACACGCCCGCCTGCGCGAGGTAGACCATCACCGGCGTCTGGATGTAGAGCGCCGGGACCTCCTCGGCCAGGATGCGCTGGATGCGCTCGATATAGCCCAGGCGAACCTCCTCGTCAAGCTCGCCGCGATAGAGCTCCAGCAGCTCGTCCACCTCGTCGTTGGCGTAGTTGAAGTAGTTTTCGGAACTGTCGGACGCATAGCGCGCCAGCAGCGTCGCCGGGTCGAGACGCCCGGTGTGGCCCACCACCGTGAGGTCGTAGCTGTGGCCGGTGTAGACCTCGTCGAGCCAGGTGGACCACTCGACGATCTCGATGTCGCAGGCAACACCCACCTGCGACAGGCTGTCGGCAATGACCTGGCCCGCCGACACATAGGTGGGGTAGCTCTCGGGCAAGCGCATGCGCAGCGTGAGCCCGTCGCCGTAGCCTGCCTCGGCAAGCAGCTCGCGCGCGGCGTCGGGGTCGTAGGGATAGACGTCGTTGCAGTCGACGTAGCCGTCGAGCACCGACGGGTAGTGCGAGCCGATCTTCTCGCCGTAACCCCACCACACGGCCTCGATGAGCGCGTCCTTGTCCACGGCGAGGTTGATCGCCTGGCGGACGCGCGCATCGGACAAGGCCTCGTTGGCGCAGTTCATCGCCATGAGCTGCACGCCGTTCATGGGGAACTCCATCACCTGGAAGGAGTCGTCGCCCGAAAACTGGTCGATGACCGAGTACTCGTCGACCTGCATGAGGTCGATGTCGCCGGCGCGCAGCGAGGTGGCCTGCGAGGTTGCCTCGGGCAGGATGCGCAGCTCCACGGTCGAGGTGGCGGGGGCCTCGCCCCAGTACGAGGGATTCGCGGAAAGCGTGAGGGACTGCTGCGGCGTCCACGAGGAGAGCGTGTAGGGGCCGGTGCCCACCGGCTGGTTGGCAAGCGTGTCGGCGACGGAGACGTCCACCACGGCGGACCAGGCGTAGGCGAAGTCGGTGAGCATCGCGACGTTGAGCTCGGCGCTTGTGACCAGCACGGTCTCGTCGTCGACGGCCTCGAACGCATAGCCGGCGTACTCGGAGACGCGCGGGCTGTCTTCGGCCTGCAGGCGCTCGAACGAGGCTACCACGGCCGCGGCGTCACAGGGGTTGCCGTTGGAGAAGGTCGCGCCCTGACGCAGATAGAACGTGATGGACAGGCCGTCGTCGGCAACCTCCCAGCTCTCGGCCAGGCCGGGGACCAGGTTGTTGTCGAGGTCGACCCGCACAAGGGGGTCATAGATGTTGTTGGCGATCTCGAAGGTCGCAGCGGCGGCGGTGCGCTGGGGGTCGAGCCCGTCGGGGTCCACCGAGAGGGCCATGACGAGCGTGCCGCCCTGTTCCGACGAGGCGTCTGCGACGCCCTCGCCGGAATCGTCCGCCGTGCCCGCGGCGTCCGACCCGCCGCCCGAGCATCCCGCAAGCGCAAGGGAGGCGGCCAGCGCGCACCCGCCCGCCAACCCCAAGGCTCGCCGGCGCGAAACGGGCGTCTCCGAAGCATCGAGCTGCAACTTCATAGACCAGGTTCCCCTTTCACGATGCGGCGCGGCAGCAGGCGATGAATACGATATCGTGCCATAAACTGCGGCGCACATGGATGCTGCCAGCGTATACCCACCGAATGTGCGCGCTTTGAAGGTCGTGTCAGAGACGCACAACCGCCGTGCAAGCGCTCGGTAAAAACGCGCGGCGCGCACGGTAGGCGCATGAGGCCAGAGCCCGTATCCCGCCCGCGCCCGTTCGGTTTTCCGCCTTGGCTGCCGACCGCGCCCGTCCGCAGCGCCTTTACGCCTTGGGCCGGACAGCGGCGGCTGACTTCTTGGCCGTCGACGCCTTCTTGGCCGTCGACGCCTTCTTGGCGGGCGTCTTCTTGGAACTCGAGCCGGCCGCCTTCTTGGCTGCACGCGCCTCCTTGGCGGCCCGCTTCTCCTCCTCGGCCTTGGCCTTGCCCGGGCAGTCCATGTTCACGCAGATGCGCCAGGGCCCGCGGCTCGTGGTGACCTCGACGGTGGGAGCGCCGCAGTCGGGGCACACCTCGCCGGTCGCCTTGAGCTCGCCGCGCTGGGGCAGCGGGTAGCTTGTGCCGCAGTCGTCGTAGTTCGTGCAGCGCACAAAACGCTTGAGCGTGCGCTCGCTGCGGTGCGCCACGAGCAGGCCCTCGCGGCCGGCCGCCTTGCAGGTCGGACACACGCCCACCGTGACGTCGGGCTCCTTGTTGGTGGGGCACGCCGGGTCCACGCAGGTCACGTAGGGCTTGCTGCGGAAGGGGCGCACCTTGATCTGGGGGCAGCCGCAAGTGGGGCAGGGCTCCTCCACCGGCTCGATCTTGCCCTTGGGCAGCGGGTAGGTCACGTCGCAGTCGGGCCAGGCCGCGCAGCCGATAAAGCTCGAGCGCGTCTTGGCCGACTGCTTCACGAGCAGGTCGTGGCCGCACTTGGGGCACACGCCGATCTTGGCGTCGGCCTGCACCGCGTCGCTGATGGCGTCGCCCAGGTCGTCCTTGTGCTCGATGAGCCCGTCGAGCAGCTCGGCAAGCAGCTCGCGCGAGCGACGCACGACCTCGTCCTGGGTCATCCGGCCCTCGCTCACGCTCGTCATGGCGCCTTCGAGCTCGCTGGTCATCTCGGGCGTGGTGATGTGCTCGGCGTACTCCTGCAGCGCGTCGACGATGGCCATGCCCAGCTGGCTCGGCTCGATGGGGTCGTTCTTGAGGTACTTCACCTCGTAGAGGCGTTCGATGATGCTCGCGCGGGTCGACTTGGTGCCGAGGCCCAGGCGCTCCATCTCCTGCACGAGCTTGCCCTGGCTGTAGCGCGCGGGAGGCTCGGTCTGCTTGGCCTCCAGGTTCACCTCGGAGACGTCCACGACGTCGCCCACCGCCAGCGCCGGCAGCTCCTCGTCCTTCTTGGAACCGTAGGGGTAGATCTCGCGGTAGCCGGGCTTCACCAGCACGTCGCCGCTCGCCACGAACGGCTCGCCGCCCACGTCGACGGTCACCTTGGTGCCCTCGATGACCGGCTGCTCCGACAGCGTCGCCAGGAATCGCCGCGCGATGAGGTTGTAGAGCTTGCGCTCCTCGGGACGCAGCTTGTCCAGGCCCGAGGCGCCGGTGGGGTAGATGGGCGGGTGGTCGGTGGTCTCCTGCTTGCCGCGCGTTGGGGTGAGCTTGCCCTTGGCCAGCAGCTTGCGGCAGTACGGTTCGAGCTCGGGCACCGCGGTGAGGGTCTTCACGGTCTCGGCCAGGTCGAGCGTGGCCGGGTACACCGTGTTGTCGACGCGTGGGTACGAGATGAGGCCGTCCATGTAGAGCGACTCGGCGATGCGCATCGTGCGCGCGGGGGCCAAGCCCTCGGCGGCCGCGGCAGCCTGCAGGCTCGTGGTGTTGAACGGCGTCTGGACAGGACCCTTGCGCGTCTTCTTGGCGACGTCGGTCACCGTGCCGGTGCCGGCGGCCTTGGCGGCTGCAAACGCCCTCTGCGCGGCCTGCTCGTCCTTGAAGCGCGCCGTGGCGTGGCCGGCCTTGAAGCCCTCGCCTTCCGCGGTGGCCATCTGCGCCTTGATGACCCAGTAGTCCTCGGGCACAAAGGCCTGGCGCTCCTTCTCGCGCTGGGCCACCAGGGCCAGCGTGGGGGTCTGCACCCGCCCCGCGCTGCGCACGTTGCCCAGGCCGCCGTACTTGGCCATCGTGAGGTAGCGCGTGAGCACGGCGCCCCAGACGAGGTCGATGAACTGGCGCGACTCTCCGGCTGCGGCCAGGTCGTCGTCCACCTCCACAAGGTTCTCGGGCGCAAAGGCGTGCTCGAGCTCGGCCTTGGTGAACGACGAGTAGCGGGCGCGCACGATGGGCACGTCGGGGTTCACCCCGCGCACCATGTCCACCGCGTCGCTGCCGATGAGCTCGCCCTCGCGATCGAAGTCGGTGGCGATGACCACCGAGTCGGCCTTCTTGGCGAGGTTCTTGAGCGTGCGGATGATCTCCTTCTCGGCCGGGCGCTTCTCCACCGGGGCCCACACCAGGTAGGGCAGGCTCGGGACCTTCCAACCCTTGAGGTCCACGCCATCTTTGGTGAACGGCTTGCGCACCTTCTCGTAGGGCGGGCGGGGCAAGGAGTCGGGCAGGTCGGCCGGGGTCACCGTGCCGTCCTCGTCCACGCCGAACCAGCCGTCGTCGGCGGTCCAGTGCAGCTCGCGAGGGAAGTCGACCGCCAGGATGTGGCCGCGCAGGCCCATCGCGACCCACTCCTCCCCGTCGCGCGTGAAGCGGCACACGGGGGTGTTGTAGACTTTGTCCTTCTTCACGCCGTGGCCGAGCTCCTTGGCGATGTTCTCGGCGGCGTTCGTCTTTTCGGCAACTACAAGCCTCATCTGCATAACCTTACGTAGGGGATGTACGGGCGCAAGGCGCCGTACGGGTCGGTCGCCGCCGAGGGGGCGGCGCGGTCTGACGGGTCGCCGCCTGGGGCAGCCCGCAAAAACACTGTGCGCTGTTGCGCCCGGGGCCGCGCGCCCTTCGTGCGCATCGTCCCCGCACGCCTTGTGCGGCGATTTCGTGGACTGCCCTAGGCCCGGGCCTGCACCTAGGCGGTCGCCGAGGTCTTCGTCCGGGCGGCCTTGGCGGCCTCGACGCGCGCGGCGAGGAACTCCGCCCACTCCTGCACGCCCGTGCCCTTGGTGGCCGAGAGCTTGAAGACGCGCGCGGCGGGGTTGAGCTGGTCGACCTCTTGCATGAAAGCGTCCTCGTCGAAGTCGAAGACCGGCATGGTGTCGACCTTGTTGAGGATGATCGCCTCGCACGCCTGGAAGATGCCCGGGTACTTGAGCGGCTTGTCGTGGCCCTCGGGCACCGAGAGGATCATGGCGCGCAGGCTCTCGCCCAAATCGAAGTCGACCGTGCACACAAGGTTGCCGACGTTCTCGACGATAATGATGTCGACGGCGTCGAGGTCGAGCACGTCGAGCGCGCGTTTAATCATGCTGCCCTCGAGGTGGCACAGCCCGCCGGTGTTGATCTGCACCGCGGCGGCGCCGTGCTCCTTGACCTTGAGCGCGTCGACGTCGCTGGCGATGTCGCCCTCGATGACGGCGACCCTGTAGCGGTCGGCGAGCGCCTTGACCGTGGCTATGATGGTCGACGTCTTGCCCGCGCCCGGACCCGACAGCAGGTTGACCGTGCAGATGCCGTGCTCGGCATAGAGCCGCCGCAGCTCGGCGGCGATGCGGTCGTTCTTGTCGAGAATCGGCTTGGCGACCTCGATGGTGTGCTCTGACATGGCTGGTGGTTCCTCCTCGCACGCAAAAAAGCCCGCAAGCCCCGGAGGGCCGCTTTTGCTATTGCATCCTAGCGTAAAAAACACCCCGCGCCCACCGCACCCCGGCCATGCGCCCCATCTTTACACCGCAGGGCGGCTTGGTCGTCGGCTCCCTCCACCCGGCCTTCCCCGTCCGACCGCACCCCCCTCGCCCGCCGGCCGTGCACACAAAAAACGGCCCGCCTGCATCGCGGCAGCGGGCCGAATTCCGTGGACTGCCCTAAACGGGCGCCCCTTCGGACTCGGGCGTCCCGTTCCCATCGGGCGTCCCGTCGTGCTCTCCCTCCTCGGGGATGTCGACGTCCATCGAGGCGATGTCGAGCTCGCGACCGCTCAGCAGCATCGTGCCCGCGCTCCCGCAGGCAGGGCAGTGCAGATGGAACCGGTCGTGCTCGAACTCGTGGCCGCACTTCAGACACGCCGAGCGCGGCAGGACCGTCTCGACCTCGAGCCGGGCGCCTTCGGCGATGGGACCGCGCTCCTCGCAGCACAGGTCCCACATGAAGTCGAGCGAGTCCTGTACCACCTCGGTCATGTCCCCCACCCGCAGGCGAACCTTGAGGATGCGGACCGCCCCCGCCTGGCGCGCGGCGGGGATCACCGCGTCGAGCACGCCCTGGACGATCGAGTACTCGTGCACGGTCTAGTCCTCGTCGTCCTCGTCCTCGTCGTCCTCGTCGGGGTCGACCCAGGTTCCGTCGGCCTTCTGCTTGGCGATGCGCTTGGCCAGGACGAAACGGGCCACGAACAGCGACAGCTCGTAGAGCACGACAAGTGCGGCGTACATCAGCACCATCGTGACCGGGCTCGCGTCGGGGGTGACCATCGCGCAGAAGACGAGCAGGACGACATAGATGGTGCGCCAGTTCGAGCGGAACTTCTTGTAAGGCACCAGGTTGAACACGACGAGGTAGAACACCACAAGCGGCAGCTCGAACGCTACGCCGAACGCCAGCATGAAGCCGATGATGGTGTTGATGTACGACTGGGCGTCGGGCCACACCGCGGCGAAATCCTCGGACTGGCTGGTAAGCCACCCGAACGCCGGGCCCAAGATGAAGTTGTAGCCGAACACCACGCCGAAGACGAACAGAAACACGGCGGCGGCCAGCGTCGGCACCACCCAGCGGCGCTCGTTGGGTCTGAGGGCCGGCAGAAAGAACGCCATGATCTCCCAGATGACGATTGGGGAGCACACGACGAACGCCGCGAAGATGGCGACCTTGAAACGCAGCGAGAAGCCTCCGAGGGGCGTCAGCAAGAGCAGACCCGACTCGGACGAGATGCCGAGGGCGGAAAGATCGGGCAGGAACTCCCGAACCGGGTCGATCAGGAACTGGATGAGCACGGGGCTTGCGAAGTACAGGACGATGGCCGTCGTGAAAAGCGAGACGACGATGATGGTCAGTCGGCGGCGAAGCTCGCCGAGGTGGTCCATCAAGGGCATGCGTGCGGGTCCGATAGGCATGATGAGCATCCAGGGCCGCCGTTAGGCGTCGGCCTGGTCCTCCTTCCCGGTGGTCTTCTGGGCAGCGGCGGCGCGTGCTGCAGCGATTCGTTCCTTGTCGATGCCGTAGAGCTTCGCCGCGCTCGAAGAGCCGGACTTCTTGCCCGTGGTCTTGGGCTTGGCGGCCGCGGTGGACGTGCCGGCGGCCTTCTTGGCCTCGGCCGCGGCCTTCTCCGCCTCGATGCGCGCCTTGCGCTCGGCAAACGTCTCGGACGAGCCGGCAGGTTTGGCGGCGACGGCCGTCTCGGCTTCCGTAGAGGACGCTCCGGTCGCCTTGCGCTGGGCGGCCGCCTCGGCCTCGGCGGCCAGGCGCGCCTTCTTCTCGGCAAACGTCTCGGGCTTGGTCGAGGCGCTCTTGCCGGAGACCTTCTTCTTGGGGCCCTGCTTCTTGGCCGGCTCCTTGACGGCCTCGTTCAGCGGGTCGTAGATCTCGGTCTTGACCATCTTGTTCATCTGGTCCTGCGCCTGGCGGAACTGCCGCAGGGCACGACCGATCGTGCGGCCCATTGCAGGCAGCCGGTCGGGACCGAAAAGAAGGAAGCCGAACACTAGAATGATGACGAGCTCGGTACCACCGATTCCTAACACCGTGGGGCCCTTTCGTTGCTCTCGAACAGTACGCGGTATGCAAGGTGTGCAAGCTTACACAGTATAAAGGCACAGCCAGCCGGAGTGAACCATCAAATATTCCCCACACGCGTCGGGGAGCCTCCGGCGTGGGCGCCTAGCGGCCTGCCGACGCCCGCACGTCGATGACCTCGTCGACGCCCAGCATGCCCAAGATGCGCACGACGTTGTCCTGCGCGTCCACCACGGCGAAGCCGACGCCGGCGTCGTGCGCCTTGTGGGCCGAACCCACGAGCACGCCAATGCCCGTCGAGTCGATGTAGGGGGCGTCGGCCATGTTGACGTCGACTGCCTGCACACCGTCGGCAGCGAGCGCCCCGTCGATGGCGGAGCGCAGCACGTCGGCGTTGCTGACGTCGACCTCGCCCGACACGACGACCGTCGCGCGTGCGGACTCGACCTCGGTGCTCACATTGAGATTCATGGCGGCCCCTTTCGTGCGCGCCCAGGCGCGCGTGCTTGGCAGGTGCGAAAGGCGGGCACGCCGCAACCGGGATGGCGGCAGCGCACACGTCCCCTTGCATACCCAATGCCTCGGGCCATCAATCAGCCGCAAGGCGTTGGGCAATGGTTATTCCTCGGAATCGCCGTCGTCTGTGTCCTCAGTGTCCTCGGTATCCTCGGCGTCCTCAGTGTCCTCGGCATCGGTGTCGTCGTCTGTGTCCTCGGTATCCTCGGCGTCCTCGGCATCGGTGTCGGTATCGTCGTCCGCGTCCGCGTCGTCGGTCGTCTCGGCATCCTCGTCGTCTGCGTCGGCTTCCTCCTCGGCGGCCTGAATCGACTCGATGAGCGAGAGGTAGATCTGCGCGTAGGTCGCGGCGCTCGTCTCGTTGTCGGGGTCGAGCTCGATAACTTGGTTGTACGCCTCCGTGGCAAGGTCGTACTCGCCCTGCTGGTAGTAGAAAGCGCCCAGGTTGTACCAGCCCATCACATAGTCGGGCGTGCCCTCGAGGAACTCGACGAGGTCGGCGATGGCCTGGTCCTCTTCGCCGGTGTAGAACAGGCACACCGCGCGGTCGACCGTCACGGCGCTCACGCTGTCGTCGCTCGCCTCGTCGCTGTCCGCGGCGATCTCGAGATAGCTGTCGTAGTAGCTCACCGCCGTCGCAAACGTCTCGCTGACCAGCTCCTCGTTGTCGGAAGCGTCGGTTGCGCTGCTCATATCCATGGCGCAGTCCATGTAGGTGTTGCCCAGATTGGCCAGGTAGGTCAGGCTCTCGGGATTGGACTCGAGGCGGCTCATGAGCGAGTCGATGAGGGTCGAGTACTGTTCCTGGATCTCCTCCACCGTGGTGGCGGTGTCGCTGCTCGAAGAGCTGTCGCTGCTCTGCGTAGTGGTCGAGCAGCTGCTGAAGAACGGCAGGCACAGCGAGAGGACGAGGACGACGGCGAAGATGATGATGATGATCTTCATGCCAAGCGAGGTGTTGTTCTTGTCGAATGCCATGGAAAGTGCCTTTCGGTGGTCCGCGGTGGTTCCCTGCCGCGCCCGCCCGTCCAAACCCGGCGGGGCGGCCTGATGGTGTGGCGGTCGCGCTAGCTGGCGTCCCCGTCGG
>CAZUFB010000002.1:37798-63298 GCA_964619775.1 uncultured Coriobacteriaceae bacterium
GGCGTCGTCCTCGGCATCGTCGGAGGCGTCGTCCCCGTCGGAAGCTTCCTCCTCGGCTTCTTCCTCGGCGGCCTGCGACGCATAGTATTCCTCAACCGCCTCCTCGTTCACCGTGCCGTCGTCGTTGAGGAGGGAGCTGATGTCGGGGTGGCCCGAGGGCAGCTCGGTCGTCTCGTCGGTGTCCTCGGACTGGGCGGACGTGGACGCGGTGCCCGTCGTCACGGTGCTGTCCGTGCGGACCGACATCGCAAAGAAATAGCCGATGCAGACGCCCACGACCAGGGCGACGACCGCGATTGCCACGACCATCGCAAACGACGGGGGCTTGCGGGTGCCCGCGGCCCGCGTGGCGGCCTTCGCAGGCTGCTGGGGGGACGCCGCGGCGGGCGCAGGCTCGCGTCGCGGCACCGGCGTCGCGGCGGCCTGCTCGCGGGCAAGTTCCTCTTCCTCTTCAAAAAACTGATCGTCGTTGCTGCTCATCTACCTTACCTTTCAAACTTCTTGCACCGGGTCGGGCGCAGGCGCTACGAGCGTAGGCGCACGCGCAGGTCCTCGATGTTCTTGGTGATGCGGCGCAGGTCGCGCATGTCGGTCGTCGGCAGGTGGCCGAAGCGGTCCTGCGCGTCGTAGACGACCTGCCCGCCGACCATCGTCATCACCACGTTGTCACGGTCGGCGGTGTGAACCACGGCCGACGTGGGGAAGTGCGTGGGCGCCTGGCGCGAGTCGGACAGGTCGACGACCACGATGTCGGCCAGCTTGCCGGGATCGAGCGAACCCACGAGGTCGCCCATCCCCAAGGCGCTCGCCGAGTCGAGCGTGGCCATGCGGATCATGTCGGGCCCCTGGATAAAGCCGTCGCGCCCGTTGATGGCACGCAGGACGAGCATGGTGAAGCGCATCTCCTTGATAGGGTCGATGCTGTCGGCCGCCGCCGGCGAGTCGGTGCCCAGGCCCACGGTGACGCCGGCGCGCGCCATCTGCACGATGGGCGCCACCCCCATGCCGAGCTTGGCGTTGGCGCGCGGGCACACGCACACGCTCACCCCCTGCTCGGCAAGCGTGTTGATGTCGCGGTCGTCGACCTTCACGCAGTGGATGGCCAGCACCCCGGGCACCGACAGGATGTCCCAGTTCAGCGCGTACTGCACCGGCGAGCACCCCGCCGGCAGCAGGGCGACCGACTGATGCCCCGCAAACGCGCGGTGCGTCTCGCTGTCGCTCGCAATGGAGAAGGGCGACGACCCGTAGCGTATGAAGTCGCACTCGTCCTGCGACCCGGCAAGGTGGATGGCGACCGGCACACGCTCCCCGGCCGCGTAGTGCGCAACCTCGCGCAGGATCTGCGGGTGGCAGGTGTAGAGGCTGTCGGGCGCGATGCCGAAGCGGAAGCGCCCGCTCTGCGACGACGCCCCCCACCCCTCGATGTCCGCCACGGCCTCCTCCATGGCGCCCGTCACCTGCTCGCGGCTCGCGGCGCCCACCTCGCGGTAGACGATGCCGCGCATGCCCAGGCGCTCGGCGGCCAGCAGGCTCGCGCCGGTGCGCGTGACGTCGGCCACCGTGGTGATGCCCGCCGAGACCGCCTCGTAGGCGCCCAGCATCGCCGAGTCGAGCCAGTCCTGCTCGGTGAGCAGGGCCTCCTTCTCGAAGGTGAACGCCTTCCAGGCGGCGTAGGGCACGTCGTTGAGGATGCCGCGCATGATGGAGTACTCGAGGTGCGAGTGGCAGTCGACGAAGCCCGGCATGACGGCCGCCATGCCGAAGTCGCGCACTTCCTCGTCGGGATAGCGCTGTAGCAGGTCGGCCGACTTGCCCACCTCCACGATCTTGTCGCCGCGGACGAGCACCGCGCCGTCCTCGATGTAGGGTGTCGATACCGTCAGCACGTAACGGGCCGTCAGCAGCATGGGGGAACCTCCTTGCACGGTAGGTCGTCGGGGGCGTCGGGGGACGGCTTGACCGCGTGGTACACAGCCGCTATGCCCCCGGTGCAGTCATGATACTCGACCGAGGCGAAGCCCGCCCGCCGCAGCTCCTCGACGATGGTGTTTTGCTGCGGGAACTCACGAATCGAGCTCGAAAGGTACTTAAAACCTGAAACGTCCCCGCACACCGCACCGCCTACGAGCGGCACCACGTGGCCCAGGTACACGTTGTAGACCGCACGCCACACCGGGTTGGGCGGCGTGCCGAACTCCAGGATGACGGCTCGGCCGCCCGGCCTGAGCACCCGCGCGGCCTCGCTCATCGCGCGTCGCCGGTCGCTGAAGTTGCGCAGGCCGTAGGCCATCGTGAGCACGTCGAACGACGCGTCGGGGTAGGGCAGCGCCATCGCGTCGGCCTCCGCCGTGCGCACCGCCACCCCCCGCGCCGCGCCGCGGCCGATGCGCTCGCGGGCCACCTCGAGCATCTCGGGCGTGAAGTCGGTAAGCTCGATTGAGGCCGGAGGGCAGCGGCGGCACAGCTCGAAGGCCACGTCGCCCGTGCCGCCCGCGACGTCGACAACCGCCTCGTACGGCCGGCAGGCGGCCGTGAGCGCCACCCGCTTGAGCCAGCTCTTGTAGATGCCGAGGCTGCTGAGCGCGTTGAACGCGTCGTAGCGCCGGGCGATCTTGGAAAAGATGGAGCGCACCATCGCGCCCTTCTCGTCGACCTCGCCCGCCGGCGCCGCCGCGCGGCCGGCGCTGCTAGCCACGGACGCGCCCCGCGGCGGCCAGACGGGCGCCCACAAGCTTGACGCAGGCCACGAACACCTCGAGCGCGGCGTCGAGCTCCTCGAGCGTCGGGAAGCTCGGGGCGATGCGGATGTTGGAGTCGTGCGGGTCCTCGCCGTACGGCCAGGTGCAGCCCGCGCCCGTCAGGACGACGCCGCACTCGGCGCACAGCGACACGACGGCCCTGGCGCTGCCCTCGGGGCCGTCGAACGAGACGAAGTAGCCGCCGCGCGGGGTCGTCCACGAGGCGACGCCCAGCCCCGCGAGGCCTTCCTCCAGGCGGCGCTGCACGAGCTCGAAGCGCGGGCGCAGGACCTCGGCCTGGGCGCGCATGTGGGCGCGAAGGCCCGCGAGGTCGCCGAAGTAGCGCACGTGGCGCAGCTGGTTGAGCTTGTCGTGGCCGATCGTGCGGTACCGGTACTCGGCCTTAAGGTCGGCGAGGTTGGCCCGCGAGGCCGCCATCGCCGACACGCCCGCCCCGGGGAACGTCATCTTGCTCGTGGAGCAGAACGCGTAGACCAGGTCGGGGTTGCCGGCGGCGTCGAGCTCGTCGAAGACGTTGAGCAGTTCGTCGCGGTCGTCGTAGAGGTCGTGCTCGCAGTAGGCGTTGTCCCAGTAGACGCGGAAGTCGGCCGCGGCGGGCGCGAGGCGTGCGATGCGGCGCACGCACTCGTCGGAATAGGTGGTTCCCGAGGGGTTGGAGTACTTGGGGACGCACCACATGCCCTTGACCTGCGGGTCGCCGTTGACGAGCCGCTCGACGGCGTCCATGTCGGGACCGTCCTCGCGCAGCGGCACCGCGACCAGCTCGAAACCGAACTGCTCGACGATGGCGAAGTGGCGGTCGTACCCGGGGGTGAGGCACACCCACTTGAGCGGGGCGCGCTGCATCTGCAGCGCGAACGGCTCGCCGCCGCACACTCCCTTGAGCATGCCGTGCGCCAGCGCGTCGTACATGAGCGTCAGCGAGCTCTCGCCGCCCATGAACACCCGCTCGGAATCCACGCCCAGGATCTCTCCGAACAGCGCCCGGGCCGACGGGATGCCCTCGAGGCAGCCGTAGTTGCGGCAGTCGACCCCGCCGTCGAAAAGGTCGTCGTCCGGACCGAGCGTCTCGAGCATCGGCAGCGACAGCTCCAGCTGCCCGGGCGAAGGCTTGCCGCGCGCCATGTTGAGCTTAAGGCCGCGCGCCTTGATGGCCGCAACCTGCTCCTCGAGTTGCATAATCTGCGCGTCAAGCTCGACATCGGTCAGGGTGTCGTAGTACGAAGAAGACATGGGCGTCTCCCTGAGTCGGTGTGGACGGGTACGGGACGGCCGCGCCGACCCGGCGGCCCCGCACGGACCGCAGTATGGGGACCATCATAGCGCCTGCGCCCCGCACCCCTGCGAGCGAGAACCGCATGCCCACGCAAACACCCGCGGCGTGCGGGGCAAAGGCGATGGGGCTCTGGGGCCGCAGGCGGGCTGGCGTTGGAGGGCGCGTGTCACGGATTTTGCGAAAATTGGCGAAAAACGCGTTTATTGCGGCTGCGTCAGAGGGTTGTCGGCAACGAGACAAAGGGTTAGGCGCAAGATAAATTTCCAAAACTAAAGGTTAACTTTCGACCACGCGGTCCGGGACCGTCCGAAGGACCACCTACCCCGTCGCAATAAACGCGTTTCCTGCCAAAAATCCAAAAAACCGTGACGCGCCCTCCGCGGGACGGTCCATACGCTACAGTGGACGCCACCGCGGTTCCCGCGTCATCCACAGCGCCCGGCCGGACGGGCAAGGAAGGCAACCATGAGCAGCTACGGCGACTACCGGGGCGACGCCCCCTTCGTACCCGTCAACGTCCCGCACGACGAGGACTTCGGCGTACTCCAAGAGCTGGTTGACGCCGTCTTCAGGACCTCTGAGACCGTCGACCGCATCGGCCTTGTCACCCAGGCCGAGATCCACGACGTGAGCGCCGACGTCATGGAGGTCGTGGAGCTCATGCCGCCGGGAACCTACACCCGCGGCCAGATGGCCGACCAGATGAACTCCATCATCACCGCGCACGGCTGGGGCCTGCGCTACGGGACGGTGGCGTAGGGCAGACCCGCGCCTCCCCGCCGCCCCGTCCGCCTGCGACCGGCCCGTCCGCGCTCGACCACAGGGCGAACCCGCGGTCGGTGTCCTCGCACAGGTCGGCCTCGGGGTGGCGCAGCACGAGGTATGCAAAGTAGAGGTCGCCCGTGCAGCCCGAGGCATGCAGCGCAAAAAGCGCCCAGGCAAGCAGGGCGTCGCCCGTCGCCAGGCCCACCGCCAGGTAGGCGAGGTTCAGCAAGACGAACGGGGCGAGCAGCACGGCCGCGAACCTCCCGCGCGCCAACCGGGTGCCGGGGCATCCCACGTAGAGCATCCCCGCCTGGCAGCCAAAGCGGACTTTGGTGCCGCGCGGCCCGAGCAGCTTGAAGAACGCGGCGTGCACGAGCTCGTGCACCGGCAGGCTCGCCAGGTAGCCGGCGGCGAGCGCAACCCACCACACCCAGCCCGACGGCGCAAAGCCGCCCGCCAACGCCAACACAAGCGCCCCTGCGACGCCCACGACGAGCAGCGCGAGCGACGCGAAGACCACCCGGTCCCGGGTCTCCCCGTCCTGCAGGATGTCGACGTCGAGCACGCGGCGCATGGCGGCTCCTTTCCAAACACGGCGGCCCCTTCTTGGAGCGGGACCTTCCGGATGCATGTTATGCAAAAGCCGCTCCACACAACCAGCGCGCCCGCCGCCGGTGGCGAAGAGCACACGTGGCCTGCTGCCTCCCTCAGGGCTCTGCCACAGGTCTGTCGATGTTTTACGACCCGGCGCCGCGGCGGCCTATCTATGGGATAATACCCTAGACCGAACAGCCTGCGGCCAGCGCGGCCACCGCAGCCTCGACCCACAAGGCGGATGAGAGCACCCATGCCCAACGACCCCTGCACCACCGGCGCGCCCGCGCGCCCCGCATTCCCCAAGCGCGCCGTCGTGACCGGCGGCATGCCCTACGGCAACAAGAACCTGCACTTCGGCCACATCAGCGGCGTCTTCGTGCCGGCCGACTTCTACGCGCGCTTCCTGCGCGACCGCATCGGCGCCCGCAACGTGCTCTTCGTGAGCGGCACCGACTGCTACGGCTCCCCCATCATGGAAGGCTTCCGCAAAAAGGTCGAAGACGAGGGCTACACCGGCACCATCGAGGACTACGTGGCCGCCAACCACGAGCTGCAGCGCCAGGCCCTCGACGCCTACGGCATCTCGCTCGACCTGTTCGCAGGCAGCGCGCTGGAACCCGCCGCGCCCTTCCACGCCCGGCTCACCGCCGACATCATCGAGCGCCTGCACGAACGCGGGGCACTCGGCCTGCGCTCCACCAAGCAGTTCTACGACCCGGAGGCCCGGCAGTTCCTCAACGGGCGCCAGGTGCACGGCTTCTGCCCGGTGCGCGGCTGCAAGAGCGAGAAGGCCTACGCCGACGAGTGCGACCTGGGCCATCAGTTCGAGCCCGAGGAGCTCATCAAGCCGGTCTCGCAGCTCACCGGCTGCACGCCCGAGCTGCGGCCGGTGGACAACTGGTACTTCGACCTGCCCGCCGAGCACGACTTCATCGCGGGCGAGGTCATCCGCCAGCAGGCCGACCCGCGCGTGCGTTCGGTGGTGACCTCGACGGTCGCGGAGTGGCTGCTGCCGCCGGTCATCTACGTCCAGAACACCTTCCGCGAGGCGTACGACGCGGTGGCCGACAAGCTGCCCTCCCACAAGTTGAACACCGAGGAGGGAAAGTCGTCGTTCGACCTGACGTTTGCCGACTGGCGAGACCGCGACGCGGCGCGCGACCTGCTCTCCGCGGCGGGCGTGCGCTTCCGCACCGGCAAGACGCTGCTGCCCTTCCGCATCACGGGCAACATCGACTGGGGCGTGCCCGCGCCCGAGATCGACGGGGTGGCGGGGCTCACCACCTGGTGCTGGCCCGAGTCGCTGTGGGCGCCCATCTCGTTCACGCAGGCCGTGCTAGCCGGCGACGCCGCACAGGTCGAGGCCGGCGGCCCGCAGCGCTACGCGACCGACGACTGGCGCGCGTGGTGGTGCGACCCCGAGGCCGCGCAGTTCCAGTTCATCGGGCAGGACAACATCTACTTCTACTGCGTGGCGCAACCCGCGCTGTGGGACGCGCTGGACTGGGGGCTCGACCAGAGCGTCCCGGTGGCCAACTACCACATCCTGTTCATGGGAAAGAAGGCGTCGAGCTCGGGCAACGTCAAACCGCCGATGGCCACCGACCTGCTCGAGCACTACACCCCCGAGCAGCTGCGCGCCCACTGGCTCGCCCTCGGCCTGGCCGACAAGCCGGTGAGCTTTTCGCCCAAGCCCTGGGAGTCCGAGGAAAAGCGGGACGACCCGCGCGCGGCCGACCCCGCGCTCAAGGAGTCGGCGCTGCTCACGAACGTCTTCAACCGCCTGGCGCGCTCGTGCTTCTACGGCGCCGCGCAGGCGTGCGGCGGCATGCTGCCCGCCGGGGCGTGCGACCCGCAGGTGGCTCGGGCATGCGAACAGGCTCTGCTTGCCTACGAGCGCAAAATGTACGTGCTCGACTTCCCCGGGGCGCTGCGCGTGGCCGAAGACCTCATCCGCGACGCCAACAAGCGGTGGAGCGACGCGAGCAAGGCCGCCAAGAACGCCAACGGCGGCGCAGGCGACGACGAGGCCCTGTGCGCCGCGCTGCGCGACGCGTTCGCAGCCCTGCGCTGCGCGGCCCTGCTCATGCACCCGGCGGTGCCGACGGGCTGCGAGACGATCTGCAGCTACTTCGGGTTCGACCCCGCGCTGTTCTTCAGCTGGGACACCGCTTTCATGGGCCTCGACGAGCTGACGCGCGCCGCCGGGGAGGAACCGGGCCGCCACGCCGTGAAGGAGCTGCCCCCGCGCACGGACTTCTTCAGCAGGCACCCGAGCCAGTACTAGAACCAGACGCGACGGCGCGCCCCGCGTCGATGCCTTTCGGCAAGCGCGCCCGACGAAACGTGGGAGGTTGGAAATGGGACGGTTTTTTGGATGGGTATGGCCGGTCGTGTACCTGCTCACCGTGGCGTTGATGGTCGCGTGCAGCTGCTACCTGCTGCTCGTCGAGCCCACGGTCGACTACAGCGTCTTGGGATATCGCAACGGCGTCCCGATCTACGGGTGGAGCTACGAGTCCGACCCGTTGCGCGACCTTGCCGGGTCGTTTATGTTCCCGCCCCTGAGCTGGGTCGTTCCCGTCGTGTGGTTCGTCGCGATGCTGTGGTTCATATTCCAGGCGGGCATCCTGCATCCCGACCGGCTCGAAGACGAGCGCTGGACCGCGCACATGCTGTCGGTGGGCTTTGTCGGGCGCCTCGTGCTCATGCCGCTCAACGTGCTGCTGACGCTTTCGTTCCTGGGATCTGTCGCCACGTTCCTCGTTTTGCCCGGACCGGCGAACAACCTGGGGCTGCTCAACTTCGGCCTGTGGATCGGGCTGCTCAACATCATGACGGTGCTACCCTTTACGGTGTACCAGCTGTGCGGCGCCACCCGCCTGGCAAACCGCAACCTGATGGGCACGACCGCGCTTGTGTGGCACGCTGTGCTGTCGTTTTTGCCCACGGCCGGCTTCGTCTCGATGTGCGCCCTGTTTGCGAACGGCCGCTCCGCGCTGTGGGCCGAGCACGACCGGCGCGTGGCCCGCGAGGCCGTCGCCGCCACGCTGGGCACCCCGGAGGGCGGTGCCACCGCGGAGGACGGGACCGAAGAGACCGAAGAGGTCAAAGAGGCCGATGAGACCGAAGAGGCCGACGGCGGGCGGACGACCGTAAAGGCCGAACCGGCCGCCGCCGAGGAGACGCCCGCACGGGCCGGCGAGCCCACGGTCGCGCTGGCCGTGGTTGCGGCGGCGACCCCCGGCGAGGGCAGCGGTGCCGCCGCGGACGAGAAAGCCGCCTGCCCGGGCACCGAAAGCGCCTCCGAACGGAAGACGGCCGAGGTCGACACGAAGGCCGAGGAGCCCACGCCATCCGCAAGCGCCCCTGCCGACGGCGAGACCTCCGCATCCGACGCGCCTGCCGCACCCGCAAGCTCCGACGCCGACCCGACCGACCCACCGGCCGCGGGCAAACCGGAGGTTTAGAGCAGACCGCAGAATTGCCGAGCGGGACACGCGAAGGCGATGCGCACAGGGATACGTAAGTCCAAAGCGCATCGCCCTCGCGCGCCGTCGCGCGGCAATTTCCGCAACCCGCCTTAGGCCCGATAAGGACGGGCGCTTTTAAGCGAGAAGGCGACCGTGCTGCCGTTGTGGAGCAGCGACGAGAACTGCGGGGTGATGACGCCCCCGATACCCAGCGCAAGCAGAATCGAGTTGAAGCCCATCACCTGGCCGAACTGCCGGTCCATACGCCGCATGAGCTCCTGGCTCAGACGGCGCAGACGCACAAGCGACATCAGGTCGCCCTCGGCAAGGGTGATGTCGGCCACCTCGCGCGCAATGGCGGTGCCCGAGCCCATCGCCACGCCCACGTCGGCCAGCGACAGCGCCGGAGAGTCGTTCACGCCGTCGCCCACCATCATCACATGGCGGCCTTCGGCGCGCAGCCGCTCGATGTAGGCGTGCTTCTCCTCGGGCAGCATGTTGGCCCGGTATTCGGTGATGCCCGCCTGCTCGGCGATGGGGGCGGCGGCCTTGGCGGAGTCGCCCGTGAGCATCACCACGTGCTCGAAACCCAGGGCCCTAAGCTCGGCGACCGCCTCGCGCACACCGGGCTTGAGCGGGTCGGCGATACCCACCACGCCCACAAGCCGCCCGTCGACGGCCAGGTAGAGCGGCGAGAGGTCGGCGAACTCGCGCTCGATGACCTCCTGGTCGTCAGGCGAGACGACGACCCCCTCGTCCTCGATGACGAAGTGCGCGCTGCCGATGACGCAGCGCTTGCCCTCGAGCGACGAGACGATGCCGTGGGCCACGACGTACTCCACCTCGGCGTGGCGCTCGCGGTGCTTGAGGTTGCGCTCGGCCGCCGCGCGCACGACGGCGCGCGCCACCGGGTGAGGGAAATGCTCTTCGAGGCACGCGGCAAAGCGCAGTATCTGGGTGCGGTTCCAACCGTCGAACGCGACGATCTTGGTAACCGCAGGCGTTGCGTTGGTGAGCGTCCCGGTCTTGTCGAACACGATGGTGTCGGCGTTGGCCACGGCCTCGAAATGCTTGGAACCCTTGACGACGAAGCCCTCTTTGACGCTTTGGCTCATCGCCGACAGCACCGCGATGGACCCCGTGAGCTTGAGCGCGCACGAATAGTCGACCATAAGGGCGGCCGAGGTCTTCACCAGGCTGCGCGTGGCGAACGCGACGATGCCGGCGAGCAGGAAGTTCCACGGGACGATGCGGTTGGCAAGCGCCTCGCGACGCGTCTGCACCCCGGCTTTGAGCGATTCGGACTGCTCCACGAGCGACACAATCGAGCGCAGCTTGGTCTCGCCCGCCGCCGCGCGCACGCGCACGACGATCTCGCCGTCCTCCACCACCGTGCCCGCAAAGACGTCGTCGCCCGCGACGCGCTCCACCGCCAGGGGCTCGCCGGTAAGGGCCGCCTGGTTCACCATCGCCACGCCGCGCTCGACGGTGCCGTCGACGCACACCGCCATGCCCGTGCGCACCGCGATGAGGTCGCCGGGGACGAGCTCAGACGAGGACACCGCGACCTCCTGGCCGTCCCTGAGCAGCTGGGCGGTCTCGGGCACGGCAAGCAGCGAGCTGATGAGGTCGTTCTCGGAACGGGCGCGCGTGTACTCTTCAAGCGCCTCGCCCACGTCGAGCAGAAACATCGTCTCGCCGGCCGTCTTGGGGTCGCGCTTGACGAACGAGACGCCGATGGCCGCGGCGTCAAGCACCGGCACGTCAAGCCGGCCCCCGAGCAGCGAGCGCAGACCGGCGGCCAGATAGCGCCGGTAGCGCCATGCGGTCACGACGGCCCGCACCGGCGCAGGCAAGAACCAGCGCCGCATGTAGTGCGACCCCACAAGCCACGCGAGGTCCATGAGCAGCCCGTGGGTGCGCGGGGCCAGCGCGATCGCCGCGTCGCCGCGGGCGGCCTCGACGGCCTGCGCGTCGACGCCCGCCAGGCAGTCGAGCACCCGCGCCCGGCCCCGCTCGCCCCCGCCGTAGCGGACGGCAAGCGAGCCGATGCGCGGGTACACGGTAAGCTCCTCGACCACCGGGCACGTGCGGACGACCCGCTCGAGCGCATCCACGTCGGCATCGGGCACCGGGCCGCGCAGCGTCACGCGCAGACGGCCCGGCACCTCGCTGACAACGGTATAGTCCATGCTACCCCGGCTTCTACGCAGTGGCCGCGGCACCGGCCTCGGGGGCCTCGGCCGCCTTGGTGCCCGAGAGGTAGGTCGCCTCGGCCACGATGTCGTCGACCTCGGCCTTGGCCTGCTCCACGATGTCCCGGTACACGGCCTTTGCACGCATGCCCTGTGCAACGATGCGCACATAGCCCCGCTTCGCCGTCTTGCTCGTCAGGGCCTTGATGCCCAGCGTGCCCGCCACGAACCCGGCACCGATCAGCAACCCGTTGCGCGTCCTGTCCTTCATGGTCTTCTCCTTCTCAACGTATGACGAAACCCATATGGCGTGCGGCACATCCCGAAGGAACCCGTCAAACCGGCGGAAGACCCGCCGGCGCCCCCAAAGAATATAAAACTGGTCGATTCGTATGTCAAAGCAAAGAAACCCCGGCATCAAAAGCGTGAAACCTACCTGAAACGGCGCGAAACCGAGCAGTGCAGGGTCTGCCGTCCCGCAGCGCCGACGGCCTCGAAGTCGGCCGAGTCGGCGAAGTCCACCGGGCCCACCACGGCGTCCCATCGTTTGAGCACGAACCACGCGACCTCGGGGTCGTAGGCGGACCCCATGCCGGCAAAGACCTCCTGCACGCACTCGCGCGGCGTGAGCGAGCGTTTGGCGAGCCGCTTGCCGAGCATCGCGTCGATGGAGTCGCACACGGCGATGACGCGCGCGCCGAAGGGAATCTCCTCACCCGCCAAACCGTCGGGGTAGCCGCGTCCGTCCCAGCGCTCGTGGTGGTGACGGATCATCGAGGCCACGGGCGCCAGGCCCGGCACGCTGCCCACGATCTCGGCCCCGATGAGCGCATGGCCGCGCAGCACCCCATGTTCTTCGGGCGTGAGCCGCGAACCTTTGAGCAGCACCGCGTCGGGGATGCCGATCTTGCCGATGTCGTGCAGGTGGGCGGCCATGTGGACGGCGTTGAGCTGTGCGGCCGGCAGCTCCATGAGCAGGCAGGTGCGCTCGACCATGTCGGCCACGCGCAACGAATGCTCGGCGGTGTGCGGGTCGCGCGCCTCGAGCGCCGAGACGATGGCCTGGATGAGGTCGTGGTAGGCCGGAAACGACGCCTCCGCTTCGCCAAAGGCGCGGGCCGAGCCTCCTGCGGGGGACACCCGACTGCCTCCGTCCACCCCCTCCCACCGCCGCGCCGCACGCGCCGAGCCGCGCCGCACGTTGACCATCGCACCGCCTCCGTCCTCCTCGCCTTGCGCCTGCAGGCACGCGGGCTGACGCGCACGGCGGGTCCCTCCCCGCCCCGCCGCACCGGACCCGCCGTGTTAGATCGGGCCCTGTTCGCAGACACCGCCCCGCTCTCTCATGCTGTTAGATTAAACTTACTTATGGGGAATGCAAGGGGTCCTCCGCGACGCGACCGAACCTCCAAGAAACGCAAACTTGCCTGCGGGTCCCGCGCGCCGGCCGAACCGCCGCTTCCGCCGCGAGCGGCGTCCCCCAGAGGGATAGCTGCGGCTTGCGGCGTGCCGCGGCGCCGGCGCGTTCGCAAGGGCGCCGACGCCCTCGCCTTGCTTGACACGGGCTACAATGGCGGGACGGAAGCTCCGGGGACGGGGCACCTGGGGCACCCGTCCCCGCAAGTCCGCCAAGGAGGCGCGTCGGCGCCGCCCGCATCGCCGTATACCGACTACCGACCGTCGCAGCCGGGACGGCCGCGAGAGGAGCACCTCATGGCATGTCAACCGCACGGCAACGAACCGCCCGCAGGCGCAGCGCCCAAGCCCGGCGCGCCCATCGAGGCTCGCGACCTAGGAGACTACACGTTCGCGCACGACGTGCGCGTCGCGGCCGACGGCAGCCGCGCGTACTTCGAGGCGACCCGCGTCGACCTTGCCGGCAACCGCTACCTGACCGACATCTGGGAGGTCGGAGCGGACGGCTCCTCGCGGCGGCTCACCGCGTCGGGAGCCGAGGGACGCTTCGAGCCGGCCGACGACGGTTCGGTCGTCTTCGTCTCGAAACGCCGCGGCGCACAGGCGGGCGAGGCAGGAGAAAAACCCGCGCAACCCGGTACCGACCTCTTCCGCATCGACCCCGCAGGCGGCGAGGCGGAGCTGCTTGCATGCATCCCGGGGCTTGCGGTCGACGGCTGGCGGCAGGTCGACGCCGCGCGCCTCGTGTTGCGCTGCCGCGACCTGCCCGACCGCGACGCGCCCGCCGTCGTCGTCGAGGATCTGCCGTTCTACGAAAACGGCGGCACCTACCTGGAGGGATCGCACTGGGGCCTATGGCTGCTCGACACATCGCTGCTCGGGCGCGACCGCGCGGCCGCAGGTCCGGCGCTGCGCCTGCTCACCGAAGACGACGAGGAGGTGGGGTCCTGGACGCTCGACGAGAGCCGCACCCGGGCGGTCTTCGCCTCCCGGCGCTACACGGGCCTGCGCCCCGTCACCGACGAGCTGTGGGCGCTCGACCTTCCGCAGGCAGGCGAAGGGGCCTCGGCGGCCCCTGCGCGCACCCTGCTCGACGACCAGCCCCTCAAGCGCCGCAACCTGGCCGCCTGGCGCGAGGGCGTGCTCTACCTGGCGACCGACATGCGCGCCCACGGCGCCAACGAGGACCCCGTGCCCTGGGTCTGCCCGCTCGACGGCGGAGAGGCCCGGCCCCTGCTCGACGAGGCGCCTGACCTCTGCTACGGCGCGTCCTTCAGCTGCGACGCACTCTACGGCGGCGGGCGGGACGCCGTCGCGGCGGGCGGGACCTGGTACGCGCTGACCACCGAGTTCGACCGGACCCGCGTCCGCCGCCTTGCACCGGGCGGCGGCGCGCTGGACGACATCGAGGGGCTGCCGGGGTCGCCGCTGTGCCTCGACACCGCCGACGGCCGCACGCTGTGGTGCGTCTGCGCCGGCGAAGACGGCCTGCCCGAGGTCTACCGCGTCGGGCTCGACCGGGGCCCCGAGGAGCCGGGCACCCCGTGCGCCGCATCGTGCGAGCGCGTGACCGACTTCTCGGCAGCCCTTGCGGGCAAAGAGGTGACGCGGCCCGAGGCGTTCGAGTTCTCAAGCAACGGCGACACGCTCACCGGCTACGTCGTCAAACCGCTCGGCTACCGGCCCGGCACCTCCTACCCCGGCGTCCTCGAGGTCCACGGCGGTCCCAAGGTGGCCTACGGGCCCCTCTTCTCGCACGAGATGCAGGCGCTCGCCGCACAGGGGCGCTTCGTGTTCTTCACCAACCCCCACGGTTCGTGCGGGCGCGGCGGCGCGTTCGCAGATATCCGCGAGCGCTACGGACAGGAGGACTTCGCCGACCTCATGGCCTTCACCGACGAGGTCCTGCGACGCTACCCCGACGTCGACCCCGCGCGCCTTGCGATCATGGGCGGCAGCTACGGCGGCTTCATGGTGAACTGGGCCATCGGCCACACCGACCGCTTCCGCTGCGCCAACTCGCAGCGCTCCATCGCCAATTACATGACGAAATGCCTGGTATCGGACATCGGCGCGCAGGTCAACATGCCCGAGCTGCTCGGAGACCCCGAGGCGCTGGCCTTCGAGGGCGAAAACCCCGCGAAAATCTGGGCGCAGTCGCCGCTCGCCTACGCCGCGAACGCGAGCACGCCGACCCTCTTCCTGCATTCCGACGAGGACTACCGCTGCCCGCTCGAGGAGGGCATGCAGATGTACGCCGCCCTTATGCTGCGCGGGGTTCCCGCCCGGCTCGTCGTGTTCAGGGGCGAGCACCACGGGTTGAGCCGCCAGGGAAGGCCGCAGAACCGCGTACGCCGGCTCGACGAGATCGCGGCGTGGTACCGCCGCTGGCTGGACGGCGTCGGCGGGCCGCTCGGCGGCGATCCCCGGGCGTAAGGGCGGGCGCGTCGCACGGGAGGGCCCGCGGCGGCCGGGGCTGCCCTAACGGGCCTCCTCGGGGGCCGCGGGGGTCTCGGAGACCGCGGGGGCCGCACCCGTCCCGTCGGCCCCGGCCGTCGCCTCGGGGGCCTTCGCCTCGTTCTCAAGGCAGGCCTCCATCGCGTAGCGCAGCACGTTCGAACGGCTCACGACGCCCACCACGCGTCCGCCGGCCACCACGGGAACCTTCTTGAAGCGGTGCTGCGACAGCAGCTGGCAGGCGTCTTTGAGCGAGGTCCCCACCCCCAGCGTCACCACCTTGGAGGTTGCCACCTCGGCCACCGGCAGGTCCACCAGCTCGGCCAGGCGGTCGTCGATGCTTTGGGAACCCGCCGCCTCGATGAGCGCGTAGGCGGAGGTGACCACCGGGTGCTGGTCTGCCAGGTAGCGCATGATATCGCCGTCGGACACGTAGCCCACCGGGGCCCCCTGCCCGTCCACCACGGTCACGCCGCCCACGTGGTGCCCCACCAGCACGCGCATCGCGTCGCGCACGCGGGCGTCGGCCGGCACGGTGAAGGGGTCGGCCTCCATGACGTCGACGAGGGTCGCCGCCGCCAGCGAGGGCGAGGCCTCGGGCGCGCCGGCGGCGGGTGACGCGGCGGCCTCAAGGCGGTCGGACGAGCGCCTGTGGGCCGCCAGGGCGTACACGAACGCCACCGCCAGCCCCGCGGCGGCGATCCAGGCGGCCACCTCGATGGCGGCCGTGAAGCCCAGCGCGGCGGCCATGCCCTCGTTTGCGCCCTCCTCAAGCAGGCTCTGCTGCGAGGACGACATGATGCCCGTGAACAGCGACGGGCCGATGCAGGCGGCCACCTGCACGAAGGTCGTCATGAGCGCCACGCCGAAGGGGTTCTGCTGCGGGGACAGCGTGCGCAGGCCGGCGGTCTGCGACGGCGAGAACACCAGGCCGATGCCCGCATAGACGAGCAGCATCGCCACGAACATCGCGGGGGCCGACAGGGTCGGCGCCCCGAACACCATCGCCACGATGCCCACGAGCGCCAACGCCAGGCCGCACGGCAGCAGCGGCCACTCGCCCCTGCGGTCCATGATGCGGCCGGCCAGCAGGGTGCAGCCGGCGTTGACGAGCACGGGCACCAGGATGATGACGCCCGCCATAAGCGCCGACATGCCCAGCGCGCCCTCGAAGTAGAGCGGCAGAAGCACGCTCAGCGAGAACATGATCATCATCGCGACGACGACGAGCAGCACCGCCGGCCAGAAGCGCACGCTCTTCATCGGCGTCATGTCGATGAGCGGGTATTCGCAGCGGGTCTGGCGCACGACGAACGCAGCGGCCGACGCCGCGGCCACGGCCAGCGCCACGGCGCCGAGCACCACGTTGGCCGTCACCTGCGACAGGCCGAAAGACAGCGCGAACAGGAACACCGCGGACAGGCCGGCCGACGGAAGGTCGAGGTGCGCCTCGGTGTTCTGCAGGTTTTTAACGAACACGCAGCCCAGCAGCGCAAGCACCACGATGGCCGCAAGCGGCACCAGAAACACGCTGTGCCAGCCCAGCGCGGTGACCAGGATGCCGCACACCACCGGGGCGAACGCCGGCCCGAAGGTTATCATGCAGCCGCCGATCGACATGAACGAGCCCAGACGGTTCTTGGGGGCCACCACCAGAATGGTGTTCATCATCATCGGGATGAAAACGCCCGAACCCACAGCCTGTATAAGGCGCGCCACCAGCAGCA
Source organism: uncultured Coriobacteriaceae bacterium (assembly GCA_964619775.1). GTDB lineage: Bacteria > Actinomycetota > Coriobacteriia > Coriobacteriales > UMGS124 > CAZUFB01. The sequence goes on from CAZUFB010000002.1 coordinate 54,467, forward strand.
TCGGGAAGTTCGTTGCGAACAGCCCTGCCAGCGACCCGACCGCGCACAGCCCCGACGCCGCGAAGAACAGCGTGCGCAGCTTGAAACGCCGATACAGGAAAGCCATGCAGATGACGACGACCGTGGCCACGATCATGTAGCCTGTCACGAGCCACTGGGCGGTGACCGACCCCACGCCGTACTCCCCCATGATGGACATGAGCGCCATGTTCATCATGTTTTCGTTGAACCCCGCCAAAAACGCGGCGCCGTAGAGCACGGCGAGCAGTGCGACGTGGTTGACGCCCCTCGTGGCGCCTTGTGCAGTTCCGTCCATGCGGTTATCGACTCCCCAAACCTCGCGCGGCAAACCGTGCCGCTCAGCCCGCGCCGCCGAAATGCGCTCGCAGAACAAAGCGAGCCCGGCCTTTCGGCGGCCGGCAGCGGCGCAGCTGAGCTAGTGTACGCGCCGGTCTCACGGGCCTGTAATACCCCGCGGGAACTATACAGCGAAAAACCGCGAGCCGCGCGCGGAGCGGCCACAGACACCCGGGGGCTCGGCTCCCATCCGTCCCCGCAGACGAACGGCGCTGCGTCCCCCTACCGCGCCGCAGGGGGCGTCTCGGGCAGCCACAGCGAGAACGTCACGGTGCCCTCGGCGCTCTCGGCGTGGATCTCGCCGCCGTGCGCCTGCACAAGGCCCCGCGCGATGGCAAGGCCCAGCCCCGCGCCGCCCGTGTCGGCGTCGCGCGAGCTGCTGAGGCGGTAGAACTGCTCGAAGAGCCGTTCCAGCTGAGACGGCGGGATGGTGTCGCCGCGGTTGGCCACCCGCAGGCGTGCTCCGGCAGCCCCCTCGCGCTCCTCACGGCGCAGCTCCACGGCTATCTCGCTGCCGGGACGGCTGTAGCTCACGGCGTTGCGCAGCAGGTTGTCGAGCACGCGGGCGACCTTGCCCGCGTCGCAGGAGACCGTCACGTCGCGCTCGGCGTCGATACGGTAGGTCAGGCCTTTGGGCTCCATCGCAGGGCGGTATTCGAACAGTTCCTGCTCCACCATGCGCGAGAGGTTCACCTCCGAGCACACCAGGGCGGACTCGCTCAGGTTGAGGCGGGCGGTCTCGAAGAACTCGTTGACGAGGTCCTCCAGCCGCTCGGCGCGTTCGAGGGCCACACCCTGGTAGCGGGTACGCAGCTCGGGCGAGATCTGCGGCTCGTCGTGCAGCAGGCGCAGGTAGCCGATGACCGAGGTGAGCGGCGTCTTGAGGTCGTGCGCCAGGTAGACGAGCAGGTCGTTCTTGCGCCGGGCCTCGACCGCAGCGGCGCGCTCGGCCGCGGCGGCCCGGCTTTTGGCGGCGTTGAGACGCCGCTCGATCTCGTGCAGGTCCCCCGGCAGCCCTATGGCCGCGTCGTCGTCGGAGGAGACGAGCCGCTCGCAGGCCTCCGCGATGTCGTCCAGGTAGCACACCATGCGCCACCAGAAGAACAGGAGGATGGCGACGGAGCCGACGGCGAACAGCACGGCGACGAACAGCACCCAGTTGTTGTTGATGGCCGAGAGCAGCGGGTACCAGAACTCGTCGCCGTACCACAACCGCCGCATGCAGACGTAGCGCCCCACGAACAGCGCAACCACGAGCGCGGTCAGGTAGACGGCCTGCGCCGCGATGCAGCGCGCAAACATCCGCGCACCGAGCATCACCCAGTAAATCCGGTCGGCGCGCCGCGGCGCCTCAGGCGCGGGGACGGTTCCGGCTTCTTTGGCGTCACTGCTGCTCAACGGTGTATCCCACCCCCCAGACGGTCTGGATGATGCGCGGCTTGCGGGCGGTCTCGCCCATCTTGGAGCGCAGGCGGGCGATGTGCGCCATCACCGTGTTCGCGCTGCTTTCAAGGTACATCTCCCCCCCACACGGCCTCGAACAGCTCCTCGTTGGAGACCACCTTGCCGCGGTGGTCGCACAGATACCACAGGATGGCGAACTCGGTGGGCGTGAGGTCGAGCGGCGCCCCGTAGAGCGTGGCCCGATGCGACGTGTTGTTGATGACCAGGCCCATGAAGTCGTGCTCGTCGACGGCGCGCCCCACCTGCTCGCCCTGGTCGTAGCGCAGGCGGCGGCGCAGCTGCGACTTGACGCGCGCCACCAGCTCAAGCGGGTTGAACGGCTTGGTCATGTAGTCGTCGGCGCCCAGGGCGAGGCCGTTGATCTTGTCGGAGTCGGCCACGCGCGCCGTGAGCATCACGATGGGGAAGAGCCTGGTCTTGCGGATGCGCCGGCACAGCTCGAAACCGCTGACGTCGGGCAGCATGACGTCGAGCACTGCGGCGTCCACGTCCTCGTGCGCCACCAGGTCGAGCGCCGCGGCACCGTCGTAGGCCTTGAGCACCGTGTAGCCCTCGTTGGCCAGGTAGACCTCCACCAGGTCGGCGATAGGACGGTCGTCGTCCACCACCAGAACAGTAGCCATTCCAACCCCGCCCTTCCCTACCCGCCCGCACCCCCGTCCTTCTGCGGCCCGGGCTAACTGTAGCGCCCCGCAACCCCGTTCGGCCCGCAGGTCGAAAAAGTAAGAAAGTCGTAAGCGCGCGGCGAAGGGCGGCGACCGGTCCGGCGGGGCCTTTTTATTGCCGACGGCGAGCCGCCCCGAGACAAGGGGTTCGACGTGCACCGAACCCGCACCGTTTTCGCTCCTAGTCCGCAGCAAGGATCCCGCATACGATGCAACCGTACCGCAACCGGCGGCGGACAGGACCCGCCGGGCAGGCCGCACCACGAGAAAGGAGCATGCCATGAGCTACCTCGACGAATTAAACGCCCTGCTCAACCGTATCGGCACGTCTGACGAGTCACCGAACGGCGACGCCGTGGACGCCGAGGTCTCCGTCGTCGGCGAGACGCCGTTCGAGATCGCCCGCCGCCAGCTCGCCAACACCCGCAACGGCTACCGCGAGGACCCCGAGGGGACGTTCCGCGGCTGCGGGAGCCGCTTCGGCTGCGGCTACGCCGAGTCGTGCGCGGTCGTCGACCCCCAGACCGGCCTGGTCGACGTTGACATCGACGCGAACCTGCACCTCTCGCCCGAGCACGTCAAGGGGGCGCGCAAGCTGTTTCGCCGCCTCAACCAGTCGTTCATCATCCCCGGCCTCATGGTCGACGACGAGGGCTGGGTCCACTTCCGCCCCGAGAAGCCCTGCGACCTGGCAAGCGGCGACGACCTCGACTCCTACCTGGGCAAGGGCTTTGCGACGATCCACGCCCACGCCCACATGGTCGCCCAGATCGAGGCGGGCCGCGCGCCGTGGGACGTGCTGCGCACCGGCGAGGAGGACGAGGAGGACGAAGACGAGGAGGAAGGCGTCTTTGCCCGGCTGAGCCGCCTGCTCCACTAGGCCAGGGCACCGCACGAGCCGCGCACCCTGCACCAACCGAGACCCAAGGAGAACCCGCCATGCTGTGCAACGACAACGAGCTCCGCGTCACCGGCGCCACCGTCTGCGGCCAGACCTTCCGGCCCTGCGGCGACGACGAGTCCTATGCCGTCTTCAGGCTCGAAAACTGCTCCTGCGGCGTGCTGGCGCGCGCCGGCGAGTCCAAGCCCTACCTGCGCATCCTGCCGGGCGTGCAGATCCCCCCGGAGGCGCGCGCCGGCTTTGAGCGATTCCTGTTCGAGTGCGACGACGACGAGATGGTCGACCTCGAGATCGACCGCGACGACGGCGAGGTCTTCATGCGCCGCGACCTGCGCTCGCTCGAACCCGACGAGGTCGAGCGCGTGGCGGGGCCGGCCCTGGCGTGGGTCGACCGGGTCGCCTTCCCCGCAGTCGCGGCCTACATCGCCGACGTCTGCCGGGGCACCGGCGCGTAAGGGCCCCGCAGCGCACCGCCGTCTCCTTCCGTCCCGAAAGGCACCGCCATGGCCGCATCGCCCGTCCCTCGCTTCTACGCCGGCATGCTCGACCTGGGCCTCGAGCCCGACTGGGAGCACGCCGCGCACGTCGTGGACCTCATCCGATCCAACGGGGTGAAGATGGCCGCCGTGCCGGCCGTGGTGCGCCCCGACGGCGGGGCCGACCTGCCGTTCTTCGCCAAGGTCGACGCGACGGCGGCCGCACTGGGCATCGGGGGCGACCCCAAGCCCGTGATCGAGGGGCTCTCGCCCTTCCGGCTGAGCGCCTACGCCCAGATCGACCCGCGGCGCGCCGGGGACCTCGCGGTCAAGGCGCTGACCCGCCTCGAGCACGGCAACGAGGCCGAGTCTCCCACGAAGGTACGCGACATCGAGCCGCGCCGGCCCCGGCCGCTCGCCAAACCCTCCGACGCCTTCGAGGGGCTGGTCGGCCTGGCCCCGCAGCGCGCACTGGTCGAGAAGGTGGGACGGCTGGCGGCCCGGCACGGCCGCGACGCGGTCGAGAGCCTGCACATGGCGTTCACCGGCGGCCCGGGCACCGGCAAGACCGAGCTCGCGCGCCGGCTGCTCGCCTACCTCGACGCCGCAGGGGTCACCGACGGGTCGAGCACCTTCGTGCAGGTCTCGGCGGGCGACCTGGTAGGGCTCTACCTGGGCCACACCCCGGCGCGCACCCGCGCGGCGGTGGAGCGGGCCTACGGCGGGATGCTCTTCCTCGACGAGGCCTACGCGCTGCTGTCGTCGGGATCCTACGGCCAGGAGGCCATCGACACCCTGGTCGAGATGCTCGAGGAGGACCGCAGCCGGCTTGTGTGCGTCGTCGCCGGCTACCCTGACGAGGTCGAGCGGCTCTTCGGGCGCAACCCCGGCCTGCGCGACCGCTTCGGCATGCGCGTCGCGTTCGAGGGCTACTCGACCGCCGAGCTGGCGCGCATCTTCGGCCTGTTCGCCGAGGGACACGGCTTCTCGGTGGACCCCGGCGCCCAGGGCGAGCTGCTGCGCTGCCTGGAGGCGCTGCGGTCGGGGCGCGACTTCGCCGGAGCCCGCAGCGCCCGGCGGCTTTACGACCGCGCGGTGATGGAGACCGCCTGGCGCACCGACGAGCGGCGCATCCTCGCCCGCGACATTCGGGCGGCCTTCGACCACCCCGACGTGGGCGGGGCCGCCCAGGCGCACCGCGTGGGGTTCGCGCGGTAGCGGCCGCGCCCGGGCCCAGGACAACCTGCGGAACCGCCGGGCAGGCGCGCGAGGGCGACGCGTACACAAGGCGCGCGGGCCCGGTCGCCGCCACGCCCGGCGATTCCATGGACCGCCCTAAGCGTCCCCGCCGTCCTCCAGGGGCATGTCGCCGATGCCGCTCTTGTGGCACAGGATGGAGTAGCGCCTCTCGATGGTCGAACGGTAGACGGGACGGTCCTTCAGCATGCTGTAGGCGCACCGGTAGGTCACGAGCGCGTCGCGCACGCGCTCCACGTTGCGGAACCCCTCGCGCACGTCGTCGGCGTCGCACACGATGGCGTCGAGCGCCAGGGCCTCGCGATAGACGAAGTAGCCGATGCTCGCCGTGGGCTGGGGCCGGGCCGTGTTGCGCACGCCGCGCCGGGCGACCTTGGCGATGAGCTTGTAGTCGGTGCTGTCGCCCAGCACGTCGTCGAGCATCGTGATGCAGCACTGCGCGGCCACCAGGCTCACGCTCTCGCCGTCGTCGAGCTGGACCTTGCCGAAGATGGCGTGCTCCAGGACGCGCTGGGCCTCGTCGCGGCGGTTGGCCGACAGCAGCAGCTCGGCCTCCTTGTTGTAGGCGCGTTCGTCGGTGGGCAGGCACCGCTCGTAGTCGCGCGCCACGGCCAGGGCGCGATCGAGCAGCTCGTCGGCCTGCGCGGGGTCGCACGCGCCCAGATAGGCCTGGTAGTACTCGACGATGAACGTGAACAGGCGCCAGTTCCAACGCCCCTTGGGGATGCGTGCGGCGCGGTCGAGCAGCTCGGAGCACACGTCGAAGCGGCCGCAGCCCGTGGCCGCCTGGAACGCCGCGGCGACCAGGTCGACGTCGTAGGGGTAGAACCCCAGGGCATGCCGGCACAGCGCAAGCGCCGAGTGGTAGTCGCCCTTGCCCAGATAGGACGTCGCGAAGTTGAAGAACTCGTTGGCCGTGCCGAAGACGTCGTTGTCGGGGTCGAGCACGTAGGCGGCGACTTGGCGGTAGTACGCGCCGCCTCCCCGAATGCCGGCAAGGCCGTCGACGGACTCCTCCGCCTCCTTGACCGACATGAAGCACATGTCGTCACCCGGCGCCGAAGAGGGCAAGCTTTCGAGCAGGTCGTTGAGGTCCATGGCGGCCGTCCTTTTGCGGTGGGAGGCAAGGGCAAGGCGACGCAGAAAGGCGCGGCGACGCGGGAAACGCCGCCCGGGCGCTGCGGCCGCTCAGCGCCCGAACAGCGCCAGCGTCTGCCGACAGGTTACCACACGCGTCAATCCGTCCGCCCCCAGCAGGCCCAAAAGTGCCAGCACGAACAGGCAGCGGGCGGCGTCGCCGTCGCCGAAGCGCAGGTAGGCGCGAAGCACCGCGTCGGGCATCGGGGCGGCGGCGTCGCCGTAGGGCGCGCCCAGGCACGCCAGAAGCCAGTCGGCCGATGCAAAGAACGCGCCCTCGTCGGCACCGGCCAGAAGCGCCGCGCAGCGCCGCAGCGCCGTGCGGCACCCCAAGCCCTCGTCCGAGCACAGCGCACAGGCCAGGCCGTCGCGGACGCCCTGCTCCAGGGCCGCGTCCATCGCCTCGTCGAGCAGGCCGGCCTCGGCCAGCGGCCCGAACAGGGCCGGGGGCAGCAGCGCGCCCAGAAACCGCTCGGCGTCGAGCGGCGCGCGCAGGGCGACGCGCCTGCGGGCCGCGACCGGCAGGGCAACCGCACGGACGGGGGACGCCGCCTCGTACCAGGGGCGACCGCAACCGTCCGTGCCCGCCAGGCAGGCGGCGAGCAGGCGCAGCGTCAGCATGCCCGGCGCGCCGCCCCGCCCGGGCCCCTCTTCCGCAGGCCGCCCGGCGCCGCCTTCCCGCTCGCCCGCACTCCCCGAGACGCACGGACCCTCCGGGAGGCCCGCGGCGCAGGAGGCCTGCGCGCAGGACCCGCCCGCTTCCTCTTCGGGCGTTCGCTCGCCCGCGTCCGCGCCCACCCGGCAGGAGGCCGGTATCTCGTTGTAGGGACGAGCGGTCTCGATGATGGTGTCGAGCAGGCGCTCGAGGGCGCTGTCGACGAGCTTCTCGTCGGAGTCGGCCCGGACGTTCTCGACGATGGCCTTGACCTCGTCGGTGTAGGCGCAGCTGTCCTGCAGCGAGCGGCGCACCGCCAGGATGGTGGCGTAGCGCGAGGTGTGGACCTCGTCCGCGTACTTCCTGAACGCCTCGCGGTACCGGACACGCCCGAAGTCGCTGGGCCAGGGGCGGTTGCGCTTGTAGATGTCGTCGACGTTGATGTCGAGGTCGCGTCCCAAGGCGGGCCAGGTCTTCACACGGCCCCCGGCCAGGTCGTACAGCACGCGGATCGCAGCGCTGTTGGTCATGATGGGCTCGGTGTACTTGCGCCGCCGCGCCATGGCCGCCCCTTTCCCTCGGCGATCTTGCCTGCGGACCAGTATAGCGCCCGGCGGGCCGGGCGGTGCCCGCACCCGCACACCCCCCCGCCCGCCTTCCCTTGCGGCACTCCCGGCGCGCTGCTATAGTGCTTCGCGGCGCGCGGCGGGCATCGTCCCCGCCGTCCCGGACGCGCATTCCCGTACTTCACCACCCCCGCCGCAAGGGCATGCGGCGGCTCGCGACAGGAGGCCCCCGCCATCATGCGGATCGCATAGGACGCTCACATTCCTTCCAACCACGCTGCCCCGCACGCCCCGCGCCTGCGGCGCACCGCATCCCAAGGAGCGTTCCCATGCCTCTGCATGTCACCCTGCGCGGCGTCTCGTACGCCTATCCCGGCATGGCCGACCAGGCCGTCTCCCATATCGACGCGGCGTTTCCGCCCGGCTGGACCGGCATCGTCGGCCCCAACGGCAGCGGCAAGTCGACCGTCGCCCGGCTCGCATGCGGCCAGCTCGTCCCCGACGCGGGCAGCGTGGCGGGCATCGCGCACGCCGCCTGCTCCTACTGCGAGCAGCAGGTCCTCGACCTTCCCGCCAACGCCGCCGACTTTGCGTGCGACTGGGGGCGCGCTGCCCGGACGCTGCGCCGCCTGCTCGGCGTCGAGGACAACTGGGCCTGGCGGTTCGAGACCCTTTCGGCCGGAGAGCGCAAGCGCCTGCAGATTGCCTGCGCCCTGGTTCAGGAACCCGACCTGCTCGTGCTCGACGAGCCCACGAACTTCCTCGACGCGCCCACCCGCGCGCTCGTGCGGCAGGCACTTGCGATCTACCGCGGCTGCGGCCTGCTCATCTCGCACGACCGCGCGCTGCTCGACGCGCTCGCGGGGCGCTGCCTGTTCATGGAGGGCGGGCGGGGCACCATGCGCCCCGGGACCTACACCGCCGGCCGCGAGCAGGAGCTCCGCGAGCGGCAAACGGCCGAGGCGCGCCGCGAGCAGGCAAAACGCGAACTCTCGCGGCTTGAGCGCGAAAAGCGGCGCCGCGCCGAAGACGCCGTGCGGGCCGAGAACAGGCGCAGCGGGCGCGGCGTCGACCCGCACGACCACGACGCCCGTGACAAGAGGCGCCTCTACATCGTGTCGGGGCAGGACGGCAGGCGCGGCAAGCTGAGCGCCGCCCTCGACGCCCGGGTCGCCGCGGCGCAGGAAACGCTGGCGGGCGCCGTCGTGAAGCGACGCTACGACGCAGACGTGTGGCTTGAAACCCGGCCGTCGCGGCGCAACCTCGTCGTGCGCCTCGCGCCCTGCACCCTGGCGATGGGCGAGGGCCGCACGCTCGAGGTGCCCCCGCTCGCCGTGGGCCCCACCGAGCATGT
>CAZUFB010000002.1:63398-70579 GCA_964619775.1 uncultured Coriobacteriaceae bacterium
GGGCGGGGTAGGAAGGTCTGTAGGCTAAACCGCATCACCCTGGCTTGCACGCTCAACCAAATCGATGAGCTCCTGTTGGCTGTGGACGTTACACTTCGCATAGATGTGTGCGACGTGCGTTTTGACGGTGTTGCGCGAAAGCCCCATCTGCTCATGAAGGTAACGCACGTTGCGACCTCTCGCAAGCAGTTCGAAGATTTCCCGCTCGCGCCTGGTAAGGCCGGCCTGCTCTGCCAAATCGTCAATGCTTTCCCGGAACAAGGAGGTGCCCGCAACCTGCAAGTCCTCCCCTCCAGGCGCTGCACCAACGGGACCAGCCTCGTCCCCGGAGTTCATAGCGGTGCGCCTGTCGGCATCCGCGCGCTCGGGATAGGAGGGAACCACCACTTCATATGCGGGTTCGACGCGAGCCACCGCCCCGTCGATGCTAAAGTCGCGCAGGCACCACGTATTGAACACCACAAACGCCCATGCCAGGGGAAACACCAACAGAGGCACCTTGTCCATGAACTGGTGGGCAAGCAGGTTGAAACCAAAGGCGACGCATCCCCATCCGAACAGGTACAGGCCCAGGCCCCATGCACATACGACGATGGCATTGCTGGCGTTCTTGTTCACCAACGAGGTCAACAGAATAACGAGAAGGACATAGAAGCACGCCTCGGCCGACCCGAACAGCCCCACCGATATCATCATGCTTTTATCCCGTACGAACCCTATGGACAAAAAGGCTCCGACTGCCAGCAGAAACGATATGACATGGAGGGTGTCTATCCGCATCACTTTGCGAGTCAACAAGGCGACGAGCGCAAGCGTCGCAAGGGGCATGACCGAGATCGGGGTCGTGTTCATGTATGAGAAGTCGATGCCGAAGTAGAACGTAAGCCCCGCCGCGAACCCAAACGCCGCGAGAAGTAGATACAAGCGATGGCCGAGAGGCAAAAAGGTGGCGGGCTGGGTCAGTTCGAGGTCTGCCGGAGCAGTATGGGCGTGGGAACAACGGTCGAAGACGGCGCGCGCCTCGCGTCGGCACAGGACAAGGGAGCACAGACACATCGCCATGGAAGAGACGATCAGCATGTCCTGAGCCCCGCTTTCGACTGCCACACGTGCATATCCGCGCAGAATACAGGCAGAGACGGAGGCGACCGTGCCGCATGCAATGCGCGCAGGCAGCGATAGTCCAGAAAAAGCCACAACGCAGTTTAAAAGAGAAAACGCCAGAGGCACCCAGCAGACAACGCTCGCCAGGCACCAGAACACAAGCCGGTTCGATCCGCCCACGATGTAGGAGGACAATGCGCCGCAAGGCGCAAGTATGCACAGCGCAACGAACCCCGCGTCGAAATGCGCAGCTACAATGGGAATTTTTGCCGACCCCAGCGCCAACACGACAAGCCCGGCAACAGCCACAACGAGACCCGCAATAAGGGGCGTGCCGCCAACCGACGGAACGAAATACCAGTACGTTGCAGCGCCCCAAAGCGCAATAATCTGGAAGAAGAGGGCGATGGCAACCCTAGCAGCCGTAACCCGCCCGCTGGCGACCCGCTTTTCGTCGCGGTCGGATGTAATCGTGTTGCCCATCTGCCGAGAGCTGCCTTCCGATGCCGTCGCCACAACGCGAAGGCCATTGGCGGAAAACCCTGCAAAGCGCATCGACCGGCAAGGGCAAGCCGCCAGCGGCTGTCTTCAACTGATACGGTAACACGAATCGCAGCGGTAGACCTGCGCCTTCATCGCTTCCCGCGTTCAAAAGCGGCCAATAGAAGCAGGTGGGGGACAAGACAGCCCCGCCATCTTGCAATATCAAGATGGCGGGGCGATGCAGGATAGGCCATTGAGGCGACTTCGCGGCTACGGGTTCCCTCGCCGGTCGCCCTGCAGCTCTTCCCGAATGCCGTCCAGCAGCACTGCGCCGCGCGTAGTAAGCACGACGCGGCCATCTTCGCATATAGCCAGGCCCCGTTGACAAAGGCTTTCAAAAAATGGAGTCAGCTCGTTTCCATAACGGGCGACAAAGGCGTTCAAGCCAAGGCCCGCCAAACTCTCCAGAGCGTACAACGCGTGGTTGCAGGCCAACGTCCTCTTATCCAGGCGCACCGCAGTCTGGGCGGCATCTCCGTCCGTACAGGCAACGTAATCGGTCAAATCGGCAACGTTCTGGACCACGCAGCCGTCCATCAGCGAGAGCGCTCCCAGTCCGAAGCCCCAATAATCGGGCGGCTCCTCAATATGGGCCTCGACGAGCGGTACAAAAGGCTCCAAAGCGTACTCGCAAACGCTCACACGACGATAGCCCCGTCCAACCAGCGCTTGTTGAGCCTGCTCAACGCGCTCGCACACCGCGTCTACGCGCACGGCGGGATGCGCCAGGGGGTTGAGGCGAACAACGCCGGGACCCAGAGCCGACAACCGGTTGAGGCAATCCTCCATAGTCCGTTCAGTCTGCCCCGACATCCCGACGGCAACGCGCGCACGCCAGTTGTGCATATCGTAGGCATCGAGCAAGCGCTCGAGCAGCCCGTAGACCTTGAAGTCGTAGGTGCGCCCCAAGTTATGGAATTCAGCAGCGCTGAGAGACCCCAGATCTATGTCGTATAAGTCTGTTCGAAAGTTGCGCAAAGGGGTCATAATCCCGCTGCTCAACCGCTCGGGGGCAACCTGGGCGACTTTCACGGCCTGCGACAAGTCAAGCGAGCGTTTGGCAACCGCAAAGACGTGGCCGAGGTTCCAATCATCCAGCTCGGTCGCATTGGTCACAACGAACCGCGCCACGCGGCGGCCGGACAGTTCTTCGGCCCCATGGGATACCTCGCAGGCAAGCACCTGCGCATACGCCCGACGCGCCCCCGCCTTCGCGGCGGGACCGAACACGGGGGCGCATATATGCACATGGACGTCTTTCATATTCCCGCCTCTATACCGACACCGGGACGGTCAGACGGCCCGAAACGGGCGTTAAACCAATTCGCCGGCCAGATACTGGGCAACCGACTTGCCGCACTCGCGGCCCAGAATGATTGCCATGCCCACCGACACGCCGTATGCCGGGCTGAAGTAGTCCCAACCGAAGCGTCCACCGGTAACGTTGCCCGTACCGAAAAGGTTGGCGATCGGCTTCCAATCCTCGCCCAGGATACGCTGGTCGCCGTCGACGCAAACTCCGCCCAAAGTGACGAGGAAGTTGCCCATGAGGACGTTGTTCTCGTTGACGTTGGCGTAGAACGGGGCCGCCTCGATCGGGAAGAGGTAGTTGGCGTCACGGCCAAACTCGGTGTCGGCGCCGGCAGCCACGCAGGCATTCCAGCTCTCGACGGCCGCGACCATGTTTGCGGCGACTTTCTCCTCGACGCCGAGCATGGCCACAAGCTCTTCGACGGTGTCGGCACCATACCAGGTCGACTGGCTTGCCTCGTCGTAGTAGCCCTCGGACCCTGCCGCATAGGCGGCGTCGAGGACCGCCTGAACACCCTCGAGCGTCTCTGCCGTGGGATCGGTCGTACCGTGCGAGGCAGGCACGTACTGCATGTACTCGGTGAGGTTGCTGTCGTAGAAGGCATAGAAGATCTCGCGGTTGCGCGACATCAAGGGACGCGACCGGGTCTCGATGGGACCCCAGAACTCGTTGTAGAAACGGCGGCCGGTGTAGTCCAGATGGATGCCCTGGGGATGCGCGAGCATGGGGACCAGGGCGGGGCTGCTCGTCTGCCACGAGGCCCTGCCGTCCATGGTGGCGGGGTTGATTTCCATGCGGGCGCCCGCCCAATAGGCCATCTTGACGCCGTCGCCCGTGCGGTCCATGCCCATCATGTTGAAGCACTCCTGGTCGTTTGCCTGGAGCGCGTACTGCAGGTCGATAAGCAGGTCGGTCGCCATCTCGCTGTCGCCGCCAAAGCCACCGGTGGCAAGCACCACCGCACTGGCATTGACGCGGATGTATTCCTCCGTCTCGACGTTTTGCGCGACGACGCCCGTGACGGCCCCGCTATCGTCCTGGACGAGCTGGCAACCGGCATAGCCGAACAGGAAGTGGCTGTTCTCGTTGGCGGCCTCTACGGCAGCCTTGCTGTTCAGGATGGAATAGGTATCGTTAAAGTTAATAGAGGTGCAGTAGAACTTGAAGGGACCGACCTCGGTCTGGATGTTGGGACGCTCGTCGTTGGCCGGCTCGAACACCAAGCGGGCCTCGGCGTCGCCTGCGGCCTTCTCGTACCACCAGTCGATGGTCTCGCCGTTACGGGCGTATTTCATGACAAGCGCGGGGTTGGCCGCGTTGGTGCAGTTGAGCATCCAGTTCGTGTAGAACTCGACAACATCGTAGCCGCTGCCGCCGCCCAAGGAGTTCGACAGCTCGGAGTTGATGTGGCCCATGTCGTTGCCGGTGGTCCTAAACGAGTCCTCGAGCTGCTTTTCGAGACCGATGACCGCGTAGCCCTGCTCGCTCAGCTCGACGGCGGCCGCGCCACCGCCGTGGCCGAGGCCGACCACGACGACGTCGCATTCGTAGGTCTGGGCAATCTGGTCGTCGGCAATTTGCTCGGGCTTAACGCGCCACGACGCATTGGAGTAGTTGGTGCCGGCGATTTGCGTGTACGAGGCACCGGTATCTTCGACGACTTCCTCGGCATTGGCGGTGACGGTACCCAAGCCGAGCGCGCCAAGGGCGACGGTTCCCACACTGGCGGACTTGATGAGGTCGCGACGGGTCACGGTTTGCATGGCTAGGTCCTTTCCTTCGTATTATCCCTGGCCGACGGGATACGCCGACATAAACGAGGATAATCCGACGCACTCCGACCGCACGTCATGCCGGTGGTATGACAAGGCCGTTCTCATACCGTTGGTGTGACTCAAAGCCGGATGACCCCGGGCGCTCCTCCCGCCGGCGGCCCGGGCAGGGATCCCCCTCCGCCACCGGGACGCCGCCCGGGGCAGAGACCGAAAACGCCGCAGCCGCCTGTGCGGCGCGCCCGCCGTTGCCCCTGCCGCCGTCCATCGCCATATGCCCCGTCGGCTTTCTCCGCACCCGCCACACGACAACGGCAGGCGCAGCGTATACAGGCCGCACCCGTCTTGCTGTAGACTTTGTGTTCGGCCATATATACACCCGCTATATATTTACACGGGGTGTAGATATATAAAACTCCACGATTTCAGGGAGAGCGCGGCACCGGTCGCGTCGGCGGTCCTGCCTGGCACGGCGGGGCCGCTTTGGCGTCTCGCGTCTCCCCGTATTGCGGACGCGTCGCACAGGATTGCAGGTTTGCACGGTTCGAAAGAGGTAGTAAACAGCATGAAATTGACAAGCAAGCAGATCGCGATGCTCACGGTGCTCATATTCGGCACCTTCATCGCGGTCCTCAACCAGACGGTGGTGACCCCGGCCCTGCCGTCGATCATGTCCGAGATGTCGGTCGACGCGTCGACCGCCCAATGGCTGACGACCGGCTTCACCCTGGTCAACGCCATCATGATTCCCGTCACGGCCTACCTCATCGACCGGTTCTCGACGCGCAGGCTGTTCACCGTGGCGATGGCCGTCTTCGCCGCCGGCAGCCTGCTGGCCGGCTGGGGCCCCAACTTCCCGCTGCTGCTCGTCGGCCGCCTGCTGCAGGCCGCCGGCGCAGGCATCCTCATGCCCATGGTGCAGACCGTGCTGATGCTCACGTTCCCGCCCGAGCGCCGCGGCAGCGCGATGGGCATCTTCGGCCTGGTCATCGCCTTCGCGCCCGCCGTGGGCCCCAGCGTCGCCGGCCTGGTCATCGACACCTACAACTGGCACCTGCTGTTCTTTGCCATCGCGATCCTCTCCGCGATCGTGCTTGTCGCCGGCATCGCGCTGCTCGAGCGCGCCGAGGCCCGCAACAGCGCCGCCACGCTCGACAAGCTGTCGGTGGTCCTCTCCACCGCAGGCTTCGGCCTCATGCTTTACGGCCTGAGCACCATCGGCTCCGACGGCCTCAACGTGTTCGACACCGTGCTCACCGTCGCGGGCGTCGTGGTGACCGTGCTGTTCTTCGTGCGCCAGCTGCGCCTCGAGACCCCGATGCTCAACGTGCGCGTCCTGGGCAACCGCAAGTTCCTCATCGGCACCGTCATCGGCATGCTCGCCCAGGCGGCCCTGCTCGCCTCCGGCGTCCTTATGCCCATCTACCTGCAGACCTACATGGGCTTCTCGGCCACGGTCTCGGGCCTGGTCATCCTGCCCGGCGCCGTCGTCATGGGCGTCATGGGCATCTTCGTCGGCCGCCTGTTCGACAAGCGCGGACCCCGCATGCTGAGCATCGTGGGCCTGGGCCTGCTCACCGTGAGCACGCTGGCGTTCGCCTTCCTGACCGATTCCACCGGCGTCGTCTACATCACCATCCTCTACACGATCCGCATGTTCTCGCTCGCCCTGGTGAACATGCCGATCATGACCTGGGCCATGAACGCGCTCGACAACTCGCTCATGAACCATGGCACCTCGGTGAACAACACGCTGCGCCAGGTGGCCGGCTCGCTGGGCACCGCCATCCTCGTGTCGGTCTCCACGGCCGCATCCAACTCCGCCTCCGCCACGATGGACGCCACGCACGCCGGCATCCACGGCATCAACATGGCTTTCGCCGCGGGCACCGCCCTGTGCGTCGTGGGCCTGGTGCTGGCCGTCCTGCTCGTGCGCGACAAGCCCGGCGACGCCGCCAAGGCCGACCCCACGGGCGAGCGCCGCAGCCTGCTCGAGCCCATCATGAAGCGCGACGTCTACACCCTGCCCGACACCGCGACCGTCTACGACGCCGTCGAGATGCTCGTGGAGAAGGGCATCAGCGCCGCGCCCATCGTCAACGCCAAGGGCGAGGCCATCGGCTTTGTTTCCGACGGCGACGTGACGCGCTTCCTGGCCAAGAACAACCGCACCTACACCGACCCCTCGACACTCATCATGCTCACCGCATCCCACGACCAGACGTTCGGAGACCGCCTCGACCAACTCATGCAGATGAACGTGACGAGCATCGGCACACACCACGTCATCTCGGTCGACATCCACTCCGACCTGCCCGAGGTGTGCCGCGTTCTGGGCGACAACCACCTCAAGAAGGTCGCCGTCACCGAGAACGGCCAGCTTGTGGGCGTCATCAACCGCTCCGACATCACGCGCTACTCGATGACCCGCTATATCGAGAGCCGCGAAG
>CAZUFB010000003.1:0-7896 GCA_964619775.1 uncultured Coriobacteriaceae bacterium
GTGGGCGAGACCGAGGTGCCGAGCCGCGCCTACGTGGCGAGCTTCGGCTTCAAGGGGTCCGACCAGCAGAAGAAGGCCGGCGTGCTGTCCGGCGGCGAGCGCAACCGCCTGAACCTCGCGCTCACCCTCAAGCAGGGCGGCAACCTGCTGCTCCTGGACGAGCCCACCAACGACCTCGACGTCGAGACGCTTCAGAGCCTCGAGCAGGCGCTGCTGGCGTTCCCGGGCTGCGCGGTGGTCGTGAGCCACGACCGCATGTTCCTTGACCGCGTGGCCACGCATATGCTTGCTTGGGAAGGTACCGACGACAACCCCGGGGCCTGGTATTGGTTCGAGGGCAACTTCGCCTCCTACCAGGAGAACCGCATCGCCCGCCTGGGGCCCGAGGCGTCGCGCCCGCACCGCCTGCACCGCAAGCTCACGCGCGACTAAGACAGTCCGCAAAACCGCCGGGCGTCGTTGTGCTCGAGCATGCGCGCCCCTTGCGCGCGCCGCCCCGCACGTCTCGCTCGGCGGTTTTTCCGCAGACTGCTCCGACGGAGGCGAAAAGGAGGGCCGGGATGATCGGCGACAGGGGAGCGGGCCTCGCCGCTGCAAGCGGGGAGGCCCGGCGTGAGGCGGCGCGTGAGGTGGCCGAGTGCGTCCTGGGGCAGTTGCGCCGGCCCTACCCCTGCTCGGCCTCACAGGTGCTGCGCGGCCCGGACGACCTCGCGCTGCCCGTCGAGCGCTTCCCGGTGTTCTTCGGCTCCTTCGACTGGCATTCCTGCGTGCATTCGCACTGGGCGCTCGCGCGCCTGCTGGCCGAGGGCCTGCTCGACCCCCTCTGGGAGAGGCGGGTCGCTTCTGCGCTCGACGAAAGCCTCCGGCCTGACGCCTTGAGGCGCGAGGCGGCCTCCTGGGAGCGGCTGCCCGCCCATACCGAGCGCCCCTACGGCCTCACCTGGCTGCTCGTCCTCGACGCCGAGCTGGCCCGTCCAGAGGTCGCGCGGGCGCACCCGGCGTGGCGCCCGGCTCTGGGGCCGCTGGTGGACGTGCTGCTGCCGCGCGTGCGCGACTGGGTGCGGGGCCTCTCGCTGCCGGTGCGTTCGGGGGTTCACTCGGACACGGCGTGGTCGCTCGCGCTGGCCTGGGACTGGGCCGAGGCGGCGGGGGACGCCGCGCTGCGCAGCTCCGTGGCCGCGCGGGCCCGGGCGCTCTACCTGGACGACGCTTGTGCCCCGTGCGCCTACGAGCCGAGTGGCGAGACCTTCTCCTCGCCCATCATGAACGAGGCGGCCCTCATGGCGCGCGTCCTGGATGCCGAGGAGTTCGACCGCTGGATGCGCGGGTTCCTCCCGGCGGTGTTCGCGGGGCGGGGAGGGGGGTCACCCGACGGGGAGGACCCGCTGCTGCCCGATCCTGCGGCGGCGTGGGACGGCGAGAGCTATCTGGGCGTGCACGAGGTCGCGCTGCCGCTTGCCCGCTGTATCGCGGCCCGCGACGCGGCGTCGGCCCTCGCCGACCAGGATGCCCGCGCCTACATGGCCTCACAGGCCCGTCGCTGGGAGCGCAAGGGGATGGAGGGCCTTGTGCTCGACGGCTGCCTTGCCGACCACTGGGTGGGCAGCTTCGTCGTCGCGTCTCTCGGCTGCCGGGACGCCTGAGGGGGCTATCGCTTGCCGCGCACGTAAAATTCCTGCATGTCGTCGAGGCGCAGGGCCCCGAGCCGGCCGCCGTAAGCGCACCCGCAGTCGATGTCGTGACGGTTCCAGCAGTGCCAGACGCTGCCGGGTTTCCAGCCGGCGCTCGCCTCGGCAACGGCGGGGTGCGCGCGGGCGAGGATGCCGTATGCGAGGTAGGTGGTGGGCGTGTGGCCGAACACGGTCTCCATCGGCGCGGGATGCGGGTAGTCGTACCAGCCTGTACGCGCCCAGACCATCGTCTGCTCGCACTGGGTGCCAAAACCTCCTCCCACGGCGACCTCGGCCCGGTGGGCGAGGGGGTCGTTCAGGCGGTCGCAGCGCAGGCGGGCCTGCGGGTCCCAGGCGTGCGGGTCGAACCCGGCGTGGACAAGCATGAAGGGCCTTCCGGCGGCCTCGACGCGCGCGAAGGGCGAGAGCCCCCGCAGCCAGGGTGCAAGCCGCTCGCGGCGCCAGTCGGGGTCGGTGCGGCGCAGCAGGGCCCCGCGCGTCGCCTCGCCGCCGTTGTAGGACCACGGGTCGCGGCCGTCCATCGCGAGGCCTTCGGGATCGCGGCATATGACGCAGCCGGCCATGTCCTCGTGGTTGCCGAGCAGCACGTGGACGTTGCGGGGCGCGTCGAGGCACCACAGAAGCATCTCGGGCGACTTGGGGCCACGGTCGAGAACGTCTCCCAGGATATACAGCTCGTCGCCGTCTGTGAGCGCTATCTTGTCGAGCAGGTGCTGGAACTGAGTGTAGCACCCATGGATGTCGGACACGGCGTATACCGCCACGCGCGGCCCTCCTTTCCGACCGGTTCGCGCCCTGCCGCGGCATGCGGGCCGAGACGGGTCGGGTCAGCCCCGGCGGCCGGGCCCGCCGCGCCACCCATAGCCGTGCCGGCGGCGGAAGAGAACGTAGGGTTCTTCGTCAGGATAGCCCTCGGAGACCTTTTCCACGACCAGATCGCCGGTGGCGAAGTCCTCGGCGGCGGTGACGAAGCAGGTGTAGCCGTCTTCGCCGTACTCGGTCATCAGGACGTGCCGGGCGCGTCCGTCGGCGTCGTACTGGATCACGGCGCTGAGTGTGTCGGGCTCGCCGGGCCTGTCCGACGTCTCCACCCGCAGGTGGACGGGCAGGGAGCCCGGGGCGCTGGATTCCGTCTTCTCCACGCGGGTGAAGCTGTAGCCCTTTGCGGCGATGCCCGTCCACACGGCACCCACGGTGCCGAACGGGTGGCCCGACAACTCTGCCGCCTCGGCCAGCAGCACGTTCACGAAGTCGACGGCCGCACACAGCTCCCGGGCCAGCTCGTCATCTTCATCCGGTTCGCCCTCGGCGAACGGGAAGGCGTAGACGGTCTTGATGCCGCCCTTCTTCTTGCGCTCCGTCTCCACCGGGATGAGGCCGCGCACGCCGTAGGGGAACGCCTCGCCTTCCTCCATGGCGGGCCCGGTCGCGCGGCCTGCGCCCAGCTCGACGCGTCCGGCGCCGTAGCCGCTGTTGTCTCCCCGGAATAGCACAGCCCTCGCCCCTTTCTTGCCGCGTGCGGCGGCCCGTGTCGTCCCCGCTTGGCGGACGGCCCCTGCGTGCGGGTCCTCCAAAACGGGATTATACGGTCTTGAACGCGCCCGCTGGGCGCGCGGGGGCGGGCCTTGGCGAGAAACCAGCCCATCTGCGTGGTTCGGCGGGCCGACCGAAACCGTGCTCCCCGGTCCCGCACAGGCACCGCCGGTCTGGGGGAAGGGGTCCGGTCGCCTCACTCCTCGACCGAGAGGTTGCAGGCGCGCTCCTCGGCCACGAGCTCGGCAATGCGCCGACGCAGCACCACCGCGCACACGAGCGGAAAGGCGACCACGACGCAGCTGGCGCCGACGAGCACGGTCTGCACCCCGAACGCCTCGGCCAGACCGGGGGCCAAAAACAACGGCAGCACGCCGGCCGAGGTGTAGCCGGCACCCATGACGGCGTTCACGCGGCCGAGGCTCTCGAGCGGGGCGTGGGTCTGCACGAGGGTGTTCTCGAGCGGGCTGACCATGCCGAACGCCACCCCGAGCAGGATCTGCCCCACAAAGGCGACCGCGACGCGGTCGGTGCCTACGTAGACGAGGCAGCCAACGCCCATCACGAAGAGCGCGACCAGAAGCATGCGCACGTTGACATGGCGCGCGGGTAGGCGCAGCACAAGCATCGACCCCGCCACGCAACCCAGCCCCACGGCGCTTGAAAGCCACCCCATCCACGCGATGTCGACCTGCAGCACGTCGCGGTAGAACAGAGCCTCGAGCGGGTCGAACGCCCCGAAGCCGAGAAACGACAGAAAACCTACCCAGAAGAGCAGGTTGAGCGTGGGCATGCCGAACACGGTGCGCACGCCCTCGCGTATCGAGACCGATTCCGCACCCGCGTCGTCCTCCGCGCGGGGGTCGCGCGCGGGCTGGAAGCGCCGCCAGGGGACGAGGGCGACCAGGGAGACGGCCGCCGCGAAATAAAAGACCGCGCGCGACGGGGCTATCGAGGCGATGGCGCCGCCGAGCAGCGGACCCACCACCACCGCGACGTTGGAGGCGGTGGAGACGACCGAATTGATGCTCTTGAGCTGGGTCGGGTCGTCGGTGAGGTAGGCGGGGTAGGACCGCACCACCGCGTCGGCCAGGCCGAAGGCGGCCCCGAAGAGCGCGCCGGCGGCGAGCATGCCCCCCACGCCCTCCCCGACGACCTGGAACAGCAGGCTCGTGGCGACGAGCACGGCGACGCAGATGGCGAAGTGGCGCCGGGGCCCCAGCACGTCGAGCAGCGTGCCGCCGAGGAAGTTGCCGGCGACCATCGAAAGGTTGAGCAGCCCCACGGCGAGCGCCAGGTCGAGGGCGCTGCCGTCCATCTGGAACGTGATGGTGCCCATGATGCCGATGAAGTACGACGCCTGGACGCCTATGTAGAGCAGGAAGCGCATGGCGACGAGTCGCCAGGCTGCCGGGGTGAGCGCCTTCGCGCTGGCAACAAACGGCATGGCAGGTTCTCTTTCGATGATGGGGGCGCTCTCGCGGCAATCGGACGCGGCGACCGGCCTGAAAGGCAAAAGCCGTGTACGGGCGTGCAGCCGTACGCGACCATACAATACAATAGCAGGATGATAAAGCCTGGACGTCAAAGAGGCAAGACGCCATGGAATGAGCCCCGACGGGTCCCTTGCGGGACGTCGGGGCTCAGGCCGGTGTCGGCCGCCCGTCCGGCGTCAGCGGTCCGCTACAGGCAGGTCGCAAGGTAGCCCGCGCGCACCTCGGAGGGGACGAGCGCCCCGCCGGTCGCCCAGGCGACGTGGGTCGCGTCCGCCAGCACCTCGCCCGTCAGGCCGTGCTGCTCGCAGTAGGCCGCGGTTGCAGGATACCCCAACAGCCCGACCGGCCCGGCGAAGGCGGCGCACGCCGAGGGTTCCACGTCGATGCCCTCGGCGTCGTGAAGCAGGCGCAGGTAGTCGAAAAGCCGTGCGTCGTCGATGGTGAACGACCCCGAGAGCAGGTTGGTCATCACGCGCGTCACGAAGCCCGAGGGCGTGGCGCAGGCCAGCCCGTCGGCCTCGGTGGCACCGGTGAGGCCGAAGTCGCGGACGTTGGCGCGTTCGAAGAGCTGCGTGGCGATGCCGAGCGTGACCGAGGGGCACTGCACCGGCTCACAGAAGAAGCAGTGCACATGGTCGCCAAAGAGCCGTTTGAGCCCATAGGACACCCCGCCCGGAGCACTGCCTACCCCTGCGGGGATGTAGACGAGCAGCGGGTGGTCGGCGTCGACGGGGACGCCCTGCCTGTCGAGCTGTTCCTTGAGCCGGCCGGCCGCCACGGCGTAGCCTAGGAACAGGTCGATCGAGCGCTCGTCGTCCACGAAGTGGCTCAAGGGGTCGGCGTTGGAGGCGGCGCGGCCTTCGCGCACGGCGTGCGAGTAGTCGTCGGCGTATTCCACGACCTCGACGCCCTTGGAGCGCAGCAAGTCCTTCTTCCACTGCTTGGCGTCGGCCGACATGTGCACCACGACGCGGAAGCCCACCGCCGCGCTCGTGACACCGATGGACAGCCCCAGGTTCCCGGTGGAGCCGACCTGCACGGTGCGGCGCCCGAATATCTCGCGCGCGGCGGGGTCGGCGAGGCGGGCGTGGTCGTCGTCGGGGCCCGTGAGCAGCCCTTCGGCGAGCGCGACGTCTTCGGCGTGCTTGAGCACCTCGTAGATGCCGCCGCGCGCCTTGACGGACCCGGCGACGGCCAGGTGGCTGTCCATCTTGAGCAGCAGCCTGCCGGGTATCGTGCGGCCGAAGGCGCCCTCGAGGGCCCGCTGCATGGCCGGGATCGGGCGCAGCGGCGACTCGATGAGCCCGTTCGTCTCGCGCGTCTCGGGGAAGACGCGCATCAGGAAGGGCGCGAAGCGCTCCAAGCGTGCCGCGGCGTCGGCGATGGCGGCGTCGGGAACGACCAGCTCGCACAGGGCGTTCGTCAGGTCGTAGGGCAGCAGGCGCGGGTTGGCCCAGGCGAGCTCGCGTCCCTCAGCGAGCTGTGCGACGACGGGGTCGGGGCTGGTTGGCGTAGCTACTCCCTCATACATAGTGCGCTCCTTCCTGAGCGGTTGCGGAGCCTTGTCTGCGGCATTCCGCGAGTGCGCTGCCGGGCAGGGCCATTATCCGTCCGACGGCGCGTCGGGCCAAGCGTGCGATGGCGGGCGGTGCGGAGCGGCGCGGGGCCGGCCGAGTGTCCGACGTTGGACCGAAGGCGGCGGTATTCTAAGGGGCTGCGTCACGGATTTTGAGAAAATTGGCGGAAACCGCGTTTACTGCATCTGATGCGGAGACCAGTTTTGCCGTCTATGTCGTCCATGGCGGGTGCGTCCGAGTGCTTGTGGTCCCACAGTGTAAAGTGAACTTTGCATATCGAGACCCGGACGGACCGACGGAGTCTGAGTCCGACCGCAATAAACGTGTTTTCCGCCAAAATTTTGGAAAAACGTGACGCGGCGTCCCGCACGCCTTCCGCCCGGCGGTTTTCTACCGGTTGCCCGGCGGCCATGGCGTTGCCGCGCTAGGAGCGCCATGCCGGCAGTTCGCTGCACAGGAGTTCGCGGCGCAGGGTTCCCCGGCGCATCCGCCACTTGGCGCCGAGCATCTCGGGACGCAGACGCACCCCAAGGGCTTTGGCCAGCTTGCGCGCCTCGAGGTCGAAGGCGTACGCGCTGCCGAGCTCCTCGTAGGCGATTGTGGCGACGGGGATGCCGAGCGCCGTGAGCGCGTTGCCCCGTTTGCGGTCGCGGTTCGCTCGGTCCTCGTCGAAGTGCAGCTTGCCGTTGTATTCGACGGCGTAGTTGGCCCGGGGCCAGTAGGCGTCGAGGACGAGCAGGTCGCGTTGGAGGAGACCTCGCAGATGCGGTGGAACGGCGATGGGATGGTTCATTTCGGGCAGGGGCAACCCGTAGCCGCCCATCGTCCGGGGCAGGCAGAACAGCATGGCCATCCGGGTCTCAGCCACCGAGGCCGACCGGTCGGAGACCTGCCGCACGGCGCGCCGCGCCTGTGCCACGCCCGGGGTTCTGGGGACGCGGTCGAGAAAGCGGGAGAGACGTGCCACAGAGGTGAGCGGCAGGCAGCGGTCACTGCCCGCAACGGAGCGGAACGGTAGGGAGTACGCCCCGCACGCCTCGTACAGAAGCTGGACAAGCCCGACGGGAGAGAGGAAGCGAGCCATCTGGAGCAGGGCGAACTCGGGCGTGCTCACATAAAGGCTCGGAGCTATCGAGATGAATGCGCCACTCGGGACGGGGCCGGTCCAGACGTGTGGGCGCACGCGGGGCGATGCGCGCCGGTCCTGCGGGCGGGGGACGAGCACGTCGACCGGTTCGCTCAGGTCGCGCAGCACGCCGTGCAGGGCGCGTTTGAGCTCGCCGTTGCCGGGTGCGGGCCCTTTGAGCACGCGCAGGCGTGCGGGGCGGATCCCCGACGCCTCCATACCGGCGGTTGCCAGGGGAAGCTTGCCGAGATAGGGCTGCCAGGTGAGACGCGCGGGTAGCCAGTATTCGAATGCGGAGAACATGCCCAGGTAGATAGCCATAGGGTGATTGTAGGGACGGCAAAGGCCCTTCGATGTGGAGGTTTTGCCGAGCCGCATGCGGCCCTGACGCGTTCTGTAGGGAGGGGCGCACGGTGTGAGGTCTGCGCGGCCCTGGACACCGTTCCGGTCCGGCGGTACCCGCTATCCCCGGC
>CAZUFB010000003.1:7996-36565 GCA_964619775.1 uncultured Coriobacteriaceae bacterium
TGCGCGGCCCTGGACACCGTTCCGGTCCGGCGGTACCCGCTATCCCCGGCACGCCGGTCACGGCAGCGTGCGGCCCTCGTCGCGCCAGAGCCGTCCCACTCGGGCGAGTTTGCGGCGCCACGGGGCGTAGAGCACCGCGAGGAACACGACGGTCGACGCCCCGTGCACCAAGTCGAACGGCAGCGACGACAGGCACACCGCGGCGAGCCGCACTCCTATCGAGGCGCGGAGGAACCCCAGGACGCTCCAACAGTTCATGATGAACCCGAACGCGAGCGAGGCGAGGAAGCCGTAGGCGCACACTACGGGGAGGTGCCGGTCGAAACCCGCCTGGGCGAGCAGCCCGGCCCCGTAGCCGGCGAGGCCCCAGGCGTACATCTGCCAGGGCGTCCACGTCCCCTGGCCGAAGAAGAAGTTCGACGCCAGGGCCGCCAGGGCCCCCACCATGAAGCCGCTGCGCCGCCCGAACGCGACGCCCGCTATGACGGCGACCGCGGTGACCGGCTTGAAGCTCGGCAGCGCGGCGAACAGGATGCGCCCGGCGGCGGCCAGCGCGGCGAGCACCGCGACCGGCATGACGTCGCGCAGGCGCGGGGCCGACGCCTCGTAGCGCGCGAAAAAGACGGCCAGCGCGGCGAGCACCACGGCGAACGACAGCACGGCGGTCTGGTTGAAGCCGGCGAGCATGCAGGCGGCAAGCGCCGCGGGCACCGAGAGCAGCGCGGCCGCCTCGACGGCCGCGGCGGCGCGATGGGGGATGCGGGGGAGGGCCGCCCGGTTCCGACCCCGCGGGCGCACGCTCACAGGGCGCCGCCTTCCGCCTGCGCGTCGGCGAGCAGCGCCCCGAACAGGCGCGACCTCTCGGAGGGGCGCCACAGCGCGCTGCGGGCAAAGAACTCCCCGGCCGGCTCGGTGCAGGCGACCTCGCCGTCGAAGAGCAGCGAGACCTCGTCGGCGACGACGAGGGCGAAGTCGAGGTCGTGCGTCACGAGCACGACCGTGCGGCCCTCGTCGGCCAGGCCGCGCAGGATGCGCGCGGCCTCGGCGCACGAGGCGGGGTCGAGGCCCTTGGTGGGCTCGTCAAGTAGGAGCAGCGCGGGGTCGCAGAGCAGCAGCTTGGCCAGTGCGAGCTTCTGCTGCTGGCCGCCCGAGAGGTCGTAGGGGTGCCGGTTCGCGCACTCCGCCAAGCCGCAGCGTTCGAGCGCGGCCGCCTCGTCGCGGGCGGTGTAGCCGCAGCGCCCGCGCCACTCGGCGAGCTCCTCGGCCACGGTGTCGCACACGAAGAGGGACTTTGGGTCCTGGGGCAGGTAGGCCTGGGCGGAGGCGTCACGGTTGGCAACCCGGCCGCGCTGGGGCTTGAGCAGCCCGGCGAGGAGCTTGAGCAGCGTCGTCTTGCCGCTGCCGTTGCCGCCTACGAGAACGTGCACGCTGCCCGCGGCGACCTGCAGGTCGGCTCCGCGCAGCACCCAGGGGTCGGTGCGCGCGTAACGGAAGCACGCCGCCCGCGCCTCGAGCGCGTGAGGGGTGCCCGTCCGGCGCTCGGCGGCCCGGGCGCGTCGGGGCTCCAGGAGGCGCTCGACCGCGGCGCGGTCCCCGAGCGGCCCCACCGGCCCGAGCTCGACTATCTTGCTGGCGTAGGCCGCGACGTCTTCGGGGGAATGCGTCGCCATGACGACGGTCACGCCGAGCTCGCGGTTCGTGCGCGCGAGCATGAAGAGGAACGCCCGGCGCGCGTCGGGGTCGAGCTGGGCGGCGGGTTCGTCGAGCAGCAGCAGCCGCGGGCGCAGCGCGAGGGCGCCTGCGAGGTTCACGAGCTGCTTGCGGCCGCCCGAGAGGGTCTCGGTCGCGGCGTGCATCCAGGGCTCGATGCCGAAGAAGCAGGCGACCTCGGCGACGCGGCGGCGCATCTCGTTCTGGGCCATGCCGAGGTTCTCGAGGCCGAAGGCGAGCTCGTGCCACACCTCGTCGCACACGATCTGCGCGCCGGGGTCCTGCATCACGTAGCCCACGCCCGCGGCCGAATCCCGCACGGAGAGGGCCCCGGTGGGCACGCCGTTTTCGAGGATGCGCGCACCGAGCACCTCGACGGTGCCGCGGCGCGCCCCGACGGGTGCGAGCTCGGGCTTGAGCGAGCGCAGCAGCGTCGTCTTGCCGCAACCGCACGGGCCGGCAAGCACGCAAAACGAGCCCTCCTCCACCTCGAGCGACACCCCGTCGAGCACGGGGGCGGCGGAGGCGTGCGCGCCGCCGGGAGCTCCCGCGGGCGCGGGGTAGGCGAACGTGTAGCCGTCGACCTTCACGAGCGCCGCCAACGCAACCACTCCCTTGCGGTCAAAACGGGCGGGACGGCCATGAGCAGTCCGTAGGGGACGTAGCACCGCCAAGGGGAGAGGCCGCCCAGGGCGGGGTAGAACGAAAAGCCCATGCAGGCGGCGGCGAACCCCGGCAGGGCGGCCAGGGCGAGCAGCGCGACGGCCGCGAGCAGGGCGGCGTCGGCGGACTGCAGTCGGTAGCGCCGATAGGTCGTGCGCCGCATGCCTCCCTCGTAGCCGCGGGCGCGCATCGCGTCGCCGCGCACCAGGCTGTCCTCCATCCCCCAGCCCATGAGGACCGACACGGCGCGCAGGCGGTCCGAGGCGGCCTGGCGCCGCGTCGCGGGGGCGGCCGCCGCGACGGCGCGCTGCACGGCCAGGATCTCGCGCCCGCGGGACACGAACTGCGGGACCAGGCGCAGCACCTGCGACACCATGAGCGAGACGGTGGGCGCCAGGTTGCCGAAGAGGGCGAGCGAGCGGTCGGCCGTCATGCACGCGGCGTAGGAGGAGAACCACAGCAGCGTCGCGGCGAGCACCGCGCCCGCGCATGCGCCGTAGGCGAGTCCCTCGAGGTAGACGGGGCGGCCGAACGGCGCGGCGAGGACCGTGCTCCCCTCGGTGGAGAGCAGGGCGTTGGCGAGCGCCATCGCGGCTCCCAGCGCCGCGGCCCAGCCCAGCGTGCCCGCCGTGCGCCGCAGGCCGCGCACACACCACGAGCAGGCGAACGCCCCGGCGAGCGACAGCGCGGCGAGGACCGGCTGCAGGGACGCCATCGAGAAGCCGACGGCGCAGGCGAGGTACATGAAGGCGGCCGCCGGGTGGAAGGCCGCGAAGACGCCCCCAGACGGGCCGGCGGGCCGGAACCGATCCGACCCGCCGGGTGCGGCGGCGCGCTCGGCTGTCTGTGCGGGGCGGGCCGCCACGGGGCTATTCCCCGGTCGAGTACGTCCAGTTGACGGTGTCGCCGTCGGCGAGCTCGTAGGAATCGCACGAGACAAGGGCGGCCTCGCCGTTGACGTCGTAGAGCCAGCCGCTCATGTCGCCGTAGTCGCCGCCGGCAAGTCCGCCGATGCCCGCGACGTACATGCCGTACTGGCTGTCGCTCGCGTCGAGCTCGAGGCCCGTGGCGACGAGGGCGTCGTAGGCGGTCGCGCCCGCATCGAGCTCGACGGTGCCGTCGAACGTGACCGAGCCGTCGGCGGCGGAGGAATCGACGTTCACCGTGACGGTCATCTGCGCGTCGGAGGCGGCGCTTGCGTCCGCGTCGGACGTCTCGTCCTGGGCGGCGGCGTCCTGCGTCGCCGCAGCCTCGTCGGAAGCGGTATCCTGTGCCGTGTTGGAGCAGCCGGATGCGGCTAGCGCCCCCAGCGCGAAGACGGCTGCCAGCAGGGCGGCGAGGACGAGGCGGACGGTTTTGGCGCGTGCAGAATCGGTTCCGGACATGGCGGACACCTTTCGTTCCAGGGCCCTTACCAAAGGTGGAGAGGCGATCCGGCTCACCCTTGCCCGCCCGTGCGCACCGCCCGATCTGCGGCGCGTCTCCCACGGACGCCGGGTTTACGGTTGCTGGTACAGCCGGGGCTTCCCACCCCGTTCCCCTGGGCGCTTCCGCACCCGTGCGTCTCCGCACCATCCACCAGGCCAATGAATATAGACCGCGGTATTGTAGCAGCCTGCCGCCCGCACCGGCGCCGTCGGCGCCCGACTGTGTGCGGGGCGTGGGGAAGCGATTATGCGACCCGTCGCCGAACGCCCCGCTCGTGCGCAAGCGCGACATCGTGCGCCTGTGCGAGGTGCATCCCGACTGCCAGTTCTCGACGTTCACCAACGGCACGCTCATCGACGAGGTGTTCGCCGATGAGCGTGCTGCGCGTCAAGAACTTTATCCCGGCCATCAGTGTCGGGGGGGGGTTCGAGGAGGCCACCGACTCCCGCCGCGATCACCCGGTGTTCTGCAGGCCGGCCGCCACGCCGGAGACCGTGCATAGGACGAGGTGCACGAACTCCCGGCGCCGACCTTCGTCGAGCTCGCCCTGCTCGGCGAGCCGACGCATCGCGCGCAGGGCGCGCACCTGCATGAGCGAAAGGGCGTCCACGTAGGGCGTGCGGATGCGGATGGCCTGCCCCAGCACGCGGCGGTGCTGCAGGGGCCAGGCGTCGCCCACGATGCGCAGCACCCACGAGCGGGTGAGGCGCATCTCTTCGAGCACCTCCTCGGACAGGTCGGGGCGGTCGCCCAGGTCGAGATACATCCGCGCGATTGCCTCGTCGGTCTTGGCGAGCGACATCTCGATGTTGTCGACGAAGGTCGCAAACAGCGGCCACTCGCGGTAGGCCCCGCGCAGGGCGTCGAGGCTTCCCAGGCGCTCGCAGGCCGTCCCCAGGCCGTACCAGGCGGCCAGGTTGACGCGCGCCTGCGACCACGAGAAGACCCACGGGATGGTGCGCAGGTCGTCGAGCGACTGCGCGCCCAGCCCGCGCTTGGCCGGGCGCGACCCGATGGGCAGAAGGCCGATCTCGGCCAGGGGCGTGACCGTCTCGAACCACGGCGCGAACCCCTCGGCGCGCACCAGGTCCAGGTAGCGTTCGTGTGCCGCCTCGTCGAGGGATTCCGCCATCGCGGCGTAGCCCCTGGCCGCCCCGTCGTTGACGCGCTCGACGCTCGGGGCCGAGTTGAGCAGCGTGGCCGCCGCGACCGACTCCACGTGGCGGGTCGCCAGCACAGGGTTTCCGTAGCGCGCGAAGATGACCTCGCCCTGCTCGGTGAGCTTGAAGCGGCAGTTGACCGACCCTTTGGGCTGTGCGAGCACCGCGCGGTTGGCCGGTCCGCCCCCGCGCCCCACTGCGCCGCCGCGTCCGTGGAAGAGCGTCAGGTCGATGCCGTGCCCCTGCGCCCAGGAGGTGATGTGCCCCTGCGCGCGGTGCAGCGCGAGCGTGGCCGAGACGGGGCCGGCGTCCTTGGACGAGTCGGAGTAGCCGAGCATGACTTCGAGCCGACGGCCGTTCTCGTCGAGCCGCCGGGCCACCTCGGGGATCGCGAGCATCTCCTCGAGCACCGTAGTGGCGTTCTCGAGGTCCTCGAGCTGCTCGAACAGCGGCACCACGTCGAGCACCGGCATGTCCTCCTCGCGCGCGAACGCCAGGCGGCACAGCTCGTAGACCGCGCGCACGTCGTCGGCCGATTTGGTGAACGACACGACGTAGCGCCGCGCGGCCCGCAGGCCGTTGCGCTTCTGGATGGCACCCAGGGCGCGGAAGGTGTCGAGCACCTCGACGGTCATCGGCTGCAGCGGTCCGCGCTCTCCGTGCGCCCCGTGCTTGCGGATGTCGGCCAAGGTGCGCGCATGCACCAGCGAGTGCTGGCGGAACTCCATCTCGGCAAGGTGGAAACCGAAGGTCTCGACCTGCCACACGAGCGTCTGGAGCGGCCCGTAGGCGGCGCGCACCGCGCCTGCCGCCGCCAGCGAGCGCTGCACACAGCGCAGGTCGGCAAGGAGCTCCTCGGCGTCGGCGTACATCAAGTCGGCCATGCGGTCGACGGTCGCCTTGAGGCGGTCGGCCACCACCGTGAGCACTGCGCGGTGCGGCTCGCTGCCCGCCACTGCCCCGACACGGCCGGTGAGGGTCTCGCTCAGCTCCTTCTGACGGCCCCACAGCGCCGCGAGCTCGTCGGAGGGCGGCGTGGTGGAGCTTTCGAGCGTGAGGTCGCGGGCGACGGCGCGCGTGGCCTGCTCGAGCCGGGCGAGCACATGGGCCGAGAACTTCCAGGCCACCTTGCGGCTCACCTTGGCGGTGACGTTGGGGTTGCCGTCGCGGTCCGACCCGATCCAGCTGCCGAGGCGGAAGAACGCCGGGCAGAGCGGCTCGACCCTGCCCGCCTGCCCGCCGAGCGCCCAGTCGTCGAAGCGCCGGTAGATCTTGGGGACGGTTTCGAACAGCGTGGCGTCGAAGACGTTGAGGACGGTGTCGGCCTCTTCGATGGGCGTGGGCTTCTGCACCGCGACGAGCGAGGTGCGGAACAGGGCGTCGATCTCGTAGAACAGCGCGCGCTCGTTTTCGGCGAGGTCCGAGCCGCCCAGGTGCGGGCGCTCCTCGAGCAGCTCGGCGATGCGGCGGATCTTGACCTCGACCGCCCGGCGGCGCGCCTCGGTGGGGTGCGCGGTGAAGACCGGGTGGAACTCGAGGCGGGCGAGCAGCTTGCGGGCACGCGCGGGACCCACCTCGTCGATGAGGCGCCGGTAGGCCCCGGTCATCTCGTTGACCGGGTCGGCGGGCGCGTCGAGGGCCACCTTGCGCTCACGCTCGCGCAGCGCCGCGGCGCGGTAGTTCTCCTCGCACAGGTTGGCGAGGTGGAAGTAGGCCGCAAAGGCCCGGGCGAGCAGCTGGGCGTCGCGTACGTCGAGCCCGTCGATGAGCGCGACCGCCGCGTCGACGCCTTCCGGACCGGGCGCAGGCGCACCCGCGGCGGCGGGGTCGCCGCCGGCGGTGACGTCGGCATGCAACTGGTCGAAGCGCTCGAGCAGGCACGGGTCAAACTCGCGCAGCGCCGTGCGCAGCAGGCGCAGGCACAGCTCCATGTCGCCTGCAAGGCGTTCGGGCAGGCCGGTCTCGGACGGCGGCGGGGAGGGCCGGGCCTGGCCGGCGCCGCAGGGGCCCGGCTCCGTCGACGGGTGCTGGTTCATGGGGTCTCCTATCTGCCGTCCGCCGGGTGTCGTGCAGCCCGGGAGTGCGATGCGTTGCAGTATAGGTTCACGGGGCGCGCGGCAGGGCGGCCGGCTGGAATCGCGGCGGTTTTCCGCGCCGCCTGCGCCTGCGGGCGGTCGCCACGGGTATGCTGGGAGGCGCGGGGCCAAGGAGCGGGCCGGAGAGGCGAAAGGCGGGTGCGCGGCGATGGGCAAGGGCGGGCGAAGAGGACGGGTGCACGGGCCTGCCGGATGCGGCGATGCGCGGCGGGGCGGGGCGGCCGGCGACCTGCAGGCGCCCGGACCCGCGCCTGCGGCGGGGCGGCCGACACCGACGCGGGCCGACTATGCCCGCTATGCCCGGCAGGCCCCCGAGCAGATCGCCCGCGACTGCGAGGTCTGGGCGTTCCATGCGACCGGGCCGGGCGGCCAGGGCGTCAACACGGCCGACTCGGCCGTGCGCATGCGCCACACGCCCACCGGCGTCACGGTGGTCGCGCGCGAGTCGCGCAGCCAGCACCAGAACCGTCTGGCCTGCCTCGAGAAGCTGGCAGCCGTCTTCGCGCAGCGGGCAAAGCCTCCCAAGCGGCGCGTGAGGACCTCGGTCCCGCGTTCCCAGAAGGAGCGCCGCCTCAAGGAGAAGCACCGTGCGTCGCGCACCAAGGAGATGCGCCGCGCCCCCCGAGGCGACGACGGCTGGTAGGCGCTCCCACAGGGCGGACGGCGAGGCGGTCCGGGATGCGCGGGCGCAAAAGCGAGGACGCGGGGAAAGGACGGGCTAGATGGCACGGTCGGGTTCGACGGAGGTTGTAGGCGCGGCCGCCGGAGGAGGCGGTGCGGTGCGTTTCGAGGGCACGGTCGGACGCGGGTACCGCGTGCTGTGGGCAGTCGCCGACGTGTGGCTCGTCGCGCTGGCGGCCCTGTGCGTCTACTGCGCCGCGACGGCCGCGGGGGCGGGTGCGGGCTATGTGGCCACGACGTCCGCCGCGGTCGTCGCCGTGCTCGCCCTCGCCAACATCGTCTTTGCGTTCCCGCTGATGCGAAGCTACGTCGAGTTCGACGCCGCAGGCAACATCCGGGCCGCCTACGGCCCCGTCGTCGACCGTGCGGCCGTGGAGACCGTTGTCGTTGTCGAGAAGCTGCACGGCACCAAAGGCTATCTCACCGCGACGAAGGTCGACAAGGTCCACATCGTTGCGCGCCGGCTGAACGTCTACATCGCGCTCGCCGACGAGCAGGGTTTCTTTGACGAGGCCGCCCGCCGCTGCCCGCACGCCCAGATCGTGCGCACGGCACAGCGTGACTGAACGGCGCGGCGCGCCTGTCGGCCGCCCCGTTCGGTGCGCGGTGTGGGAAAGCCCCGCCACGCCTACGAGCAGGGTGGGCAAAAACGCCGGTGAGGGCGGTCTGCCGGTTGTCTCTTCGAAGACCTTCGAACCCGACGCAAAACGCATACCGCCCGTTTTCCTGACGGTGCGCCGTCCGGCACCCTGGCCCCCTGCGGTTCTTTTTGGGGGGTTGCGGCCCTGCGGCGACGCGGCTGGTATGCTGATGTCGCAACCGGTTTTCGGCGAAAGGCGTCCATGTCCAAGTTCATCTCCGCCATCGACGTCGGCGTGGTCCTGTTCCCGCTCGTGGCGTTTCTCATCGCGCTTCCCTACGTGGTGTTCGACTACCGGCGCTACGGCCGGATCAACCTCTGGAAAGGGCTGCTGTTCTTCAGCTTCGTCTTCTATATGCTGTGCTGCCTGTGCCTCGTCATCCTTCCCATCCCGGACGACCCCTACGCGGTGACGGCGGCCGTCCCGCAGCTGCGGCCCTTCACGTTCGTCGACGACATCATGGCGAGCTCTGGTCTTGTGCTGGACGACCCTTCCACCTGGTTGCCGGCCCTCAAGTCGTACGCTGTCTATACCGTGCTGTTCAACGTGGCGCTTACGATGCCGCTCGGTTTCTACCTGCGCTACTACTTCCATCGTCGCTGGTGGCAGGCGGTGCTCGTTGGTTTTGGGACGTCGCTTGCGTTCGAGTTGACGCAGCTTACCGGCGTGTGGGGGATTTTTCCCATCCCGTATAGGATCTTCGACGTGGACGACCTCATCACCAACACGTTCGGGTGCCTGCTGGGCTACATGCTCACCATGCCCGTCGAGCGGCTGCTGCCCGACCTGGCGGGTTGGCAGTACTCGACCCTCGACGAGGGCGACTGGCACGCCACGGTCTGGCGCCGCCTACTCGGTGCATGCGTGGACCTGGCCCTTTCGGTCGCCCTCGTCGCCGTGCGCGTGGTGCTTGCCCCCGCACTTTCGGAGGACCTGGGCACCGTGGCGATGAGCTTCGTTGCGGCGACGGGCGTCGTGTTCATGCTCGTCCCCGTGCTGACCTGCGGGCGCACGCCGGGCCAGGCGCTGTTGCGCCTGCGAGCGGTGCGCCCCGACGGGAGGCGCCCCGCTTGGTGGCGCTATGTGGTGCGCTACGGCCTGCTCGTCTGGGTGTTCCTGATGGCACCGGTGTGGATGGCCTACCTGATGCCGAGTTCCCTGGTCGAGGCGGGCTACGGCTCGCTGCTCGGGGTGGCAGGAACGGTCTACGCGGCATGGGGCGCAAGCCTGCTGGTGCGCGGCGTGTACTGCCGACTGCGCCGCCAGCCGCTTGTGCTGCTCGACGAGCTGGTGGCGGGCATCCGCGTCGTCACCGAGGACCAGGCGCGCGCCCAGCGCCAGCGTCGCGCCCGCGAGGCGAGTCGCATGCGGGGACGGTTTTGAGGCGGCGCCGATTCGTCACGCCATGGCTTCAA
Source organism: uncultured Coriobacteriaceae bacterium (assembly GCA_964619775.1). Lineage (GTDB taxonomy): Bacteria > Actinomycetota > Coriobacteriia > Coriobacteriales > UMGS124 > CAZUFB01. The sequence continues at coordinate 17,791 of CAZUFB010000003.1, forward strand.
AGCGTTATGGGCGTGCGGCAAACAAAAACGGCCGGACCGGTACGGGCGGGACGACCGCCGCGTACGGGCCCGGCCCGGCCGTGCGCACGGGGCACCTACCATGTTTTGGAGCGCCAGCGCAGCAAGAACGCCGAGTTCACGATCACGACCACCGAGCCGGCGTTGTGCACGAGCGCGCCCATGACGGGGCCCATGAAGCCGGTGACGGCGAGGGCTACCGCTATGAAGTTAAGGCTCATGGAGAAGGTGAGGTTGAGCTTGATGGTGCGCATCATGCGCCTGGCCAGGGCGAGCAGGTGCGGCAGCTCCTTGATCTCGTCGTCCACCAGGGCTATGTCGGCCGCGTCGACTGCGATGTCGCTTCCTATGCCGCCCATCGCCACGCCCACGTCGGCCTTCTTGAGCGCCGGGGCATCGTTGACGCCGTCGCCTACCATGCACACGCGCTGGCCGGCCTGCTGGTAGTTCCCGATGCGGTCGAGCTTGGCCTCGGGGGTGCACTCGGCGTGGACTTCCCCGATGCCCAGGCCGCGCGCCACGTTGCGCGCCGCGCTGGGATGGTCGCCGGTGAGCAGGACCGGGTCGAGCCCGAGCGAGCGGATTTTGTTGACCATGCCCAGGCTCTCGGGGCGCGGCGCGTCGGACAGCGCGACGAAGCCGGCGTAAAGACCGTCGACGGCAAGGTAGACGACCGTGCAACCGCGCTCGACGTAGGTGTCGGCCTGTGCGGTGGCGGCTGTGGGCAGCGGGGTGCCCGCCTCGGCGAGCTGCGTCGCGTTGCCCGCGACGACGCGCATGCCGTCCACCGTCGCGCTCACGCCGCGTCCCGGAGTCATCGTGAACCCTTGCGCTTCGGGCAGCTCGCCGCCGCGCTCGGCGTACCCGGCCACGATCGCCTTGCCGAGCGGGTGCTCGGAGTAGCGCTCCACGGCCGCCGCCAGGGCGAAGAGCCGCCCGTCGTCCCGGCCGGCGTCGGAAGCCCCTCCCGCGGCGGCGCAGACGGCCACGACCTGCGGCTCGCCATGGGTGAGGGTGCCCGTCTTGTCGAAGGCCACCTTGCGCACGCCGGCCAGCCGCTCGAGCGCGTCGCCCTCTCGCACCAGGAAGCCGTGCCTGGTGGCGTTGCCGATGGCCGCCATGATGGCCGTGGGGGTGGCGAGCACCAGAGCGCAGGGGCAGAACACGACGAGGACGGTCACCGCGCGGATGATCTCGCCGGTCAGGGCCCAGGTGAGGGCGGCCGTTGTGAGGGCGGCGACGATGATCCAGGTAGCCCAGCGGTCGGTCAGGCGCACGATCTTGGCCTTGCCTGCGTCGGCCGACTGCACGAGGCGCACCATGCGCTGGATGGAGCTGTCTTCGCCGACCTTGTCGGCTCGCATCTCGAACGCCCCGAAGCGGTTCACCGTGCCGCTCGACACCTCGTCGCCCGGCCCCTTGTCCACAGGCAGCGACTCGCCCGTCATGACCGACTGGTCGATGGAGGTCTGTCCGTTCACGACGACGCCGTCTGCCGGAACCGTCTCGCCGGGCAGCACGCGCAGGAGGTCGCCGACCTGCACCTGCTCCGCAGGTATCGTGGTCTCTGTGCCGTCGCGCACGACGCGCGCGGTCTGCGGCGTGAGGTCGACGAGCCGAGCTATGCCAGCACGCGCCTTGGAGACGGTGAGGTCTTCGAGCAGCGACCCCAGCTGCATGATGGCGGCCACCTCGCCGGCGGCGAAGTTCTCGCCGATGCACACCGACGCCACGAGCGCCATCGACACGAGCACGTCGGCCTTGATGTCGAAGCGGGTTACGAGGCCGATGACGGCTTCGAGCACGATGGGCACACCGCACAGCACGATGGCGACCCAGGCCGGGTCGACCGGCAGGGTGTCCCCCCACACGAGGCTGGCGACGAGCGCCACGGCCGACACCGCGAGGAACGCTATGTCCCGCCGGGTCCCGCCGATTTCCAGCACTGCTTCGAGCTTTTCCATAAACGCGCGCATCGCCGTTCTCCTCCTCGGGCAAGATACCTATACCTATGCAGGTATAGGTATCGAGCATGTCGAATACCGCGTATAGTACCTATGGGGGTATAGGTAGTCAATAGAAAAGAAAGCGTGTAAGACCGCATCCAGTCGCCCGGGGGCCGGACGCGTCAACCGACGCCTGCATACCGCGCCTGCGGTCTGGCGATATGCGGCAGGAACGGCTCTCGTCGCGAGGTGCCAGGTTTGCGCGCGGCAGGGTGGGAGGGTGCCTGCCGGCGCCTCTTAGCCCATGTTTGAGAAGCGCTCGACGGCTTTGGTGAAGTCGCGGATGGTCTTGTCGGCATCGCCGTGCTCGATGCCGTTGCGCACGCAGTGGCTGATGTGCCCTTCGAGCACGACCTGGCCGCAGCGGTGCAGGGCCGACTTGGCGGCGTTGATCTGCGCGAGGACGTCCTCGCAGGGGACATCCTCGTCGATCATGCGGTCGATAGCCTGGACCTGGCCGACGATCTTCTTGAGCCTGCGGTGCAGGTTGTCCGCGTCCATGCACTGTCTCATCTGCGACCTCCGTTGCTCCCCGCAGGGAGCCGGGCGCTCCCATGCACGGTCTGTCGGTTCAAGTGTGCCGAAAGCCCGCTCGTTGTCAAACGTCTTCGTCCCGCATCCCCGATTTCGGCATTGTATGCAAAGCAGTTCCACACAGCCGTTGCCATCCGCCGCCCGGGCGTGGTGCCCCGCGCGGGAGGGAGCCCTTCGCCGGCCGCATCCCGGGCGGTCGGGGCGCGCCTCCCGACCGCCCATGCGGTGCCGCGACGCGCCCTTACACGCAGGTCCAGCCGCCGTCGCAGGCTATAATCGATCCGGTGACGTAGCTCGATTCGTCGGCCGCCAGGTAGACGATCGAACTGTCGAGCTCGCCCTCGCGGCCGGGCCGGCCCATCGGTGTGCGGGCGGTGATGAATCCGTTCATTGCTTCCATGGCCTCGGGGCTGTTTGCCTGCGAGGGGAAGAAGCCCGGGCACAGCGCGTTGACGGTGACGCCGGTGGTCGCCCACTCAGCCGCAGCTTGACGCGTGAGGTTGATGACGCCTCCCTTTGCGGTGGTGTAGTCGACGACGGGCAGCTCGGGCAGACCCCCCTTGCCCAGGATCGAGGCGATGTTGACGATGCGCCCGTATCCGGCCTTGACCATCGCGCGGCCGAATGTGCGCAGGCAGTAGAACACGCCGTCGAGGTCCAAGGCGAGCGACGCGCGCCAGTCTTCGTCGGAATAGTCGACGATGGCTCCGGGGCGGCCTCCGCCTGCATTGTTCACCAGTATATCGACGCGGCCGTACTCGTCGAGCACGGACGCCGCGGCGCGCTCCACTTCGTCGGACCTGGTCACGTCGCAGACGACCGGCAGGCATCGGACGCCCAGGGAGCGAATCTCGCCGGCCACCTCCTCGAGCTTCCCGAGACGTCGGGCGAGCAGGGCGAGGTCGGCGCCCTGGCGGGCGAGGGCCAGGGCGAACTGGCGGCCGAGGCCGCCCGAGGCCCCGGTTACGACCGCTACTCTGCCGTGGAGGTCGAACATGGTGGTTTCCTTTCTCTCGGTTGTCGTGCCTTGCGCCCGTGAGGGGCGTTGACGTGGCGGACGCCCGGTGCCGTGCGGCACGGGGGCGCGCTCATGGCAGGCTACCCGCCCCGGGCCTCGGACAAGGTGGGCGTCCTGCGAAGGTTCCCCCAACGGCGTCCCACCGCCTCCCGAGTGCGCGGGCGGGCCGCTCGGAACCCGAGCTCGCCGCCGCCCCGCCGGCGCGCCCGCCGTTGCTTTGATCTGCCGGACGTGGGCCAAAGAGGGGCCGTAGGTGCGCTCGGCGTTTCTGAACAAAGCGCGAGGCGAGCGACTCGTTGAGCCCGCGCGTGCCGGCGTGCGGGCGAAATCCTGGGCGAGCGCGTCCGACAAGCAGTCCTTTCTCTGTTCGTTCTGTGCGCCGGGCGGCGCGCGCCGCGTTGCCGCCGGCTGCCCGGCCCCGCACCGTAGGATAATACGGGCGGCAGTCGGGGCCGGCGCCTTTAGAGGAGGTTTCGGCAGTGGGCGGCCCTTGCGCCCTCGCCCTCGCGGGGTTCCGGGCACCTCCGGTCCGCCAGGCCCCTCCGGCCCGACCCATCCCAAACCAACCGCAAAGGGAAGGCCTCCTGCATGCTCGAAGCGCTGTCCCTCTCAAACACCGACACCCGCGTCGGTGGGTTCCTCGGGCCGTTCGCCCGCCGCGTCGCGGCGACGCCGCCGGGAACCTGCCCGCTTTCGGTGCAGCTGGCGCTGCTTCAGGCGGGGGCGTCCCAGACCTGCGGCAAGTGCGTGCCTTGCCGCGACGGCCTGCCCCAGATGGTGCGCCTGCTGCGGCGGGTGGTCGACTGCGAGGCCGGCGCTGCCGACCTCGACGCCCTGCGCGACCTGGCGGTCTCGGTGCGCGACGGGTCCGACTGCGCGATCGGCTACGAGGCCGCCCGCCTCGTGCTCGACGGCCTCGAGACCTTGTCGGACGAGTACGAGAGCCATGTGGCGCGTAGGCGCTGCCTGCCCGGCGTGGGCCAGAAGGTCCCCTGCGAAGCCCTGTGCCCGGCACACGTGGACGTGCCGGCCTACATCGGCCTGGTCGCCGCCGGCGACTGCGCGAGCGCCGTGGCGATGGTGCGCAAGGACAACCCCTTCCCCACGGCCTGCGCTTTGGTGTGCGAGCATCCCTGCGAGGCGCGCTGCCGCCGCACGCTGCTCGACGCCCCGGTCAACATCCGCGGCATCAAGAAGTTCGCCGTCGACCAGGTGCCCGCCGACCTCGTGCCCGTGCCGCCGCGCGCGCCCGCCACGGGCCGGCGCGTCGCGGTGGTGGGCGGCGGCCCGAGCGGCCTCACCTGCGCGTACTTCTCCGCGCTCATGGGGCACGACGTCACGGTGTTCGAGCAGTTCCCCCGGCTTGGCGGCATGATGCGCTACGGCATCCCGGCCTACCGCTTCCCGCGCGAACGCCTCGACGAGGACCTTCGAGCCATACGGTCGGTCCCGGGAGTCGAGGTGCGCGTGGGCGAACGCGTCGACGCTGCCGCGATGGCGCGCATCGTCGCGGGCTACGACGCCGTCTACGTCGCCATCGGCGCCCACGCGGGCAAGAACCTGGCGCTGCCGGGCGTCGACGTACCCGGGGTGAGCTCGGCGGTCGACGTGCTGCGCGGCATCGGCGACGGCCGGGTGCCCGACTTTTCCGGCAGGCGGGTCGTCGTCGTGGGAGGCGGCAACGTCGCGATGGACTGCGCACGTACGTCGGTGCGCGCCGGGGCCTCCGAGGTGAGCGTCGTCTACCGCCGACGCCAGGAGGACATGACGGCGCTCGCGTCAGAGGTCGAGGCCGCCGTCGCCGAGGGCGTCGAGATGGTGACGCTCGCCGCGCCGCTCTCCGTGGAGACCGACGCCTCCGGGCACTGTCGAGCGCTGTCGGTGCAGCCTCAGATGATCGGCCCGGTGCGCCGCGGCCGCCCTGCCCCGGTGGACGCTTCCCGGCCGCCTTACGAGATCGCGGCCGACATAGTGCTCGTCGCGGTGGGGCAGGACGTCGTGACCGCCCCGTTCGAGGAGTTCGGCATGAGGGCCGAGCGCGGCCGGTTCGTCGCGGACGCCTATCTGCGCGCCCCCGGCCTGGGCAACGTCTTCGTGGGAGGCGACTGCCAGACCGGCCCGGCGACGGTCATCCGCGCCATCGGGGCCGGCAAGGTCGCCGCTCGCAACATCGACGAGCTGCTCGGCTTCTGCCACACGCTCGACTGCGGCGTCGAGGCGCCCGAGGCGCGCCCCAACGACCGCACCCCGACCGGGCGCGTCAACGTCGCCGAGCGCCCGGCGCGCGAGCGCAAGCGCGACTTCGACGGCGTCGAGATGGAGATGAGTCCCGAGGAGGCCGCCCAGGAGTGCGGTCGCTGTCTGCGATGCGACCGCTTCGGCTGCGGCCCCCTCGTGGGAGGGAGAGTCCAGTATGTCTAACCGAGCCACCTGGTCGGGCACGGTGAGGCGGGCGGAGGGGCCCGCCGCCGCGTGTGCCGGCCTCGCCTGCGAGCCGCCCGCGGCGGCTTCCGACGGGCTGCTCGCGCTGAGCGTCGACGGTTCCGAGGTGCGCGTCGCCCCCGGTTCCACGATTCTCGACGCCGCCCGCGCCGCCGGGGCCTTCGTCCCAACGCTGTGCTTTCTCAAAGGCGTGAGCGAGGTGGGGTCGTGCCGCGTGTGCGCCGTCGAGGTCGAGGGCGTGTCCGAGCTGGTGAGCGCCTGCAACACCCCGGCGCGCGCGGGCATGCGCGTGCGCACCGACACCCCGCGCGTCGAGCGCCACCGCACCCGGATGCTCCAGCTCGTCCTGGCCCGCCACGGGCTCGACAGCACCCGCCACTGCTTCAGCTGCGTCAAGAACGGCGCGTGCGAGTTGCAGGACGTCTGCCGCGCATGCGGCGTGGACGACAACCCCCTCTACGAGCCGCGTCCCCGCGAGCCGCTCGTGGACGACAACCCGTTCCTCTCCTTCGACCCCAACCTGTGCATCGCCTGCCAGCGCTGCGTGGGTGCCTGCAACAACGTGGCGTGCAACCACACGTTGCGAACCGTCAAGCGCGGCGTGCGCACCGTCGTCGAGGCCCCGTTCGGACCCGGCTGGAAGGAGAGCGGCTGCGAGTCGTGCGGCAACTGCGCCCAGGCGTGCCCGACCGGTGCGCTCACGGTGAAACGGCGCCGCTCCTACCGCGCCTGGGAGACCTCGACCGTGCGCACGACCTGCCCTCACTGCGCGGTAGGCTGCCAGCTCGACCTTATGGTGAAGGACGGCCGCGTCGTTGACGCGCGCGGGGCCGACGGCCCCTCCAACCTCGGGCTGCTGTGCGTGAAAGGCCGTTCGGCGAGCTTCGACTTCGTGGATGCGCCCGACCGCCTGCGCACCCCGCTCGTGCGCAACCGCGCGACCGGCGCCCTCGAGCCGGCCACCTGGGACGAGGCGCTCGACGCCGTGGTGGCCGGCCTCTCCGCCATCCGCGACCGCGACGGGGGAGAGGCCTTGGCGGCCTTTGCCTGCTCGCGCTCCACCAACGAGGACATCTACCTTTTCCAGAAGATGGCCCGCACGGCCCTGCGCACCAACAACGTCGACAACTGCGCCCGGGTTTGACACGCGCCCACCGTTGCCGGTCTGGCAACCACTTTAGGCTCGGGGGCGATGACCAACACCATCGCCGACGTCACGCGTGCGTCCGACGTCATCATGATGGTGGGCACCAACGCCGAGGAGGCCCATCCCGTCCTGGGTATGCAGATACGCCAGGCGGTGGAGGCGGGAACGCGCCTCATCGTCGTAGACCCGCGCGACATCGGCCTCTCCCGCCTTGCCGACATCCACCTCAAGCTGCGGCCGGGCACCAACGTCGCCTTCGCCAACGGCATGGTGCACGTGCTGATCCGCGACGGCCTGGTCGACCGGGAGTTCGTCGAACGGCGCACCGACCGCGCGGGCTTCGAGGCGCTTAGGGAACTTGTGGCCCCCTACACCCCCGAACGCGTGGCCGAGATCTGCGGCGTCGACGCGCGCGACCTCGTGGCCGCGGCGCATCTCTACGGCGAAGCCGAGCGCGCCCCCATCCTCTACTGCCTGGGCGTGACCGAGCACTCGACCGGCACCGACGGCGTCATGGCCCTGTCGAACATCGCCATGGTGTGTGGCAAGATCGGCCGTCCCGGCTGCGGCGTGAACCCCATTCGCGGGCAGAACAACGTGCAGGGTGCCTGCGACATGGGCGCCTCCCCGACCGACCTCACCGGTTACCAGAAGGTCTCCGACCCCGCTGTCGCGGCCAAGTTCGGGGCCGCCTGGGGCGTGCCGATCGACTCCCGGCCGGGCATCAAGGCCACCGAGTGCTTCCCGGCGATGCTCGACGGGCGCATCAAAGGGCTCTTCATCTTCGGCGAGGACCCGGTGCGCACCGACCCAGACACGCACCATGTGATCCGCGCGCTCGAGGCGCTCGAGTTCCTCGTCGTGGAGGACCTTTTTGTGACCGAGACCGCGCTCTACGCCGACGTGGTGCTGCCCGGGTGCAGCTATGCCGAGAAGGAGGGCACCTTCACCAACACCGAGCGGCGCGTGCAGCGGGTGCGCAAGGCGGTGGAGGTCGAAGGCGACGCCCGGCTCGACACAGACGTCTTCACCGAGCTGATGAACCGCATGGGCTATCCCCAGCCGCGCCTGACGGCAGCCCAGATCATGGACGAGATCGCCTTGCTCACGCCCTCCTACGCAGGCATGTCGCACGCGCGCCTCGACGGACCCGAGGTCGCCGGGCGCGGCCTGCAGTGGCCCTGCACCGGCCCCGACCACCCCGGCACGCCGATCCTGCACGTGGGGTCCTTCTCGCGCGGCACGGGCCTCTACTCTATCGCCGACTACCGTCCCGCCGCCGAGCTGCCCGACGCCGACTATCCGCTGCTGATGTCGACCGGCCGGGTGCTCTACCAGTACAACGCCTGCGCGATGACCGGGCGCACCCCCGGGATCGACGAGATGGCCGGCAGCTCGTTCATCGAGGTCAACGACCGCGACGCCGCAGCCCTCGGCATCGCCGACGGCGACCGCGTGCGCGTGAGCTCGCGGCGCGGATCGATCGTCTCGACGGCGCGCGTCTCGGGCAAGACCTCCCCCGGCGAGGTGTGGATGCCCCTGCACTTTCAGGACGGCAACTGCAACTGGCTCACCAACGCCGCGCTCGACGACGTGGCCAAGGTCCCTGAGTTCAAGGTCTGCGCCGTGCGGGTGGAGAAGAAGTAGGGCGCGCGGGGTCGGATCCGCCGCGACGCCGCACGCCCGGCGGACCGAACGCCTTGCAGGCCGCCGCGACGACGTCGTCGACGGCGGTCTCGCCGAGGCATTTCCCCGGCCCCTCCTCTGTACCGACGGGCGTCTTGACGGCATGGAGCAGGTACTCGACGTTGCCCGAACCCCCGGTGACGGGGGAGAAGTCCAGCCCGCGCGGCTCCAGCCCCGCCGCGCGCACCTGGGCGAGCACCCGTGCGAGAACCTCCCGGTGTACGGCGGGGTCTTTGACGACCCCCTTTTTGCCCACCTTTTCGGGGCCGGCCTCGAACTGCGGTTTGACGAGGCACACGGCCTGCCCGTCCGCGCGCAGCAAGGCCGCGATGGGCCCCAGCACGTGCGCAAGCGAGATGAACGACACGTCGGTCGCCGCAAAGTCGAACGGGCCTCCCAGCCTTGCGGCGTCTGCGGCGCGCACGTCGGTGCCCTCGAAGCACGCGACCCGCGCGTCTGCGGCCAGGCGGGCGTCGAGCTGGCCGTGCCCCACGTCCACGGCGGCCACGCGCGCGGCGCCCGCCTGCAGCATGCAGTCGGTGAATCCGCCGGTGGAGGCACCCACGTCGATGCAGTTGGCGCCTGCAAGGCCGATGCCGAACGCTGCAAGCGCCTTCTCGAGCTTGAGGCCGCCGCGCCCTACGTAGCGCAGGGGCGCGCCGTCGACCTCGACCTCGTCGCCGTCGCCCACGGGGGCGCTCGGCTTGGCGGCGGGGACTCCGTTCACGCGCACGAGGCCTGCCGCCACGGCGGCCTTGGCCTTTTCGCGCGACGGGACGAGGCCGCGCCTGACAAGCGCGGCGTCGAGTCGTTCGGTCATGGTCGCTCCCGGGGTCGAAGGGTTTGGGACAGCCAGGCAAAAAACGGGCGAGCCTGGGGGAACCCAGTATAACGGCACTGCTGGCGAACGGCATCGCGTTCTGCCTCGACATCCTGGCGCTGTTCTGTTTGGGGGTGCCTGCCGGACTGCGCGTGTTCCTCTTCACGCTTGCGGTAGCAGACGATCTCATCGTCATCCTGGTCATTGCCGTCTTCTACACGGGCGAGCTGAACGTCGCCCGTCGCCCGGCTCGCCGCGGCCTTCGCTGGTTGCCGGCGTCGCAGGCTACATTTACGGCTCAAGCACCTCTTGGAAGCGGGCGTATAGCTCGGGCAGGCGCTGCTTGATGCTTACCGGCCTAAAAGTCTGCGCGTCCACCACGCAGTGGGTGCTTGTACCCGTGCAGCAGGGTGTGCCGGTCGCGAGGTCGGCCTCGTCCTTGAAGATCTCGTAAGCATAGACGGTCTTGGACCGACCGTTCTCTGTCACGCGTGTGCGCACCTGCGGCTCGTCCCCGTAGACGAGCGGGCGCGCATAGTTCACCTGCACGCTCGCGACGGGCGAGGCGAAGCCGGCGCGTTCGATGTCGCGGTAGGGAAAGCCGATCTTTTCGAGGAAGTCGGTGCGAGCGTCCTCGAAGTACAGCAGGTAGCTCGCATGGTGGACGACCCCCATCATGTCGGTCTCGGCGTAACGGACAGTGAAGGGCATGACGGTGCGCATGGCGGCCTCGCTTTTTCGGTGTGCGTTGCTCGACGCGTGTTGCCCGCGGTTTGCGTCGGACGCTCGTTGTAGGGGAGATCCAGCCCTGCTCGGCTGGTTTCGACGTAGGGAGGCCGCTTTGAAGACAGCCCGCGTCGCATGGATGCCCGATGCTACCTCCTATGCGTCATCTTCGTCGAAGCCCAGGTAGGAGAGCAGTGCCTCGTAGTCGACGGGGTGCACCAGGGCGCGCGCCATCGCGTAGGGAGACGGTTCCTCGACGAGCTCGTAGGTGTAGGCGGTCTCGGAGCCGTCGGGGTTGTACCGACGCGAAACCTCGAGGTTTCCGTCGTATTCCTCGTAGTCGTAGGAGTAGAGGGCCACGTCTTCGCCTGAGACGGTGACGTGCTGTGCGGTCACGCCGCCCTCCTCGGTGATCTCGTAGACGAACTCTATCTCGACCGTGATGCCGTCGACCGTGACCGACCCGGTGAGCGGCCAGCCGTCCTGGGAATCGTAGGTCGTCGTGAACGAAAGGCCTTCGGACTCGTAGGTTTCCGCAGTCATGTGCCCCGCGACCTCGCTGTAGGTGAAGGTCTGGGTCGAGACGACCTCGCCGTCGGCGTCGTAGTACACGATGCTCGTAGGCTGGCCGTAGTCGTCGAGTTCGATCTCGTAGGTGCCCTCTTCGGGCATCGGCACGCCGTAGATGTCGTAGGCGACCGTGTCGACGGTCGTCTCCCCGTCCGTCGTCGTCACCGACTCCGTCGCGTTGCCGCTCTCGTCGAGCTCGTAGGTCGTCGTCGACACGACGCTGCCGTCGGCCGCGTAATCGGTCTGCGAGGCGACCGCATAGACGTCGACGGTCGTCGCGGCGCACCCGCCAAGTGCAAGCAGCGCCCCCAACGCCAGTCCTGCCAGCGCGCACGCGGCCGCCGCCCGCACGCCCCGCCGCACCCAACGCCCCCAGCCGCCAACCGCCATAGCCGCCAACCTCCCGCATGTATCCGTGTGCCGGCGTTTCGCGCCGGTCCATACCGCCGTCCAGTATGCCCGACCGCGCCTTACGAGCGCAGGAGGTAGTCGCCTTTGTCCTGAAAACCCATCAGGTTAAGCGTGTTTTCAGCGTCGTGCGTCACGCACCCCGCCGCCGCGCGCGGTTGGCGGGACGTGCGGCGGCGGGGTGCGGGCGGATGGCCTAACGGTTTTCGATGCTCCCTATGTTTTTGAGCTCGATGGAGATGGATCCGTCCGGCTCGGTCACGAACTCGATGAAGTCGGTGTTGGCGCTGTATTCCGACGGAAAGGTGATCTCGATGCCGGTGTCGGTGCGGATGCGGTGGCTCTTGCCCATGCGGGCGGCGACTCCGCGCCTCACTGCCACGCGTTCGGGCAGTTCTTCGCGCCGCGCGGTCTCCTCGAAGCGCTCGCGCATCGCAGGCTCGTCCTCGAACACCTCGCACCCCAGCTCCCAGGGAGGCAGGTATCCCGACTCGTCGGTTTTTTCGGACATGATGGCCTTGACCTTCGACACCGCGCGGGCCGTGTTGGCACCGTACTCCTGGGCAACCTCCTCCACGATGCGCGTCACGCTCTGCAGGACCTCCTTGCACGAGGATTCCGCCGAGCACTGCAGGAGGAGTTCGGGGAGGACGAACGTCTCGGTGCCGGCGACGGTGCGTGGTTTGTCGCCGAACTCGACGTCGAAGGAGCGCGTCCCGATGCAGGCGTAGGAGTCGACGCGTTGGGTGGGGTTGGGCAGCGTGGCGTCGTGGCGCACGATGCCGTTCACAGAGGCGCCGCTCTCGCTGCGCACGTCGTGCACGTAGGCTTGCTTGCGCGGCAGCAGGACGATTGCGAAGCGCCGCTCGCCGCGCCCCTCGAAGGCGTCCTCGGCCAGGGCCGCCGCAACGGCCGAGGCTTCGGGGTCGAGCCCGTCGGCGTTCCGTGACGCGTCGGCCGGGATGTGTTCTGGTTCGGCCTCAAAGTCGGCCACGAGCAGGTCGCACGGCTCGACGCCCTCGCCCTTGCGCAGCTCGCCGTAGAGGAACTCTGCAATCTGCATCGAGAAGCCTACGAACGACCCGCCGTCCAAGTAGCGCCGCAGTTCGGCGGCGAACGCGCTTTCGGGCAGGAACTCCCCGTGCCGGCTCTCGGGGCTCGACGAGATCTTGCGCAGGTGGCGCTGAACGTACGACCTGACGGTGCGGTCCGTCAGGTCGAGTTCGCGGTGCGAAAACGAGCTCGCACCGGCCTCGAAGTCGAGGATGTGCAGGATAGCGTGGTTGACGTTCAGTGCCATTCGTGTCCGCCTTGATGCCGTGGGGGCGGGTGCCGGTCTGCGCCCGCGCGTTGAACCCCACCAGCATAGCGCAGCCGGCGTTCCGTGCGGCTTGCGTGCGCTGCCTCGACGGAAGAACCCGAGAGGTCGCGAGGGCGTTGCGGCGGCGCACGGCGGCTCCGCACGCGCCTCGGCCTCCCCGCCAGCCGGCCGGCGGGCGGTGTGCGGCGGGCGTGCGGCGGGGCGTGGCAGAAACCGCCTCGAGTGCGTGAAGCGCGGGGAAGTCGTGGCAGGAATTGCGCCGAGTGCGTTTCTTGCGAGGCCGATGTTGACCCAAGGGCGCCCCGACCTGCCGGCCAAACATGGGAAACCCCAGGTGGGCACGGCGCGGCGCGGGAATGCGCCCCGAAAGCCCGCGCCGGGCAAACGCACTCGGCACGCTTTTTGCCACGACTTCTTGCCCGGCCACGCACTCGGAGCCGTTTTTGCCGGTCAGTCCCGTGCGGCAGGCCACGCGCCGTACCGGCTGCGCCCGAACAGCCTCTCGTGGAGCTCCTCGCGGCGGCGCCGCTGCTCGGGGTCCGGCTTGCGCAGGCGGTGTCCGACCTTGCGCGCGACGACCTGCACCAGGGCCTCCAGCTCCGCGGGGTCGGACACCTGGGCGCGCGTCGCGCCGACTACCTCGATGCCGCGGTCCGCGAGGGCGTTGCGGCGGCGCGCGTCCGCGGCGATGCGCCGGGAGCCGGTGTGCGCGGCGTCGCTGTCGTATTCGAGCGCCACGCGCGCGTCCGGCCAGCACAGGTCGCCGCGGTAGCGCCGGCGGTCGGCTCCCGCCCGGGACCGTCCGTTGATGTCGAAGGTGTGGTTGAGCAGGGGAGCCGGCAGCCCGTACCCTCCCGCGCGTCGGGGCAGCGTGAGCATCAGGGCCAGGCGCGCCTCCATGGGGGAGGCCGCCCCGGGGAGCATATGGCCGAGGGAACGCCGCGCCCGATCGACACCTCGCGCCGTGCCAGCCCGGGCGATTTCGCCCTGCAGGTCTTCAAGATTGGCGAGCGGCGCGCGTTTCCGAATACCGAACGGCGAGGTCGGGCACGGAGCGTACGTGCCGAGCAGCTCGTAGCCCAGCAGCAGAAGCCCGAGCGGGTCCAAGGTTGCCGCCAGGTGCAGGAAACACAGGCCGGGAGACGTGCGGCACAGTCCGGGTTGGAGCATGAACAGGGAGCGGGCGCCGAGCGGGGCGCTCCACACATGCGAGACCGAACCGCGTGCCTGGCTGCGGCTTCCCCGGTCCGGCGCAAGCGTGTGGACGACCCCTCCGAAGAGGGAGGGTTGCGCGCCGATGCCGCGCATGCGGTCTGGATCCGTCCCTTCCGGGCTGGCGGCGCATGCGTAGGGGTTGGGAACGCCGAGCAGCGCGGCGACCTGGGCCGCGCTCGGCCGTTCGAGGAAGAAGGGGCCTGTTTCGGTGCGGGTTCCGCGAGCCGGCGGAAACCCCGGGCAGAAGGGCGAGCGGTGCGAGCGCGGTAGCAGGTCCCACGCGCGCAGGCATCGCAGGGCCGACGTGTGGCTGATGACGACTCCCATACTTCCCCCTTCTGTCGCTTTGTCCCGCTGCGGCCGCGGTGGCCCGTGCGGAGCGGTTTTGTCTGCACGATAGCAAGGGGACGGCGCGTGACGGGAGCACAGACGCCATGCAAATCGGCACACTTTTCTAACAGTGCCCGACGGGGCCGGGGGTGCACAGGCGCTGTGCCGCCGTGCGGGACGGACGTCGGGCCGGTGCGTGGTACACTGGCCGCAGATCCGCGGCTCCGCCCGGCCCTTTCCGTTGCCCGCACCCGGAGGTTCCCATGAACCTGGTTGCCCGCCTGTTTCGCTCGCTGCCGCTCGTCGTCTTCTTGGCTGTGCTTGCCGTGGTTGTCTACTTCGTCGTGTCGTGGCGGCGCTCGCCCAACCGGGCCAAGGAGGTCCTCGTCAAGCTCTTCCTGGTGCTTACCGGTGCGCTCACGGTGTTTTTCGGCCTGGCGTCGCTCTATGCGCTGCTCGACGGCAATGCCAACGTGCTCGAGCTCACGGGCGCCTTTGCCGCGGTGTCGGTGCTTGCCCTGGGCGTCACGCTCGTCTGCCGCTGGCGGTTTCTGAAGAACCATCCCAACTACCGCCACAAGGCAACCCGTACAAGGTACGACGACTAGGGCAATCGCCAACATGCTGCGTGAGCTGGTTTTAGAAGCCCATGTGTCCCGTCGGCCCCGGACGGGGGCGAATCGTCCGCGAACCTCCCATGCCGTGCGGCTATAATGGCTGTTCTGCTACGGTCGATGGGAGGCGCACGGTTTGCAACATTATTACTACCCGGTGGTCGGTCTGGCCGTTTTTGGGGACATGCTGTGCCGCTGAGTGCGGCGCGGGGCCCGCAGAACCCCCAGGATATCGACGTGCGCCTCACCCTTAAGAAGATCTGGGGGCACCTGCGCACCATCACCCATCACAAGCTGCTCGTGATGCGCTACTGCTTTCGCGTGGGTCTTTACCGGCAGGGCCTTGCGCACGACCTGTCGAAATACGCGCCGGTGGAGTTTTGGACGGGGGCGCGTTACTTCCAGGGGTATCGCAGCCCCAACGCGGCCGAACGCATACATAAAGGCTACTCCGAGGCATGGCTGCATCACAAAGGGCGCAACCGCCACCACTTCGAGTACTGGATCGACATCACGATGAGCTCGGGCAACGCCCTGACGGGCATGCCGATGCCCACGCGCTACGTGGTCGAGATGTTCTGCGACCGCATCGCCGCAAGCCGGGTGTACAAGAAGGGGAGCTACACCGACCGCAGCCCTCTGGACTATTACGAGCTCGAACACAGCGCGGGGCCGGTTCCCATCCATCCTGACAGCGACGCCTTGCTCAGACGCCTGCTGACGCTTTTGGCCGAGCGAGGTGAGGACGAGGCCCTGCGCGAGGTGCGCGAGACGATCGTCAAGCCGCGCTGGCATACCGGCGAGCACGGGAGGTTTTAAGGCAACCCGCGCAATTGCCGAGCAGGGCGTGCGGAGGGGCGATGCTGCAAAGGGCTTTCCCTGCGTTGCCCGCCATGGGTACATCCTTCGGTTGTTGCCGCTTCCAACAGGTGTTTTTCAGCTGTTGCGCAAAAGCGTATGGTTGGCGCG
The DNA here is from genome assembly GCA_964619775.1 of uncultured Coriobacteriaceae bacterium. Lineage (GTDB taxonomy): Bacteria > Actinomycetota > Coriobacteriia > Coriobacteriales > UMGS124 > CAZUFB01. Next base: position 33,615 of record CAZUFB010000003.1, read on the forward strand.
GTGTCGAAAGTCCACCCCGGCGTCAAAGCTGGGTGTGTCGAGACCTGCGACGCCGTGCGCCGCAAAGACGTGTGCGCACTGCCTATCGACCCAGGAGGGGAACACCTATGAGCGAGACCAACCTGTCGCGCCGCACGTTCGTTCAGACCGCTGCGGTTGGCACAGTGGGCACGGCTGTGCTGGCGACCGCGGGTGCCGCGTTTGCCAACGAGTCGGTCGACGCCGGCCAACCGTCTGAAGGAAACGCTGCGTCGGACCCTGCGGTGACGTCTTCGTCGGCGGTGAAGACCGTGGAGGGCGATACCACCTACGGTACTTACCTCAACCCCCAACAGGACGCCGAGACCTACACCACCGACTACAGCGCGCTGTTCTCCCCGCTTCAAATCGGTAGCCGCACGCTGGCGAATCGTATCGTGAAGAGCGCTGCCGGTTCGGAGACGCAGACCGACTCGCTGTGGCCCAGCGACACCGCGCTGCGCTTCTACGAGCAGTTCGCCCAAGGCGGCGTGGGTATGATCGACTATGAGTCCTCCAATGTCCTACCGACGACAGAAGGCGGCGTGGGTATGGCCGGCGTTTCGGAGTCCCCCGACGGCGAGATCTCCGCGGAGTCGGGTGGCGAAATAAGCATGATCTCGCTCGACCTGAGCACCGATGACGGCATCGCTGCCCACCAGGCCATCGCCGACGACCTCCACCAGTTCGGCACCGTCGTCATCGCGCAGGTTTTCGACATGACGATGGCAACCGGCTCCGCATCTACGCACGTGTATCCCAGCGACCTTGAGACGAGCTTCAGCAACGGCCACATGCAGACCACCGAGGAGGTCCAAGCCGAAATCCAGGCCATCATCGACGCCATCGAGCGCTACCACAAGGCCGGGTTCGACGGCGTGGAGCTCAACGCCTCGTGCAACCACTATTTCTCGACGTACCTGTCACGCTACATCAACGACGAACGCGATGACCAGTACAGCGGCGCCTCGCTCGAAAACCGTGCCCGTGTGCTGACCGAGATTATCTCGGGCGCCCGTGAGAGGATTCAGGACGACGGATTCATAATCCAGGTTCTCTACAGCGGCGTCGAGGAGTGCATCGACGAGTTGGGGGCCGACAACGGCTGCACCACCGTCGAAGAGGCCTGCGAGTTCGCAAAGCTATTCGAGGCGGCGGGTGCCAGCTCCTTGCATATTCGTTCCGAGGCGTATGGCCACCACTGCGCCGGCTTCATGCCCGACGTGCTGCACATCAACGAGCACGGTGACACGGGGTACGGCACGGTCGTGGACTACGGCAAGCATTTCTGCGGCGCGGTCGACGGCTCGCACGACGGTTACGGAGGTCTAATCGAGGTCGCTGCCAAGATCAAGGAAGGCGTGGACATCCCTGTCGGCGTGGTCGGCTCGATGGACCCGCGCATGGCTCCCGACCTGATAGACGGCGCCATCCGCGACGGTAAGATAGACTTCATTCTCGTGACGCGGTCTCTTTTGGCAGACCCGCAGATGCCCAACAAGTTGCGCGAGGGGCGTCGCGACGAGTGTGCCCCCTGCACGCACTGCATGACCTGCTTTGTGGCTCCTTACGACTTCGGCGTGCCCATGTACTGCCGCGTGAACCCCGCCATCACGCGCGCCTACACCGAGGACATGCCCGAGGGGTACGACCCGCTGCCTGCCGACGAGCCCAAACGCGTGATGGTCGTCGGCGGAGGCCCCGCTGGCATGGAGGCGGCCCGCATCGCCGCCCAGCGCGGCCACAGCGTCTCTCTCTATGAGAAGAGCTCCGAACTCGGCGGGCTCATGGGTTTGGTCGCACGCGTCAAGGGCACGCACGAGAAGGTGGAGGCGCACAAGGAGTGGCTTGTCAACCAGCTCGACCAGTACGGAGTGGACGTCGTCACAGGGCAGGAGGTCACCGCCGGCCTCGTCGAGGACGAGTCCCCCGACGTCGTGATCGTGGCGACCGGCGGCGCCTGCACGCTGCCCGACGTGCCCGGCATCGAAGACTGCAATCCGCTCACGTTCGAGTCGATGTATGCTGCGCAGCTTGCAGGCGAGGCCGTTGCGACGGGTGACCGCGTGGCGATTATCGGCGCACAGTTCCAGGCGTGCACGTTGGCGCTCGACCTGGTGCGCCAGGGAAAGACGGTGACCATGCTCAACACGGGGTCCAAGGACTCGTTCTTCATGAACGCGCCCACCTGGCCGCGTCTGATGGGCAAGAAGTGGCTGCTTTCCAAGGGTATGCGCCTTTATAGCAACTGCGTGTTGCAACAGGCCGAGCCGGGCAAGCTCACTTTCCAGACCGAATACGGGACGACCAACACTCTCGAGTTTGATACGCTTATCGTTGCCGAGCCCATGGTGGAGAACCGGGCGCTGTACGACGAAGTGTCGCCCCTGTGCGACGAGGTTTACGCGGTGGGTGACTGCTACAGCCCGAACACCATCGCCAACGCCACGGCGCGCGCCAACATCGTTGCCCGGCGGGCCGGCAGCGGGACCGTCCAGGAGGAAACCGTTCAGGTTGAGGGCGACGAAGTGTACACTGCTTCGGCGGTGGGCATCGGCGACGTCATCGTGACCCTCGGCATCTCGGACGGGGCAATCGTGGACGCGTCGGTCGACACCTCCAACGAGACTGCCGGTATCGGGCGCGACCTGGGCGAGGAGTTTTCCCGACAGATCGTCGAGCAGGGTGCCATCGACGCCGTGTCCGGCGCGACCGTCACCTCGATGGCGGTTCAGGAGGCTTTAGCCGACTGCCTGGCTCAGGCTGGCCTGGCTTAACCGTCCAGCTCGCGGCGCCTCATGGCAGTCTGCAAAAACGTCAAGCGTCGTTGAGCTCGGGCTCGCGTACCCCTTGTGTGCGTCGTCCCGTGCCTTGCTCGACCGTTCCGCGGACTGCCATAAGCCGGCATTCCGCACGGTCTTCCCGTTTTCCCC
>CAZUFB010000003.1:36665-63240 GCA_964619775.1 uncultured Coriobacteriaceae bacterium
CGGGCGCACGGGCGCACGGGCGTGCGGGAGCGGGGCGCAAGGGGACGGTGGGGACGATGGAGATCCGCGACATACGATATTTTCTCGCCGCCTGCGAGCACGGGACCATGAGCGCCGCGGCGGAGGCGCTCTACATTTCTCAGCAGGCGCTCTCCAAATCGGTTCGCAAGCTCGAGGCGTTTTTAGGTGTCACGCTGTTTGAGCGCAGCGTGCATGGCGTCGAGCCTACCGAGTGCGCCCGCGAACTCGTACCGTGCGCGCAGCGCGTGGTGCGGGAGTACGACGAGATGGCGGCTCTGGCGGCGACGATGCGGGACCGCGGCATGACGCATCTGGTGAGGATGGGATTTGCCTGCGGGTGCTTCAACCGGTACAACCCCGTTTCGACCGACGACATAGCGGCGTTCGGTGAGTTTAACCCCGACATCGAGCTCAGCATCAGCGAGTGCGGGCCTGCCGAGCAGGTTGCCCTTCTGCTCGACGGCCGTATCGATGTCGCCTACATGGTCGGCGCGGTCGATGACGCCTGTCTTGCGGCTCGGTTCGTGTGCAGGGAGAAGAGCTTCCTTATCATGAGCGAGCATCACCCGCTCGCCTCTTATGACCGGCTTGAGATGAACGACCTTGCAGGATGCGCGGTGCTCATCCCTTCCGAGTTCAAGGCGGGCCGTTTTGGCGAGCGCACCCAGGTGGTTGCGGGTTTTGCGGGGGCTGACGTCGAGATGCGTTTCTTCGACGGTGCTTTCGCCCACATCGTCGAGCGCGTTCGTATGAACGAGGGCATCTGGTGCGCGGGAGAGTCGTTCTGCCGTTCGGTCGATTCCGCGGGCCTCGTTTTCAAACCGCACCCGAACCCTGCGGTGACCTCCGACCACTACCTGGTCTACAAGCGGGACGCTGAAAAGTCGCCGGCCCTGAGGCGTGTGCTCGACTACTTCGCCCCGTGCAGGCGATAGTTTCGGTTGCGTCCTTTCTGCCGTTCGCACCGGTTCTTACCTCGTATTTTACGGCCTCCTGATGTTTGCCTGCCCCGCTTTACGCGAGCCTTGCCCGGCCTTACCCATCGCTTGCCGCGTCTTGCCCAAAGCGGGGGCGCTCCTTCTTCAGAATGGGTCCCGTTCCACGTGAGCTCCGGAAAGGCCGGGGCCAGGACCGGAGACGATGGTTTCCGGATGAAGGAGGACTTTCTTTTATGGAAAGCGTCAACAGCATTTCTCGCCGCAACTTCCTCAAGGCCGCCGGCGCCACTGCCGCCATCGGTGCGATGGCCGCCTCCGCCACCGGCGCGCTGGCCGACGAGGACGTCGAGGCATCGGCCGCCGCGCCCAAGTACATCTTCCTGTTCATCGGCGACGGCATGGGCAACGAGCAGGTTCAGGTCACGAGCTTCTACAAAGGCACGACCGAGAACGGTGGAGCCGTCGTCTCCTCGCCGCTGAGTTTCATGGAGTTCCCGCACACCGCGAGCGTGACCACCTACGACTCCACGTCGTTCTGCCCCGACTCGGCCTCCACGGCCACCTCGATCGCCACAGGCTACAAGACCCAGTCCGGCACCATTAACATGGACCCCGAGACCCTCTCCGTTCCCTACGAGACCATCGCCGAAAAGCTCCACAGCCAAAAGGGCTGGAAGATCGGCGTGCTCACCACGGTCAACATGAACCATGCCACGCCAGCCGCCTTCTATGCGCACCAGGCCAGTCGAAACAGCTACTATGCCATTGGGGAGGAGCTGGCCGCCTCGGGCTTCGAGTACTTTGCGGGCGGCGCCTTCCTGTCTCCGACCGGCGAGGAGGAAGATCAGACCGACATCCTCGAGGTCGCCGCGAACGCCGGCTATACCGTCGCGACCACCCAGGCCGACGCCGAGGCCCTGCAACCCGGCGCAGGCAACGTTCTGATTGTCAGCGAGGTCGTCGCCGACGGCGGCTCCATGAGCTACGACATGGACCGCGCCGAGGGCGAGTGGGCTCTCAGCGACTATGTCCAGAAGGGCATTGACATGCTTTCCGACGCCGAGAACGGCTTCTTCATGATGGCCGAGTCCGGCAAGATCGACTGGGCCTGCCATGCCAACGACGCCGCCGCCTGCGTGGGCGACGTCCTCGAGATGGGCAACGCCGTCGCGGTCGCCGTGGACTTCTACAACGAGCATCCCGAGGAGACCCTGATCCTGGTGACCGCCGACCACGAGACCGGCGGCCTGGGCATCGGCTACAAGACCACCAACTACGACACCTTCCTGCCCAACCTGGCGCAGCAGACCGTTTCATATGCCAAGTTCGACAGCGACTACGTCGAGGGCTACATCGAGAACCAGACCGCCTTCGAGGACGCGCTGGTCGACGTCAAGGCCTGCTTCGGCCTGATGGCCGCCGACGACGCCGACGCAGCCGATGCCGACCCGGCGGGCGAGAACGGCTCCCTCGTCATGACCGACTACGAGCTCGAGCAGCTCCGGGCCGCCTACCAGCGCACCCTTGAGACAGGCTCCGGCTCCCAGGACGAGATGACGCAGGAGGACTACGAGCTCTACGGTACCTACCAGCCCTTCAGCATGTGCCTCTGCCACATCCTCAACCACAAGTCGGGCCTCGACCACACCACCTACGCCCACACCGGCGCCCCGGTGAACATCTACGCCGTCGGCTGCGGCAGCGAGCTTTTCGACGGCGCGATCGACAACACCGAGATCTACACCAAGCTGGCACAGCTCACCGGCGTCGAGTAGGACAGCCGTACACGCCGGGCCGCAGCCGACGGGAGGGTCCGGCCGCTCGAAGGGGCGCCTCTGCGGGATTGGGCAGGTCCCTCGGAGGCGCCTTTGCGTATCGTGGAGACGCATGCGGGCCGACGGTTCGCATGACCAGGGCATCCGAGCCGTCCGGCAGTTCCGGCCGGCGGTTTCGCCGAGAAGGGGTGCGCCGCCTATGCCCCGGCCTCCGCGCCGACGTGCGCCTTGCTGGCGGTTCTGATCTCCTCCAGGTTGCGCAGGGCGGCGTCGGAGAGGCCGTCGGTCGGGAATCCCGCGACGATGGCGAAGTTCACCCGTGCGTCGCACAGCGCGCCGAGGCGGTCTTGGACCGCATGGGAGCGCCGGGCTGCCTCGACGGCCACAGGTCCGAGCAGGTCGGCGAGGTGCTCGGCGGTGTAACGGACGCGCTTGGCGTCCTTGCGCAGGTCGTGGGTCGCCTCGGCGTCCGCAAGGTCGACGCGGTCGAGGTTCTTTTCGAGGGAGTCGGCCATCTCGGCGAAGCGGCGGCGCAGCCGGTCGGGCGAAAGGCCGTTGCGGGCGACCTGGTTCTTCCAGCATACGCCGTGGAGGTTGGCACGCGCCCGTTCCACAGCTCCCGCAACCTTGGGGCAATCGAGGGCCGCGGCGACCCGTGCCTGCTCCCCGCCGCGCAGAAGGGAGCAGGCGGCAAGCAGGTCGGCCGCCGGGGCGTCGAGTGCCGCGACCTGCTGCGCGAGTACGTCGAGCTCGCGCAGGCGGCTTGTCTGCAGCACGACGGCGCGCAGGTCGTGCTGAACCTCCTTTGCCTGGTGCTTCTTGACGAACGGCGCACAGAACTCCGCAAGGCTGCGCAGCGTGCGGATGGAGATGCGAAGCCGGTGAAGGGCCTCGACATCCCCGGGGTCGCGCAGGAAAGCCTCAAGGTGGAAAGCCACGTTGTCGGCGTGTTCGGCAAGCACGCCTTCGAGCACGCAGAGCGTGTCCCACCTCTTGGCGTGCGGTCCCTGCATGAACCAAAGCAGGCGGCAGGGCGGCTTGCGGTTCTTAGCGGTAGACGGGTCGAACCCGTCGGGTAGCTCAAGGGCCGCGACCGCGCCGGTCGAGAAGGCCAGCCGCACGCCGCTCAGCCGCTCGACCAGGTCTTCTATGAACGGGTTGTGTCCCACGGCGACGATGCAGGGGGCGTCGGATTCTGCGACCTCGTGCAGGAACGCACCGGCATCCTGGTCGCCGAGGCTCGAGCGGGTGCGGAGCTCGGGTGTTTCGAGCACGTGCGCCGCCTCTTCGGCGGTCTGGCGCGCCCGGACAGCCGGGCTCGTCCAGACGCACGGCGTGCCCGGCCCTTCCTGCAGCAGCGCGAACGATTTTGGGAACTGCGCCGCAAGCGCCCGGGCACCGCCGGGCGTGAGCCTGCGCTGGCTGTCTTCCAGGCCCTCGGAGCGCCTCTCGGCCTTGCCGTGCCGTACGAGAACCAACGTCCGCGCCATTTTGCCGAAACCGCCTTTCTGCGTCCGGGTGCGATTAGGGGATTGTACCCGCGCTCCCGTGAGCCATGCGGCAGGGTCACAGGCGCGGCCATATAGTGTTTTGCCTGGTCGTAAGTCCGGCGTGCGCATACCGGTCAAAAAAGCCCGGTGCTTTCCCATAAACCGAACACATGTACGCGTCGTTGACGCGCTACCATAGGAACGGCGACTGCAGTGGATGCGGCGCGCGGGTCGTTCAAGGAAGGCGGGAGCTGTGGGGGCAATGGGAACGGGTCGGCGGGAACAGCCCGAGCGCATCGAGGTCCGCGGGGCGCGGGTCCACAACCTCAAGAACGTCGACGTCGACATCCCGCTCGGGTGCCTCGTGGGAATTGCGGGCGTGTCGGGGTCGGGCAAGAGCTCGTTGGCTTTGGGGACGCTTTACGCCGAGGGGTCGCGCCGCTATCTCGACGCGCTGTCCACCTACACGCGCCGGCGCATCTCCCAGACTGCCCGCGCGGCGGTCGACGAGGTGCTCCACGTGCCGGCGGCCCTCGCGCTGCGGCAGCGTCCGGGCGTGGGCGGCGTGCATTCCACGTTCGGAACCTCAACCGAGCTGCTCAACTACCTGCGCCTCATGTTTTCGCGCCTCGGCAGCCACGTGTGCCCTAACGGTCATCGGGTGCCGCCGAGCATGGACGTCGCGCTCATGCTGCCCACCACCTGCCCCGTATGCGGCGTCGAGTTCTACGGCCCGGGCGCCGAGGACCTGGCTTTTAACGGCGGCGGCGCCTGCCCCACGTGCGGCGGTACGGGCATCGTGCGCACGGTCGACGAGTCCGCGCTCGTGCCCGACGAGTCGCTCTCCATCGAGGAGGGCGCGGTGGCTTCGTGGCAGCAGCTCATGTGGAAGCTCATGCGCGACATCGCACGCGAGATGGGCGTGCGCACCGACGTTCCTTTCCGTGACCTGACGCCCGAAGAGCGCGAAATCGTGTTCCACGGCCCGGCCGAAAAGCACCATATGTTCTACCAGTCGTCCAAGACCGGCGACGTCGGAGAGATGGACTTCACCTACTTCAACGCGGTCTACACGGTCGAGAACGCGCTGTCCAAGGCGAAGGACGAGAAGGCGCTGGCGCGCCTCGCCAAGTTCCTCAAGGAAGAACCATGTCCCGACTGTCGAGGCACGCGTCTGTCCGAGTGCGCCCGCGGGCCGCGCGTCGGCGGCATTGACTTAGGCGACGCGGCGCGGATGACGCTCGACGAGCTGGCGGTATGGGTGCCTGCGGTCCCCGCCCTCATGCCCGAGGAGATGCGTCCCATGGCGCGGGCCATCTGCGACGAGATGACCGAGCCCGTCGAGCGCCTGCAACAGCTCGGCCTCGGCTACCTGGCGCTCGACCGCGCAAGCGCCACGCTGTCGACCGGCGAGCGCCAGCGCGTGCAGCTCGCACGCGCCGTGCGCAACCGAACGACCGGCGTGCTCTACGTGCTCGACGAGCCGTCGATCGGGCTGCACCCCTCCAACGTCGACGGCCTGCTCGGCGTGCTCGACGACCTGCTGGCCGACGGCAACTCGGTCGTGCTCGTCGACCACGACGTGCGCGTGCTGCGCCGTGCCGACCACCTGATTGAGATAGGCCCCGGGTCGGGCGCGGAGGGAGGGACGGTGGTCGTGCAGGGGAGCGTGGCCGCTGTGGAGCGCGACCCCGGCTCCCGCATAGGGCCGTTTCTGTCGAGGGAGCGCAAAGTGCGCACCCGGGCGCGCGCCGCGGCGGACGAGGTGTTCGACCGGGGCGCCGTCCGCCTTGCGACGGATGCCGTCCATACGGTCAAGCCGCTCGAGGTCGCCTTCCCCCGCGGGCGGCTTACGGCGGTCACCGGCGCGTCGGGGTCGGGCAAGACGACGCTTGTGCTCGAGAGCCTCGTCCCGGCGCTCAGAGCGTCCGTCGCGGGGGAGGCACCGCCCGCGCACGTGCGCTCGGTCGACGCGCCGGGTGTCCGCCGGGCGAACCTCATCGACGCGACGCCCATCGGCGCCAACGTCCGTTCGACGGTGGCGACCTACTCGGGCGTGCTCGACGACCTGCGCAGCGCCTATGCCAAGCTGCCCGAAGCCAAGGAGCGCGGGCTCAAGGCGGGCGCGTTCTCCTACAACACCGGCAGCCTGCGCTGTCCCACGTGCGACGGCACGGGCCAAATCTCGCTCGACGTGCAGTTTTTGCCCGACGTGGACATCGACTGTCCCGACTGCGGCGGGGCACGCTACGCCCGTGCGGCGTACGGCGTCAAGATTGCGGGCGACATCAGCCTGCCCGAACTGCTTGCCTGCACGGTCGACCAGGCGCTCGTGGTCTTGGGCGACACGGGGCTGCGCTCGGCCAAGGCCAAGCTCGGCGTGCTGCACGACCTGGGACTGGGTTATCTCACTCTGGGGGAGGCGACCACGGCGCTGTCGGGCGGTGAGGCCCAGCGCCTCAAGCTGGCGAGCGAGCTGACGCGCGACCAGGCCGGCGCGCTGTTCGTGTTCGACGAACCTACAATCGGCCTGCACCCGCTTGACGTGGAGGTACTGCTCGACGTGCTTCAGCGCCTTATCGACGGCGGGGCGACGGTTGTGGTCATCGAGCACGACCTCGACATGGTTGCCAACGCCGACTATGTGGTCGACATGGGGCCCGGAGGCGGAGAGAACGGCGGGCGCATCGTGGCGTGCGGCACCCCCGAGCAGGTGGCCGCTTGCCCCGAGAGCGTCACCGGTCGCTATATTGCTGAAGAGCTGGGGCTGTAAGGGGACGTCGGGGCCAAGCGCTGGTTTTGGGTGCAGGCACCTCTCTCAGGCGTGCGGCGTCAAAAGTTCCCCGGAGCGCGGTCGTCCTACCGCTGCCAGCCCCCGAGTAGCGCCTGCAGGCCGATGAGGAACTGCCCCTTCATACTCCACCTCCCTGCGTCGTCGGTCAGCGGGGCAAGCAGCCTGCCGAGGGCGCCCAGCTGACTAGGTGCGGCATCGGAAACGGCCTTCCGCGCGGCCTCGTGGCTCGCCTCGATGCCAGTTCCGCCCGCCGGGGGCTCGTCGAGGAAGACGACGCACGGCCGGTGCATGAGCGCGATGCCCGTGTGAGGGCGCCGCCGCTGCCTGCCCGACAGGTCGCGTGCCCGTTGGCTCGTCTGATCCTCGAGTCCCAGCAGCCCTATGACTTCGCGCGCCCGTTCACAGGCGTCGCGCTGGGAAAGGCCCTGCACCACGTTCGGCATGGTGCGGGAAGATGGAACGTTCGGGATTTGGTCAAAGTGCAAGGCCCGTCCGGGATATATGGCGTCGGTTGAACGGGACGGCGTGTGTGAGGCGGGTTAGGTGCCGCATCGGTTGGATGGAACGCTACAGATTGAAAATCGCCGCCATGCAGCCCGCTGCGGACCCCGGTCCGGGGCGCGGCCGGTCGCTCCGGTTGTATCTCGGTCGCTGCGCGCCAGCCCGTCGTTCGACCAGGCGTCACGGTTTTGGCGATATTTGGCAGAAAACGCGTTTGTTGCGCGTGCTTAGCGCGGATGCATCGCCGCCCGAGGCGAACCGCCGTTGTGCGACAGGCGTCCATCGGCCCTGGACGTGCCGGCCGGCCTACGCGAATCAAGGCGTTTTGCCGTGCGGGATGATTTTACCCGCGCGTTTCTTCGGACACAATAAACTCGTTTTCTGCCATTTTTCTGGGAAGGTGTGACGGACGATGCTGATTGCCGACCATACTATCCATAATTATGCATAAATATAATGTATTACATGAAAATATATAGTATGAGATGCACAAGCACCGTGAGGCGGTTCTTCCCCGCCTACGTCCCTACTCCCAGGTCTTCCACACGTCGGGCTGGTAGCCCACGGTGGCCTGACGGCCGTTGCGCACGATGGGGGTGCGCAGGACCTGCTGGTTTTCGAGCACCTTCTCCATGCGTTGGTCGGCGGCGAGGTGGCGGATCAACGCCGTCAGCTGCTGGTCTTTGCAGTCAGGATCGATAAGCGCGTCGAGGCCTCCCACCGCCTGGCTCACCGATGCCAGCTCGCCTTTGCTCAGGCCCTTCTCCTTGAGGTCGACGTACTGGTACTTGATACGGCGCTCCTTGAAGTAGCGCTCGGCCTTTTTGGTGTCGAACGACTTCTTGGTGCCGAAAATCTGGATGTTCATCGTTGCCGTCCCGCCCTTCTCCTCGTGTGCGCATGCCCGGATTGTACGATACCGCACCGCGGTGCCGAACCTGCCGCCCGGCTCCATGCGCACACCATGCGGGGCGTCTACAATACTTCGCCCAAAAAACGACGGAAGCGTTAGCCGATGCGTCCGCACGCGGCGCCGCGACAGGGAGGACCACGAACATGGCCACGGATCCCATCTTTGAAGAGGAGCAGCGCCATCTCAGCCAGACCTACGCCAAGTTCCAGGAGCTCGAGCGCACCTACGCGCAGCGGCTCGAGGCAAACCTCAAGGAGGTCCAGGCGTTCAAGGGCGACATGGGCGACGAGCTGTCGCTCGACATCGACCGCGGCTCGCATGACGTCAGCATGGAGACCTACGCGGCCTACGACGTCATGAACAACGTTGTCGACAGCTTCAACATCTCCATCGACCTCGACGCCGAGAACCTCTCCCGTGTGCGCCAGCTGCTCAAGAAGCCCTACTTCGCCAAGGTGCGCCTCAAGTTCCCGCGGCGCGCCGAGCCGCGCGACATCTATCTGGGAAGCGCCGGCATCGCCGACGAGAACCATCGCCAGATCGTCGTGGACTGGCGCTCTCCGGTCGCCGAGACCTACTACAACCAAGACATGGGCACGACCTCCTACGAGGCCAACGGGCGCACGGTGACCGTCGACCTGCAGCTGCGCCGCCAGTTCGACGTCGACCGCGACCGGCTCAACGCCTACTTCGACACCTCGGTCGCCATCGAGGACCCCATGCTGCTTGCGTCGCTGTCGCAGCGCCGCAGCGCGCAGCTCCAGGCCATCACGGCGACCATCCAGAAGGAACAGAACCTCGTCATCCGTCACGAGGACGTGCCGGCGCTGCTCGTGCGCGGCGTGGCGGGCAGCGGCAAGACCTCGGTCATGCTGCAGCGCATCGCCTATCTGCTCTACCGCGAGCGCGCCACGCTCAACGCCGACCAGGTGTGCCTCATCACGCCCAACCCGGTGTTCGAGCGCTACATCGAGAACGTCCTGCCCGAGCTGGGCGAGAAGAACCCGCGCTGCCTCATGTGGTCCGACCTCATGGCCCAGCTCGGCCCCGGCGACCGCAGTCTCGGCAACGATACGCCGGTTGAGACTCTCGCGCGCATCGACGAACTTGCAGGCTCGTTCGAGCTCCAGCCCACCGACATGTGCGAGATCCGCGTGGGCGACCGCGTGCTGCTCACCGTGGAGCAGGTCTGGAAGGCGCTGGAGAAGCATGCCCGCCTGCCCATGGGCGAGCACCGCGCGCTGCTCGTCGAGGAGGAGCTGCTCGAGAAGCTCCACCGCCGCGTCGAGCAGCTGGCGTCGAGCGAGTCGATCGAGGAAGAGCTGCGCCTCATGGGCGACGACGAGCAGGACCGCACGTTCGGCCGTCCCGTCGACCTCGACGACGAGGAGGAGCTGGCCGAGTGCGCCCGCGAGTATGTTGGCGAGCTGGCCGTACCGGCGTTCGAGGCGGTGGAGCGCGGCGACTGGCTGCGCTACGACCGCATCGGCATGCGGATGTTGGGCGAGCAGAGCCTGTCGGCTGTCGAGTGGGTCTACCTCAAGATGGCGCTTACCGGCAAGGTCGACACGGCGGCGCGCTTCGTGATGGTCGACGAGGTGCAGGACTACTCCGCCGCGCAGCTCACGGTGCTCGCGCGCTACTTCAGCCGTGCCCATTTCCTGCTGCTCGGCGATCCCAACCAGGCCATCCGTCCCGAAACGGCGAGCTTCGACGAGATCCGCGCGGTGTTCGAGCGGGCGCGCGGCGGGGTGTGCGCGTGCGAGCTCATGACGAGCTACCGCTCCTCACCCGAGATCACCGCGTTGTTCGCAAGCATGCTGTCGGAGGACGAGCGTATCAAGCTGTCGTCGGTGCGCCGTCCCGGCGAGCTGCCGCGTATGACGGCCTGCGCGACCCTCGACGAATACCGCGACGCCGTGGTGGCCGCCGTACGCCGTGCGCGCTCCGAGGAGGGGCTGGCCGCCGTGGTTGTCAACGGCCGCGCGCGGGTGCACTGGTTGGCGAAGCTGCTCGAGGAGGCTCTGGGGGACGAGGCGCCCACCGTGGTGCGCGCGGGCTCGGGGCTGCCCGAGAGCGGCGTGGTGCTCATCGATCTCGATCTGGCCAAGGGTCTCGAGTTCGACCGCGTGATCATCCCCGACGCCCAGGCCGACGAGTTCCCCGACGAGCCCCTGGCGCGCCGCCGCCTCTACACCGCCGTGTCGCGTGCGACCCAACATGTTGAGATCGTTGCGCAGGGCGAGCTGACGCCGCTGCTGCGCGTCGCCGAAGCGGGCAAGGTCGCCTCGGCCGGGGGGCCCGAGGGCGATTAACAAACGGGTCAAGCACAGCTGCCCAAACGCTGACGGGGGCTCGTCTGAACCCACGAGAAGCGCCCCGACCGAACCTCTCGTCCGGTCGGGGCGCCGTGTTGCCTCGCATCTCGCTTTGCTGCAGCCGGTCGAAACGCTGCCCGACTTTACCTGCACCCGCGTTTTGCTACATCAGCTCGCAGACGTTTTCGGCGAACTTCACCGGATCTTCCACCGGCATACCGGCCACAAGCAGGGCCTGATCGAGCAGCAGGCTCGCGTACAGGGCGACGCGGTCCTTGTCGCCGGCCTCCTGCGCCGCGGCGAGCTTGGCGAACACGGGGTGCGTCGGGTTGAGCTGCAGCACGCGCTGCGCCTTGGGCGCGTAGGCCGCCTCGGGGCCCTGGGCCATGAGGCGTTCCATCTCCAGCGACACCGGGCCTTCGGCGCTCACCGCGGCGGGGGCGTCCCCCAGGCCGGCTGCGACCTCCACGCTGGCCACCTTCTCGCCCAGAGCCTCCTTCACCGCGTCGATGAGCGCGCGATTTTCGCCGGCGACCTTCTCGGCCTGCTCCTTTTCCTCCTCGGTCGCCAGGTCGAGCTTGGCGTCGGCGACGTTGGCGAACTCCACGTCGCGCGCCGGCACGGCGGGGGTGCCGGGATCGTCGTCGGTGGGTTCGATGCCCACGACCTCGGGCACGTGGTAGGCGCGCATGGCCTGGAACATGAACTCGTCCACGTCCTCGGTGCACAGCAGCACGTCGTAGCCGTGGGACAGGGCGTTCTTCACCGCGGGTGTCTTTTCGAGGCGCTCGCGCGATTCGCCGGCGGCGTAGTAGACCTTGTCCTGGCCCTCGGCCATGCCGGCGACGTACTCCTTGAAGGTGACGAGCCTGCCCTCGCGTGCGCTCCAGAACAGCATGAGGTCGGCCAGATCCCCCGCCTTCATGCCGTAGCTTGCGTAGATGCCGAACTTAAGGCTCCGCCCAAAGTTGCCGAAGAACTTCTCATAGCCCTCGCGGTCGTCGTCGACCCACTTCGCCAGGTCGGTGCGGATCTTCTTCTCAACCTGGCGAGCGATGGCGCGCAGCTGGGAGTTCTGCTGCAGGGTCTCGCGCGAGATGTTGAGCGACACGTCGGGCGAGTCAACCACGCCGCGCACGAAGCTGTAGTAGTCGGGGACGAGGTCCTCGCACTTCTCCTGGATGAGCACGTTGGACTGGTAGAGCGCCAGGCCTTTCTTGTAATCCTTGCTGTAGAGGTCGAACGGGGCGACCGAAGGCACGAAGAGCAGCACGTCGTAGGTGATGCGGCCCTCGGCGTGGAACGAGACGGTGCGTGCGGGGTCGGCGTAGTCGTGGAACGTCGCCTTGTAGAACTCGTTGTAGTCCTGCTGGGTCACCTCGGAGGAGCGCTTGTGCCAGATGGGTGTGATGGAGTTGACGGTTTCAAGCTCCTGGTAGCTCTCGTACTGGGGTTTGTAGTCGTCGCCAGCGTCCTCGGGCTTGGGCAGCTCGCGGCGCTTGGTGACCTCCATCTTGATGGGGTAGTGCACGTAGTTGGAGTATCGGCGGATGAGTTCCTTGAGGCGCCATTCAGAGAGCAGCGAGTCGGTGTTCTCCTCCTCGGTGGTCTCGCGCAGGTACAGGGTCACCGTGGTGCCGTGGTCGCCCTCGCCGTCGCGCTCGCCGGGCTGGGCGGGGGAGACCTCGTAGCCGTTCACGCCGTCGGACTCCCAGGCGAACGCCTTGTCGGAGCCGAACGCGCGGCTCACGACGCGCACCTTAGACGCGACCATGAACGAGGAGTAGAAACCTACGCCGAACTGGCCGATTACGTCGATCGCGCCGTTCGAGAAACTCTCGTCGTCGGAGCCGGCGGTGTCTTTCTTGAACTGCTCGCTGCCCGAGTGGGCGATGGTGCCCAGGTTGCGGTCGAGCTCCTCCTCGGTCATGCCGATGCCGTTGTCCGACACCGTGACGGTGCGCGCCTCCTTGTCGAAGCCCACCTCGACGGCGAGCGTGGAGCGGTCGACCTGCAGGTTGGAGTCGGTGAGGCTCTTGAAGACGAGCTTGTCGATGGCGTCCGACGCGTTGGATACCAGCTCGCGTAGGAAAATTTCCTTGTTGGTGTAAATGGAGTTGATCATGAGGTCGAGGAGCTTCTTGCTCTCGGTCTGGAACTGCTTCATGGAGGTGCGCTTCCTTTCCCGTTCGAACGTTCTGCCGGCGGACGGCGCCGCGTGTCTGTCGGGCACAGTTCTACCCCAACGTGCTGCCCGTTTGGGCCGTCGGCTCCCTGACAAGGTGCAGGTTGCGTAAATATCTCACAATAAGACGCTTAGGTATTCTAACTTGATGAGCATGAGGTAATGTGTGGCCCTTCTATGTAGCAATGGATGTTGGAACGACGTCTGCCGTTCTCCGGGCAACTCCGGGGTGCGGGACGCCCACCGCACGCGCCTTTTGCGGTTGAACCTTGCAAGGGATATATCGCGGGCGCCTGTTGGCTATAATCGGCTGCAGGAGACGGCGAGCCGCCGGCCCCGTACGAGAGAGAGGAACCTGCCCGTGAACCCGCTGCGCAAGGCGTACTGCCGTGCTTTCCAGACCGTCCTGTGGCTCGCGCTGCCGTTTCTGCCCTACCGCGAGCCCGAGGTCCTCGAGTCTGTCGACGAGGTACCTGGCCTGCTTGAGCGCGAGGGGGCGGCCCACCCGCTCGTCGTGACCGACAAGTCCATCCACAATCTTGGGCTCGTCGACCCGCTCAAGGAGGCGCTCGCCGCAGCCGGCATCGCCTATACGGTGTACGACGGGACGGTTGCCAACCCCACGGTCGACAACGTCGAGGAGGCCCGCGCGCTCTACCTCGAACAGGGTTGCGACGCGATTGTGGCGTTCGGCGGCGGCTCTTCGATGGACTGCGCCAAGGCGGCGGGCGCGCGCGTGGTCAAGCCCAACCAGCCGGTCTCCAAGATGCGCGGCATCCTGCGCGTCCGCAGGCGCCTGCCGCTGCTCGTGGCGGTTCCCACGACGGCCGGCACCGGGTCGGAGACCACGCTGGCAGCGGTCATCACCGACAGCGCGACCCACTACAAGTACCCCATCAACGACTTTTCCCTCATCCCGCGCGTCGCGGTGCTCGACTACCGCACCACGCTCGGCTTGCCCAGGCAGGTTACGGGAGCCACGGGCATCGACGCGCTCGTCCACGCCGTCGAGGCGTACATAGGGCACTCCACCACCAGGGAGACGCGCGCCAACGCCGAGGAGGCCGTGCGGCTTGTCCGGGCGTTCCTCAAGCGCGCCTACGACGACGGGAGCGACGCCGAGGCGCGCGCCGGCATGCTGCGCGCGGCCTTCTGCGCCGGGGCGGCGTTCACCAAGTCGTATGTGGGCTACGTGCACGGCGTCGCGCACTCCCTGGGAGGGCAGTACGGCATCCCGCACGGTCTGGCAAATGCCGTGGTATGCCCCTACGTGCTCGAACTCTACGGAGAAAGCTGTCATGCGCGTCTGGGCAGGCTGGCGCGTGCGGCGGGCGTGGCGCCGCCCGGAGCCTCCGACGGAGAGGCGTCGCGCCTGTTTGTCGCGTGGTTCCGCGAGCTCAATGTCTCGCTGGGCATCCCCGACAAGCTCGAGGGCATCCGCGAGGAGGACATCCCGCTCATGGCGCGCCACGCCGACAGGGAGAGCAACCCGCTCTACCCGGTGCCGCGCCTCATGGACGCCCGCGAGCTCGAGCAGGTCTACCGCATGGCGATGGCGTAGGGAAAGGGGAGTTTTGTGGACATCCGGGGCATCGTCGAGCGCCAGCGGGAATTCTTTGCAACCGGCAAGACCATCGACGTCGAATATCGCCTGCAGGCGCTGCGCCGCCTGCAGGCGGCCGTCCGGGCACGCGAGAGGCAGATCGAGCAGGCCGTCCGGGCAGATCTGGGCAAGTCTGCGTTCGAGTCGTACATGTGCGAGGTGGGGCTTTCCCTTTCCGAGCTGTCGTGCCAGATCGGGCATCTGCGCCGCTGGGCCCGGCCGCGCCGCGTGCGGTCCGACCTGGCGAACTTCCCATCCACCTACCGCATCGTGCCCGAACCCTACGGCGTCGCGCTCGTCATGTCGCCGTGGAACTACCCGTTCATGCTCACGGTGGAGCCGCTTGCGGGGGCCGTGGCGGCGGGCAACTGCTGCGTCGTGAAGCCGAGCGCCTACTCGCCGGCGACGTCCGAGGTCGTCGCCGAGCTGGTGGCCGAGGTGTTCGAGCCGGGGCACGTCGACGCCGTGCTGGGCGGGCGCGCCGAGAACACGACCCTGCTCGACCAGCGCTTCGACTGCATCTTCTTTACCGGGTCGGTCGCGGTGGGCCGGCTTGTGATGGAGAAGGCCGCGCGCTGGCTGACGCCGGTGACGCTTGAGCTGGGCGGCAAGAGCCCCTGCGTGGTGGCCGCCGACGCCGACCTCGACGTGGCCGCGTCGCGCATCGCCTTCGGCAAGTACCTCAACTGCGGGCAGACCTGCGTGGCCCCCGACTACCTGCTCGTGGACGAGCGCGTGGCCGACGACCTCGTGGGGCGCCTCGCGTCGCGCATCGCCCGGATGTACGGCGAGGACGCATTCGCCAACCCCGACTGGGGCCGTATCGTCAACGAGCGGCACTTCGACCGCGTGGCGGGGCTCATCGACCCGGCCAAGGTGGTCTACGGCGGCCGCACGCGCCGCGAGACCCTGCAGATCGAGCCCACCGTGATGGCGGGCTGCACGGGCGACGACGCCGCGATGGGGGAGGAGATCTTCGGCCCGGTGCTGCCCGTCCTGACCTACCGCACGCTCGACGAGGCCGAAAGCTTCGTCAAGGACAGGGAGAAGCCCCTGGCACTCTACCTGTTCACGCGCGACCGCGCCGTGGAGGAGCGCTTCCTGCACCACGTGCCGTTCGGTGGCGGCTGCGTCAACGACACGATCGTCCACCTGGCCACGAGCCGCATGCCGTTCGGCGGCGTGGGGGCAAGCGGCATGGGTTCCTACCACGGCCGCAAGAGCTTCGAGACCTTCAGCCACGAGAAGAGCGTCCTCAAGAAGGGCCTGTGGCTCGACCTGCCGATGCGCTACCAGCCCTACTCGGGCCTCAAGGCCAGGCTCGTGCGGGCGTTTTTGCGGTAGCGTGCAGGCCCCGTGCGTGCCCTGCGGCCTGTGCGCGGGGTTTTTCCTGCAGGGGCCGTGCGCAGGGGCATGGGTGGCGGGTTAACAGCTACACTGCCCTTCAGAACCGACGACGCGTCTTCGCAAGACGCCGCCGCGCCGCGGACCCGCCGCGTCCGGCCGCGGCCCCGGCGCGGCGGCGCACGAGAAAGGAACCGACGGAAAGCATGGCAACTGAAATCGTTATCTCGCCCGACGAGCGGCTGCGCACCGAATGCGCGCCGGTGGAGGTCATCGACGACGAGGTGAGGGACATAGCCCGCCGCATGGCCAAGGCGATGTACAAGTACGAGGGGTGCGGCATCGCCGCGCCGCAGATCGGCGTGCTGCGCCAGATCGTGGTCATCGACTGCGAGTGGGACGGCGACCAGCGCGGCAAGAAGGACCCGCTCTTCCTCATCAACCCGGTCGTCGTGGAGCAGTCCGACGAGAAGGCCGTCGGCTCCGAGGGATGTCTCAGCATTCCCGGCATCTCGCTCGAAATCGAGCGCCCGGCCTCGGTGACCGTGCGCGCGCTCGACCTCGACGGCCGCCTCATGCAGTACGAGGCCGCCAACAACCTGTTCTGCGTGTGCCTGCAGCACGAGATCGACCACCTGCACGGCATCACGATGTTCGAGCGCCTTGAGCCGCAGGACCGCCTGCGCGCCATGCGCTCCTATCAGGAGGCCCTGGCCGCCGGGGCGCGCCCCGGCGAGACGGAGTAGCCATGCCCAAGACACTGCGTGCCGTGTTCATGGGAACCCCCGAGTTTGCCCTGGGGCCGCTGCGGGCGCTGCTCGACGCCCCCTTCGTCGACGTGGTGCTTGCTGTGACGCGCCCCGACGCGGCCTCGGGCCGCGGCAAGGCGCTCGTGCCCTCGCCGGTGAAGGTCCTGGCGCGGCAGGCCGGCGTGCCCGTGCTCGAGACCAAGTCGCTGCGCGGGGAGGAGGTGCAGGCGCAGCTTGCACAGACGGGGGCCGACGTGTTCTGCGTGGCCGCCTACGGGGCTATCCTGCCGCCCGCCGTGCTCGAGATGCCGCCGCTGGGCTGCCTCAACGTCCATGCGAGCCTGCTGCCGAAGGGCCGCGGCGCCGCCCCGATGCAGCGCGCCCTCCTGTCGGGGGAGCCGCGCCTGGGCTACTCCGTCATGCGCATCGAGGAGGACCTCGACACCGGCCCCTACTGCGCGCAGGGCGACGTCGATGTCGGCGAGCGCACCTACGCCGAGGTCTCGGCCGAGCTGTCGGCCCTGGGCGGCGCGGCGCTTGCGGAGACGCTGCGCACCTACGCCGAAGGGGGCGAGCCGGTGTGGACTGCCCAGGACGAGGCGCTGGCCACCCACGCCGACAAGATCGCGAAGTCGGAGGTACTGCTCGACCCTGCCGTCAGCGCGGCCGAGAACATGCATCGCGTGCAGGCATCGAGCGACGCCGCCCCGGCGCGCTGTCGGGTGGCGGGACGCACGCTGCGCGTCCTGCGTGCGCATCTGCCCCTGCCGGGAGAGGTCGCAGGCATGGCGGTCCTGTCGGCGGGCGAGGCCGCCCTCGTGTGCGGCAGGGTGGTCCTAGGCTGTTCCGACGGGTGCCTCGAGCTGGTCGAGGTCAAGCCAGACGGCAAGCGCGCGATGGCGGCCTCGGAGTTCGCGGCCGGTGTGCGGGGCCCCGCCCTGGTATGGGAGGCGATTTAAGATGGCAGACCTGTCCGCGTCGCGCAAGGCCGTCCTCGACGTGCTGCTTGCGGCCGAGGAGCGCAACGCCTACGTGCGCGAGCTGATGCATTCGCCCAAGCCGCCCGCGTCGCTGGCGCGCCTGTCTCCCGAGGACCGGGCGTTCGCCCTGCGGCTGGCGCTGGGCGTCACTGCGACCCAGGGCACCCTCGACGAAATCGTCGAACGCTACGCCGTGCACCCCGAGCGCATGAACTCCGCGGTGCGCTGCGCCCTGCGGATATCCGCCTACGAGATGCTCTTCCTGGGCAAGTCTCCCCATGCGGCGGTGAGCCAGGGCGTCGAGCTGGTGAGGACGCGCGCCAAGAGCGCCGCGGGTTTTGCCAACGCCGTGCTGCGGCGCGTTTCCGAAAACGGAGCGGCCTTTTTGGCCGAAAGCGACGCGCATCGCTTCGGGCTGCCCGGATGGCTGTGGGACCGCGTGCGGGGCGACGTGGGCGAGGTGCGCGCCCGGGAGTTCGGCGAGGCGGGCCTTGCGGCCGCGCCGGTCTACGTGGCCAACGTGCCGATGTGGGTTTCGGACGGACGGGCTCCCAAGGCGTTCGCCGAGTCCGGGCTCTCCGTGCGCGCATGCGGCTCGGTGCCCGGAGCCTGGCGGGTCGACAACCCCTCCGCGGTGGCGGGTTGCAGCCTGGTGGAGGAGTGCCAGGCGGTCGTGAGCGACTACGGCGCCCAGGCGGTGGCCTACCTCGTCGCCCCCGAGCCCGGCGACCGCGTGCTCGAGGTGGGAAGCGGCCGGGGCACCAAGACCATCTTGTTGGCGGGCCATGCGCACCGCGCCTGCGGCGCCGCCCGCATCTGGGCGCTCGACGTGCACGCCTACAAGGCCGGCCTGGCCGCAGCGCGCCTGGAGAAGGCCCGCGTGCCCGAGGTCCGCCAGGTGACCGGCGACGCCTGCGACCTCGACGCCCTGCCCGACCTGCCTCCGGCGTTCGACCGCATCCTGGTGGACGCGCCCTGCTCGGGAACCGGCACCCTGCGCCGCCACCCCGAGATCGTCTGGTCGCTGCGCCGCATAGACGTGGAGACCTGCGCCGAGCTGCAGCTGGCGATGGTGCGCTCTGCGGCCCGCCGGGTCGCGCCGGGCGGCCTGCTGGCCTATGCGACCTGCTCGGTGCTGCGCGCCGAGAACGAGGACGTCGTGGCGGCCTTCTTGGCCGGCGAGGAGGGGCGCGGCTTCGAGGTGGTGCCCGTGGCCGACGCCGTGCCGCGTTCCAACGGCTTCGCCATCGACGAGATGGACGAGCACTCCACCCCCGAGGGCTACCTGCGCACCTACCCCGCCCCCGACGCCTGCGACGGCCACTTCTGCGCCTGTCTGCGGAGGAGGGCGTAGGGTTTCGAAGGGGGTCGGATGCCCGGCAGATCGGCCCCTCCGCCCTCTTACGCCTCAACCCGTAAGGTCGACCCGCCGCGGCCCCGTTCCACGACGATCTTGCGGTCGATGCCCTCCTTGAGCTCGTCGACGTGGCTGATGATGCCCACGAGCTTGTCGTTGCCCGACAGCTCCACAAGCGTGCGCACGGCGAGCTGCAACGACTCCTGGTCGAGCGAGCCGAACCCCTCGTCGATGAACATCGTGTCGAGCTGGATTCCGCCTGCGTGCGCCTGCACCACGTCGGACAGGCCGAGCGCGAGCGACAGCGACGCTTTGAACGACTCGCCGCCCGAAAGCGACCGGGCGTCGCGGGGCTTGCCGGTGTAGTTGTCGAGCACGTCGAGGTCGAGGCCGGTCTGGATGTTGCGGGCCGAGCCTTCGCGGCGGCGTGCGAGTTCGTAGCGCCCGCCGGTCATCGCGCCGAGGCGCACGTTGGCGGCGGCGAGCACCTGGTCGAAGTACATCGCCTGCACATAGGTCTCGAACGACACCTGTTCCTTGCCCCTGATGTGGCCGCGGGCCGTGTCGGCGAGTGCGGCGACCTCGCTGTAGGATTCCTCGACCTCGCGGAGGTTTCGATCGACGGCCGCGACGCCCTCGACGGCCTTGGCGTTGGCCGCGATGCGCGCAGCGAGCTCCTCCTGCCGTGCGCGCAGGTCGTCGGCCTGCGCGTTGCAGGCGGCAAGCTGTGCGCGCAGCCCGTCGACGTCCGGGGCGTCGCCGGACGCAACCTGCCCGGCGAGCGCGTCGCGTTCGGCCGCCAGCCTGGCGGTGCTCCGGTCGTGTTCCGCCAGGTCCTGCTTCGCCCGCTCGAGGGCGGCGTTCAGGTCGTCGAGCTCGGCCTCAAGGGTTGCCAGCGCCGTTAGTGCCTCCTCCTTGCAGTCGTGGGCGAGCCCGCCCGCAAGCGTCTCGACGCGCTCGGCGCGGCCGGCGGCGTCGAGCTCGGCTGCATGGCGTTCGTCGGCCAGGCGCCCGAGCTCGTCGACAAGCGCGCGCCGGTCGCTTTCGAGGCGGGCCGTGTCCGCCTGGGCCCGCTCCAGCGCTGCGGCGCACTCCGCGGCGCGCTCGGTTTCGCGGTGCGCCTGCGCGCGGCGTTCCTCGGCGTCTTCGAGCGCGTGAGCCGCCTCTTCGGCCGAGGTGCCGCCGACCTGTTCGAGAAGGGCCTGGGCTTCGGCCTCCGAGCGCGCCCGGTCTGCCTGCGCGTCGGCAAGCCCGTCCTGCGCGGCCTGCCGGTCCCGTCGCGCCTGTTCGATGGCGTTCTCGGCCCGCCCCAGCGCCGCGCGCGCCGCCTCCAGCGCCTCCTGGTCGCGCTCGGCCCGTGCGCGCAGCCCCCGGGCTTCGTCGAGCGCCCGGTCCCCCGCCTCGCAGGCTTTTTGCAGGCTCTCCTCGTCGCCGGAGGAGGCGACGAACCCCTCCACGGCGCACCTGCGCTCCTCGGCGACGCTTGCCGCCGAAGCCGCCGCGGCGGACGCCTGCTGGGCGGCGGTGCGGGCTCTTTCGGCGTCGGATGCGGCGCGCTCGACGTCTTCCCGCTCGGGCATGTCGTCGCAGGCGGCGGCGGGGTGCGGGTGTTCGGTCGACCCGCACACGGGGCAGGGCTTTCCGTCCTCGAGGTGCCGGGAGAGCACGCCGGCCTGGCCGTCGAGGTAGCGCAGCTGCAGCGCCCTAAAGGCGTCCTGCGCCGCGGCGAAACTGTCGGCCGCCTCCCGATAGTCCTGCTCGGTGCGTGCATGCACCTTCTGCGCCGCGGAGAACGCCTCGCGCAGCTCCTTCAGGCGCGCAAGGTCGGCCGAGGCCCGTTCGATCGTGCCGCGGGCGGCCAGCTCGGCGGACCGGGCCTGCTCAAGCCGCTCGGGGGCGTCGCGCAGCGCCTCCTCCTGCGCCCGGGCCTCCGCGCGCGCCGCCTCCGCCTTTTCCATCGTGCGGCCAAGCTCCTCGAGCAGCTCGGTACGGGCCGCGATGTCGCGCTCGAACCCTGCGAGTTCGGCGCGCCGCGAGGCGAGCCGCCCGTGGAGGTCGGCCTGGCGCCGCACCGCCTCGAGCGCCGCGCCCGCCTCGCGCTCGTCCGCCTGCGCCCGGGCGAGGTCGACCTCGGCGCCCGCTGCGCCCTCGGCCGTGCGCCGTGCGTCCGCGAGCCGTTCGTCCACCCGTCGCACCCGGGCCTCCGCCTCTTCCGCCGCCTGCGCGGCCTGCCGTTCGGCCGTGCGCGCGCGGTCCAGTTCGGCGCGCGCCGTCTCAAGTTCGCCGTAGCGTTCCAGCTGGCGGCGCTCCACCGCGATGAGCTCGGCCAGCTCCGCGCGTCTCGGATCGCGCCCATGTTGTACGTCCAGCGCCTCGGCGAGCGCGGGCCGTCGCCCGTCCAGCTCGGCCAGGCGCCGGTCGACGTCGGCGAGTTGCCCCCTCAACCGCTCCTGCGTCTCGGCGCGCTCGAGGGAGCGGGAGAGTTCCCCGGACTTTCGCGCAGCCTCGTCCGCTTGCTCCCTCAACCTGCGTTGGCGGGCGCGGTCCTCGGCGAGCGCCCCTTCGAGCAGCGCGGTGACGGCCTGCACGTCGACTGCATCGCGTCGTACCCAGTCGTCGGCCTGCCCGGCACGCGGGTCGCCCTCCGCAAAGGAAGCCTGGCGCAGCAGCATCAGCACGCTGTCGCGCAGGCGCCCCCCTTGCGCGTGCAGTTCGCGGCGCCTCGCCTCGAGCACCTCGGCGAAGCGCCGGTAGGCGTCCGTGCCGAAGAGCCTTCGAAAGATCTCGCCGCGCTGCGCGGTGGTCGACGACAGGAGCCGCCTAAAGTCGCCCTGGGCTATCATCACGATCTGGGCAAACTGGTCGCGCTCGATGCCGAGCAGCTCGACCACGGCGGCGGTCACCTGCTTGACGCCCGTCACCGGCGGCTGGCCGGGGAGGAGGAGCTCCGCCTCGGCCCGCTGTTTGACGGTGCCCTCGCCGTGCTTTTTGGGCCGTTCGTATTCGGGGCTGCGCCGCACGCGGTAGCGCTGCCCGCGGTAGGCGAACTCCAGCTCCACGAAGGTCGGCGTACCCGGGTCGGCGAAGTCGCTGCGCAGGGTCTTGGTCGGGCGGTCGTCCCCGCTCGGTTCGCCGAACAGTGCGAACGCGATGGCGTCGAAGAGGGTCGTCTTGCCGGCACCGGTGTCGCCGCACACCAGGTACAGGCCTGCGTCGCCGAGCAGGGTGAAGTCCACCGACACCTCGTCCGCATACGGGCCGAAGGCGCTCATCGCGAGGGTGAGGGGCCGCATCTACATCGCCTCGATTCCGTCGAGCTCGCGGGCCGCCAGCGCGCGCTGGCCCGGCGAAAGCGGTTGGCCGTTCTGTCGCTCGTAGAACTCCTCGAACAGCTCAAGCGGGTTGCGGCGCGCCAGGTTCGGCAGGTCCGCGGTGTCGGCCGAGCAGCGCGTGCGGGCGTTGTCGTACTCGAGCGCCATCACGTTGGGGAACACAGCGCGCAGCCGGCTCAGCGCGTCGGGCGCAGGGTGCTCGTCGGTGAGGACGACCTGAAGGTAGTCCTGCGGGTCGCCGGCCGCCACCGCCGCGGGCGCCACAAGCTCGTCGAGCGGGCCGCGCAGCCGCCGCATGTCGTGCAGGGGCGTCAGCGCAACGAGCTCGACCGTCACCTCGCCTTTGGGCCCCAGCTCCACGAGCGGTGCGCTTTTGGGATAGGGGATTTCGGAGAAGGAGTATTTGAGCGGGCTGCCGGCGTAGCGGACCGTGTCGCGCCCGATGCGCTGCGGGCGGTGGATGTGTCCCAGGGCCACGTAGTCGAAGGGTTCGAACACGCCCGCGTCCACGTTGTCGAGCCCGCCCACCGGGGCGACCTCCGAGTCGCTGCGCTCAGGCTCGACCGACCCGGCGGTCACGAACTGGTGCGCCAGCGCGACGTTGCGCCCGTTCGGGTCGACCTCGCAGGACGCCACGACGAGGCGCAGGGCGTCCGTGTAGGTCTCGACGGCGTCGTCGGGAAAGAACGGCCGCACCGTGGCCGGCTTGAGGAAGGGGACGAGCCAGAAGGTCACCGGGCCGTACGCGTCTTCCAGCGTGCAGCGGGCGACTGTCCCGTCGAAGACGGGCGGCAGGTGGACCCCCTGCCGTGCGAGCAGCCCCGAGGCGTAGGCGACGCGTTCGGCCGAGTCGTGGTTGCCCGGCACGGCGAGCACGTGCGCCCCGGTGGCGACCGCCTCGCCCAAGAACCAGTCGACCAGGGCCACCGCCTCGGCGCTCGGGGTCGCCTTGTCGTAGAGGTCGCCGGCCACGAGCAGCGCGTCGACCCCGCGGTCGCGCACGATGTCGAGCGCCTCCTCGAGCACGAAGCGCTGGTCGGCGAGCATGGGGAACTCGTTGACGCGCTTGCCGATGTGCAGGTCCGCCAGGTGGAGCAGCTTCATGGGTGTCGGTCCTTCCGTCTCGACAGGATGCCCGTCGGGCGCCGGCCGCGCAAAACCGTCGGTCGAACCTCGCCATTGTAGCCCCGTTCCGGATGGAAATCGCCTACCATGTCACCCGACACGTCAGGGGAGCGGCGGCGCGGCCGGTGTCCGTGCGGGACGCCCGTGCCGCCGCGGCACAACCGATACCGAGGGGAGCCCCAATGGACCCGGACCAGAGAATAGACGTACAGACCGCGCTTGCCCGCGTGCTCGAGCGCGTCGAGGTGCTCGGCTGCGAGACCGTGCCGCTCGACGGTGCGCTGGGGCGCGTGCTTGCGTGCGACGTCCTGAGCGACATCGACGTCAACCCGTTCGACAACTCCTCGATGGACGGCTATGCGGTGCGCTCGGCCGACCTTGCAGCCGCTGCGCCCGACGTCCCCGTCGAGCTCGAGGTCGCGGGCTACATCGGGGCCGGCTCGGTGTACGAGGGCGTGCTCGAGGCCGGCCAGGCGGTGCGCCTCATGACGGGGGCGCCCTTGCCTTCGGGCGCCGACGCGGTGGTGAAGTACGAGATCGTCGAAGCCGTTTCGGGCGACGGCCTGCAGGTGGGCTCGCGCGTGGCGTTTGCGGCCCCCGTGAAAGCGGGCGAGGCCGTGCGCAAGGCCGGCGAGGAGTTCAAGGCCGGCGAGGTGGCGTTGCCCGCCGGCACCGTCGTGAACCCCTACGCCTTGGGTATGCTCGCCTCGGCCGGCGCGACGCAGGTCGCTGTGTGGCGCCGCCCGGTGGTCGGCGTCTTTGCCATCGGCAGCGAGCTCGTGGACGCGGAAGAGCGGCCCGCCCCCGGCAAGATTCGCGACTGCAACACCTGGTGCCTCGGCGGCCTCGTGCGCGATGCGGGGGCCGAGCTGCGCACCTACGGCATCGTGCCCGACGACCGCGCGGCCATCGCCGGCGCCCTCGACGCCGCCCTCGCCGAGTGCGACCTCGTGGTCTCGGCTGGCGGCGCCAGCCAGGGCGACTTCGACTTCATCCGCGAGGTCGTGGCCGCGCGCGGCGAGCTGGTCTTCACCTACCTCTCACTGCGCCCCGGCAAACGCCAGACGATGGGTGTGGTCGGCGGCAAGCCGGTCTTCGGCCTGTCGGGCAACCCCGCAGCCGCGTCGGTGGGGTTCGAGCTCCTCATTCGGCCGGCGCTGCGCAAGATGCAGGGCTTCGACGACCTCGTGCGCCCCTGCGTGGCCGCCGACCTTGCCAGCCCCATCAAGAAGAAGGAAGGCCGCGCCTTCTACCAGCGCGGACTGGTGGAGCGCACGGACGACGGCCGCTGGGAGGCGCGCGAGTACGGCACGCAGTCGAGCGCGCTGCTCGGCGACCTGGAGCGCTGCAACTGCCTCATCGTGGTTCCTGAGGACAACATGGGCATGGCGGCGGGGGAGCGCGTGGTCTGCATGCGTATCGATATCCCCGAAGGGGCCCAGATTTAGAGAAGGAGATGTAGGCACATGGATATCAAGTTTGCAATAGTAACTGCATCCGACACGCGCGACATGGCGCAGGACACCGCCGGGGCCGCGCTCGAGGGGCTCATCGCCGCCAACGAGGGCTGGGAGGTCGTGTCGCACGTCGTGGTGAAAGACGACCGTGTCTCGCTGGCGCAGGCCATCGTCGCGGCCTGCGAGGAGGCCTGCGCCGACATTGTTCTGACCTGCGGGGGGACGGGCCTTTCGATGCGCGACGTGACCCCGGAGGCCACGATGGACGTCTGCGACCGCAACGTCCCCGGCATCGCCGAGGCCATCCGCGCCGGCTCGATGGTCCACACCAAGCGCGCCATGCTCTCCCGCGCCCTGTGCATGCAGCGCGGGCCGCACCTGGTCATCAACTTTCCCGGCAGCGAAAAGGCCGCGCGCGAGTGCTGGGAGGTCGTGGCCGACCAGCTCGACCATGCGATGAAGATGACCTCGGGCGGAGGACACTAGAACAGTCCGCGGGATTGCCGAGCAGAGCGCGCGATGCGTTTCCATACTGAAAACGTTTGAAGGGTTTTGGTTGAAAAATTTTTCTAGAACATTCTAGAACAGTTGCACGCGCTGTAGCCGACCGCCATGCAGCGTGCTATTGTACAAACAGTATGCGACGCCGCGGTGGCGTTGCCCGACGTTCCCGTGGGAGGGGATACCATGTCTCTTGATTTGAACCGCCGTGCCTTTGTGAAGGGTGCTGTCCTGTGCGGTGCCGCCATCGCCGCTGTGCCCGCCGCGTTCGCTCTCGCCGACGACGCCGAGGAAACCGAGGAGACTGAGGAGACCGAGGAAGCTTCCGGTGACGGTGTCGTCCTGCAGATCTTTGCCGCCAACTCGCTCGAGAAGGCCATGCCCGAGGTCCAGGCGCTCTACACCGAGCAGAACCCCGGCGTCACCTTCGCCGACACGCAGTTCAAGGCTTCCGGCGACCTGGTCGAGCAGATGACCGCCGGCGCCGTTGTCGACATCCTGATCACCGCCTCGTCGGGCACCATGGACAACGCCGACGAGGGCGGCCTGATCGACCCCGACACCCGCATCACGATGTTCAACAACGACCTCGTCATCATTGCGGCCGAGGATTCCGACATCGTCATCGAGGACATCGCCGACGTCGCGAGCGACGACATTCCCAGCATCGCCATCGGCGACGCCGCCACCGTGCCGGCCGGCAAGTATGCCAACCAGGCCCTCTATTCGGTGGGCCTCTACACCGGCGAGAACGGCGACGACGGCGAGTACGCGTCCGAGATCGCCGACAAGGTGAACTTGGCCGACAAGGTGGGCACCTGCGCCAGCTGGGTGTCGACCGGCGACTGCACCGTGGGCTTCGTGTACTCTTCTGACGTATACCGCTACGACGGCATCAAGTCCGTCTACACCACCCCCGAAGACTCCCACGGCACCATCGTGTATCCCGGCGCGGTGGCCTCCGACGCTCCCAACCCTGTCGAGGCCGCCGACTTCCTCGACTTCTGCATGAACGACCCGGACGCCCTGCGCATCTGGTCGGAGTACGGTTTCGAGGTCGCCGAGGAGGAGGAAGAGGACGCCGACACCGAGACCTCCGAGGGCGCCTACGCCGACGGCACCTACGAGGCCAGCGGCACCGGCATCGGCGGCTCGGTGCCCGTGACCGTCACCATCGAGGGCGGCGTCATCG
>CAZUFB010000004.1:0-2124 GCA_964619775.1 uncultured Coriobacteriaceae bacterium
GAAGGCGACGCCGGTGGCCGAGGTGTTGCCCTTGTTGCCGAAGACCATGCTCATGACGTTGACCGCCGTGCCCAGGTCGTCGGGAATCTTGTTCTGCTTGCGATAGATCACCGCGCGGTTGTTGTTCCAGCTGCCGAAAACAGCCTGGATGGCCAGCAGCAGCTGAACGCCCGGGTCCTGCGGGAAGACCGGGGCGCCGTCGGGGCCGGCGATCTCGGGGTGCGCCTCGATCGAGACGTTCTCGGCGAAGATGCGCTTGAAGTCCTCGACGAGCGCCTGCAGGTCCTCGGCCGTGAGGTCGGTGTCGCTTTTGACGCCGGCCATGATCTTGCGAGCCGTGATGGCGTTCTCGAAGAGGTCGGCGTCGACGCCCATGACGACGTCGGAGAACATCTGGATGAAACGGCGGTAGGAGTCCCAGGCGAAGCGGGGGTTGTCGGTCTGGGCGATGAGCCCCTGCACCGACTGGTCGTTCATGCCCAGGTTGAGCACCGTGTCCATCATGCCGGGCATCGAGAACGGCGCGCCCGAGCGCACCGAGACGAGCAGCGGGTCGGAGGGGTCGCCGAGCTTTTTGCCGGCACGGGCCTCAAGGTCGCAACGGGCCTCCTCGATAAGGTCGAGCACACCCTCCGGCCAGACGTTGCCCGCGTTGGCGTATTCCATGCAGGTCTGGCAGGTGATGGTGAAGCCGGGGGGAACGGGGAGGCCGATCTTGGCCATCTCGGCGAGGTTGGCCCCCTTGCCGCCCAAAACGTACTTGTCGGAGGCAGAGCCCTCGGTGACGTTGTTGCCCTGTGCGTCCTTGCCGAACTTGTAGATGCGCTTCGTGTCGGACACTCTCTTCTCCTTCATCTTGCGGGAGCGCGCGGCGCACCCGCCCGGATACGTGGGCCGGCCTGCGGACGGGAGTTTTCGCCCGCCCCGAGACCGCTTCCATGATAAGCCCGCGCGCGATCGGAACGAGCCAAGACGGCGTCAGGCCAGGCAATCAGCGGCGAAAGAGGATGAATCGAACCGTTCGGAGGCGATTCTCCCCCGCCTGCGGACGCGCAGGACACCTCAACGTTCCACCTCGATCGAAGCGGAGGCGCGCCGGGCGCGCTCCTCCTGCATCGCCTCGGCACGCTGGAAGTAGCCTAGGATGTTCTGGGCGGTCTCCTCGACGGCGCGGCCGTTGGTGTGGATCACGATGCAGCCGAGCCGGCGCATGAGCGCTCGGGCCTCGTCAAGCTCTTCCTGGATGCAGGCGGGGTCGGCGTAGGAACCCGCCACGGCGCGGGCCTGCAGGCTGCCCAGGCGCTCGGTGCGGATCGTCGAGAGCACCTCGGGGGTCGAGACGAGGCCGAAGACGCGGAACGGCTCGACGTCGAACAGCTCGCGGGGCGACTCGACCCCTTTTGCGAGCGGGATGTTGGCGACCTTGTAGCCGTGGAACGACAGGTACATCGACAGCGGGGTCTTGGAGGTGCGCGACACGCCCACCAGGACGATGTCGGCTTCGCCCAGGTCCTGGGGGTTGCGCCCGTCATCGTGGGCCACGAAGAACTCCATGGCCTCGATGCGCCTGAAGTAACGCTCGTCGGTGCGGCGGATGGCGCCCGCCTGGCCGCGGGGGTGTTGGCCGGTGAGGCGCTCGATGGCGTCGAGGGCCGGACCGAGCAGGTCAAGCGCCTGGATGCCGCGGCGGTCGAACTCGCCCTGGATCTCCTCGCGCAGCCTGCGGTCGGCGATGGTGTGGAAGACGAGCAGCTTGTCGGAGGGGGCGTCGCGCTCGAGGATGAAGCGACGCACCTGCTCGACGGTCGTCACCTTGGGCAGGCGCTCGATGTGAACCGTGCCGTTCTCGAACTGGGCGGCGGCGGCAAGGGCCACGTCGGCCGCCGTCTCGCCGAGCGAGTCGGAGATGACGTGGATCGTGGGGGCAGAACGCCCACCGAGGGCGTCGAGCGGCTTGGCGACGTCGACGGTCTGCCCGTAGGTCTCGCTCATGGTTCTCCCTTCAGGCCCCGGCACCGGGGCCGGCAACGAAAACGGGGCGCAGGGCGCCCGCCGGCACCCGCACGCCCCGCCCATGGTAGCGCATCCCATGCCGGCCCGTCCCGACGCGGCGGGTCTACTTCT
>CAZUFB010000004.1:2224-53253 GCA_964619775.1 uncultured Coriobacteriaceae bacterium
CGCCCATGGTAGCGCATCCCATGCCGGCCCGTCCCGACGCGGCGGGTCTACTTCTTCTTCTGCATCCTGCCGACGTCGGCCACATCGCGGAAGACGGCGACGAAGCGGTTGAGCAGGCGCAGGCGGTTCGCCCGCAGCGCGAGGTCGTCGTCCATCACCATGACGTTGGCGAAGAACGCGTCGATGGGGCCGCGCAGAGACGCGAGCTCCTGGACGGCGGCCGGGTAGCCGCCCTCGCCGGCCAGCGCCGCGGCGACGCGCCCGGCGGCGGCGTCGACGGCGTCGAGCAGCGCGCGCTCGTCGGCGCCGAGCAGATTCCCGTCGACCCCGTCGCCCAAGGCGGGGTCGCGCAGGTTGTTGGCGCGGGCATAGGCGGCGGCGAGGTCGTCGAACAGTTCCCGCGAGGTGGCGCGGGCGTCCTCGAGGGCGTGGGCTCGGGCGAGGAACTCGACCGGCTCCACGACGCCCACGGCCTTGACGGCCTCGACGGTGTCGGGGGCGACGCCCTCGTCACGGGCCATGCTCGCAAGGCGTCCTGTGAAGAAGTCGAGCACCGCGGCCTCGACGGCGGCGCGGTCGAAGGCGATGCCCTGGTCGGCGAGGCCGTCGAGCGAGGCACCGACGGACGAAGCGAGCGGGACCTGCGGCTCGGCGCGCACGATATTGATGACGCCGATGGCCGCGCGGCGCACCGCGAAGGGGTCGGACGAGCCGGTGGGTGCCTCGCCGACCGCGAAGATGCCGCACACCGTGTCGAGCTTGTCGGCCAGCGCCACGATGCGGCCCACGGTCCCCGCGGGCAGCTCGTCGCCGGCGAAGCGCGGACGGTAGTGCTGCGCGACGGCCTGGGCGACCTCGGGGTCTTCGCCGGCGGCCGTCGCGTAGTAACCCCCCATGACGCCCTGCTGGCTCGTGAACTCCACGACGGCGCCCGTCACAAGGTCGGCCTTGGCCAGATGCGCCGCGCGGGCCACTTGGGCACAGACCCGCCCGTCGCAGCCCGAGGCGGCCGCCACCGACGAGGCGAGGGCCTCGACGCGGCGCGTCTTGTCGAGCATCGTGCCGAGCTTTTCCTGGAAGCCCACGCTGGCAAGCCGCTCGACGTAGGACTCGAGCGGATGCTTGAGGTCCTCCTCGTAGAAGAACTTGGCGTCGTAGAGGCGGGCGCGCACGACGCGCTCGTTGCCGTCGGCGATCGTGGCGCTGTACGCCGGGTCGCCGTTGGACACGAGCAGGAAATGGTTGGTCAGCGCGCCCGAGGCGTCGTAGAGCGGGAAGTAGCGTTGGTTGGAGAGCATCGACTCGCAGATGATCTCGTGGGGGACGGCAAGGAACCCCTCGTCGAAGTCGGCCTCCACCACCGTCGGCCACTCGACGAGGTTCACGACCTCCTCGAAGATGCGCTTGGGCGTATCGGCATGAAGCCCCTGCTCGTCTTCGACCCGCGCGATCCCCTCGCGGATGAGCCGGGCACGGCGCTCGCCGGAGACAACCACGTGGAGCGCCTCGAGGTCGGACAGGTAGCTTTGGGCGCTCGCGACGTCGCTGGCCTGCGGGTTCATGAGGCGATGGCCCCGCGTGGCGCGGCCGGCGACGAGGCCGCAGAACTCCACAGGCACCACCTCGTCGTCGAGCAGGCACACGAGCCAGCGCACCGGGCGCGAGAAGCGGGCCGTCCCGGTGCCCCAGCGCTGCGTGCGCAGGCCGGTGAGCCGGTCGTTGACCTTGCCGGCGGCCTGCGCGAGCACCTCGCGCACGACCTCGGCGGCCGGGCGGGCGGGCGTCGAGACGTCGACCCACACGTAGTCCCTGCCGTCCTGCTCGCGCACGACGAGCTGCGAGGCGTCCACGCCCTTGCCGCGCGCGAAGCCCTGCGCGGCCTTGGTGGGGTTGCCGTCGGCGTCGAAGGCCGTTGCGGCCGCAGGGCCGCGGAAGTGCTGCTCGACCGCCTCGGTCTGGGGCTCCAGGCCGTGGACGAGCGTCGCGATGCGACGCGGCGTGCCGATGCACTCGACCGAGGAGAAGCCCAGGTGCGCGGCGGACAGCCCCTCCTCCACGAGCGCGCGCATGGCGTCGAGCGACTTGGCGAGCGCCGCGGAGGGCAGCTCCTCGGTGCCGATCTCGAAGACGAGCTCCTTGGTGTTGGCCATTTAGGCGACCTCCCCGGCGTGGTCGTTGGCGGCGGACGCGGCGCCGCGGGCCGTCCAGACCTCGCAGCAGGCCTTGGCGACGGCGCGGACGCGCAGGATGTAGGCGGCGCGCTCGGTGGCGCTGATCGCGCCGCGCGAGTCGAGCAGGTTGAAGGCGTGCGAGCACTTGAGCACGCAGTCGTAGGCCGGAAGCGGCTGGCCCGCATCGAGGCAGCGGTGGCACTCGCGCTCGTACTCGTCGAACTTCTCGCGCATCAGCTCGACGTCGGCGATCTCGAAGTTGTAGGTCGAGAACTCGCGCTCGTTCTCGAGGTAGACGTCGCCGTAGGTGAACACGGAGCCGTCGGGGCCCTTGGACCACACGAGGTCGTAGACCGAGTCGACGCCCTGGATGTACATCGCAAGGCGTTCGAGGCCATAGGTGATCTCGACGGGAACGGGCCCCACCTCGATGCCGCCCACCTGCTGGAAGTAGGTGAACTGGGTCACCTCCATGCCGTTGAGCCACACCTCCCAGCCCAGGCCCCAGGCACCCAGCGTGGGCGACTCCCAGTCGTCCTCGACGAAGCGCACGTCGTGCTCGGCCGGCTCGATGCCGATGGCGCGCAGCGAGTCGAGGTAGAGCTCCTGGGAATCCTCGGGAGAGGGCTTGATGAGCACCTGGAACTGGTAGTAGTGCTGCAGGCGGTTGGGGTTCTCGCCGTAGCGCCCGTCGGCGGGGCGGCGGCACGGCTGCACGTAGCAGGTGCGCCAGGGCTTGTCGCCCAAGGCGCGCAGGGCCGTGGCCCAGTGGAACGTACCCGCGCCCACCTCGCTGTCGTAGGGCTGCAGCACGACGCAGCCTTTGCCCGCCCAGAAGTTCTGCAGGGCGAGGATGATTTCTTGGAAGGACAGGGCGTCCGGGTTCATGCGCATACCTTTCTCGTTGTGTGCGGCCCCGCGCCGCTAGTCGAGCGGTCCGATGGCGAGGGTCAGCGGGTGCGCCTCGAACGTGAACCAGCCGAGGTCGACCTCGTAGGTCTCGAGCGCGTAGAAGATGGGCCAGTAGCGGAAGACCGCCCGCCCGGTGATGTTCTCCACCGACACCGCGCCGAAGACGCGCGAGTCGGAGGAGTTGGTGCGGTTGTCGCCCATCGCGAAGAAGCAGCCCTCGGGAACCGTGTAGGGGTAGATGATGTCGGTAAGCTGGGTGGTGCCGTTGCACTTCATCGCATAGGTGGGCTTGCCCTCGGTGTAGGGCTCGTCGAGCGCCACGCCGTCGACGTAGACGACGCCGTCGCGCAGGTCGATGGTCTGCCCCTCGATGGCGATGACGCGCTTGATAAGCGTCTCGGAGGAGTCTGCCGGGTTGATGAAGGTCACGATGTCGCCGGGCTCGGGCATCGAGCTGAAGGCGACGGTGATCTTCTCGGCGAACACGCGGTCGCCCACCTGGATGGTCTCCTCCATCGAGCCGGAGGGGATCTCGAAGGGCTCGATGACGAAGTGGCGCAGCAGCAGGATGGCCGCGATCATGACGGCGAAGGCGACGACGAACTCGGCGACGCCGCGCCACCAGGGCTCGCGCTCCCCCTCGACGGCCGCTGCGGCCTGCGCCTGCCCGCCCTCGCCCAGCTCGGAGGCGTCGGCCGGGCACGCCTCTCCGTCGACCTCGTCGTATCTGTCGATATCCAGCGCCACGGTGCCTCCCTGATGGCCGTCGTTGTCCGGTTGCGGGCCGCCTGGGCCTGGGGCGCGGGCGGCGGGTCCGTACATTCTAGTACCGAACGGGCCGGGCGCGCACCGCACCCGGCCCGGCAACAAATAATACCCGCCACCCCCGCGGCGAGGCGCGCGGCTGTATTGCGGACTGCCCTAGCGCAGCTCCGGGAAGACCGCCGGGGCCGCCGCTTCGGGGTCCTCGCCTGCGGCGAGGCGCGCCAGCAGCTCCTCGGCGCGCGAGCGCTCCTGGGGGGTCAGGCGGGCGCGGGCGACGAGGTCGGGCCTCAGCGCGCAGGTCCGCGCGATCGCGTCGGCCCGGCGCCAGCGGTCCACCCGGCCGTGGTCGCCCGAAAGCAGCACGGCGGGCACCCCCAGCCCCCCCGCCAGCGGCGGGCGGGTGTACTGGGCGTACTCGAGCAGCCCGTCGGAGAACGACTCGTCGAGCGCGCTCTGTTCGTCGCCCAGCGCCCCGGGCAGCAGCCGCACCACGGCGTCGGCCACCACGAGGGCCGCCAGCTCGCCGCCGGTGAGCACGTAGTCTCCCAGGGAGATGCAGCGCGTGGCGCGGGAGTAGACCCGCTCGTCCATGCCCTCGTAGTGGCCGCAGACAAACAGGATGCGCTCTTCGCGCGCAAGCTCCTCGGCGAGCGCCTGGGTGAACGGTTCGCCGGCGGGCGTGAAGAACACCGTGCAGGCAGGGTCGTCAGGCGGGCACAGCTCGTCGAGCGCCTCGAAGAACGGCGTGCACTTCATGAGCATGCCCTGTCCGCCGCCGTAGGGCGCGTCGTCGACGGTACGGTGCCGGTCGTGCGTCCAGTCGCGCAGGTCGTGCGCCTTGAACGAGAACACCCCCGCGCGCCGGGCACGCCCCATGATCGACAGCGACATGACAGGTTCGAACATGTCGGGGAAGACGCCGAGCGTCTCGATGCGCAAGGTCACGCCCCCACCTCCGGCAGCAGGCCCTCCAGCAGGTGCACGAGCACGGGCTCGCCGGGCCCCTCGGGAATCCGGACCGCCACGTCGTCGATGATGGGGACGAGCACCTCGCCGAAGGGGCCGCCGTCCACGCGCCACACGTCGTTGGCGGGCAACCGCATAAGCTCGCGGATGATTCCCACCGACCCGCGCTCGTCGTCGACGAGCTCGCAGCCCACACAGTCGAGGACGGCGCGTTCCTGCGCCGCCTCGGGGACGTCGTCGCGCCCGACCAGCACGAGTTTGCCGACGAGAGGCTCCGCCTCGGCCAGCCCGCCAACACCGGAGAAGGCGACCAGCGGGGACTCTCCCACCCCGACGCGCTCCACGGTGTGCCAGCGATCCCCGCGCAGCGGCGGCGGTGTCAGGCAGACGCGCATGCCCTCCTCAAGACAAAAGGGGAGGCCGTCGAGCGCAACGACGACAACCTCCCCTTTCCTACCATGCGTTCGAGCGATGCGCGCGACGTTGATATAAGGCGTCACGCTCTGCTGAACCATACCTCTACCCTATGACCTCGACGTCGGCGACGAGCTCGTCACGCGCCGCACAGGCACGGGCGAGCGTGCGCACAGCCTTGATGACGCGACCGTGACGCCCGATGACCTTGCCGACGTCCCGGGAGTCGACGTGGACCTCGACAAGCGTGGTCCCCTCGCCATCCGTCACATCGATGGCGACCGCCTCGGGATTGTCGACGAGCGACGTCACGAGGTACTCGACCAGATCGGCGACGTTGTCGCTGGGAAGCCGCTCCTCGAGCGCCTCGGGCTCGATCCCCTCGGGCTCGGTCATTACTCGGCGGCCTCAGCGGCAGCGGCGGCCTTGGCAGCAGCCTTCTTGCTGAGCTTCTGCTTGGGCTCGGCGGCCGGACGGGGGTTCTTCACCGAGTCGATGAGGCGGGCGACGGTATCGGTGGGCTGGGCACCCTTCTTGATCCAAGCGTCGACCTTCTCCATGTCCATCGACACGAACACCGGGTCGACCATCGGGTTATAGCGGCCGACTTCCTCGACGTTGCGACCATCGCGCGGGCTACGCGAGTCGGCGACGATGATGCGGTAGTAGGGGTTCTTCTTCGAACCGTGACGAGCGAGACGAATCTTGACAGCCAATGAAAGCTCCTCAGTACTAGCGGCCCTGCGGCCACATGTCCACACATAGCAGCAGTGCATTTTACGACAACTCGCGGGACACGGGAAGGGTGTTTTGTCCGTGCCCACCCTATCCACAATCGCACCGCGCCCAGCCTCCACACAACGGACACACCGTGTGGGGCTACCGTGACCGTTCGGGCACCGAGGGCGCGGTCTGCCGGAATTTCAGAAACGGTTCAGCATGATACCGTACCATCCCTTCAAATCTTCAAAGAAACGCCGCCGTTGCCGACACGGCCGGCAACCCGACCCGAAGGGGACGCGATGAACATACTGGTAGTCGAGGACGAACCGAACCTGGCCGACGCGCTGGCCCACATCCTGCGGGAGAACCGTTGGAACGTCGACGTCGTCGACAACGGCAAGGACGGTCTCGCCTATGCGGAAAGCGGCATGTACGCCGCCGTCGTGCTCGACATCATGCTCCCCCAGCTCGACGGCTTCGAGGTGTGCCGGCGGCTGCGCGAGGAAGGCGTCTCCACGCCCGTGCTCATGCTCACCGCGCGCTCCGAGACCAAGAGCAAGGTCCAGGGCCTCGACGCCGGGGCCGACGACTACCTCACCAAGCCGTTCGACCCCGAGGAGCTGCTTGCGCGCCTGCGCGCCCTCACCCGTCGCACCGGCGAGGTGGTGCTCGACACGCTTACCTTCGGCGACCTGACGCTCAACCTGGTCGACATGACCCTCACCTGCTCGGGCGAGCGCAGCGTGCGGCTCTCGCAGCGCGAAAGCGCGGTGCTCGAGCTGCTCATGCGCGCGCCGCAGACGGTCTTCAGCAAGTCGACCCTGCTCACGCGCGTGTGGGGCACCGGCGGGGAGGCCGGCCTCAACAACGTCGAGGCGTACATCTCGTTCCTGCGGAAAAAGCTTGCGTTTTTGGAATCGCGTGTCACTATTAGCACCATACGCATGCTCGGCTACCGCCTCGACGACACCGAGGCGGCATCCTAGGGCACCCCGCAAAACGCCGCGCCTCCGTTGGGCCCGGGCCCGCACCCCCCTGTGCGAAGAACCCCCGCACACCCCGCGCGGCAGCTTCACGGATTGCCCTAACCGCTGTTCCGGCGCGGCCTGCGCCCCGGACCGGCCCGCAGGGAGGCGACCGTGCTCAAGAAGCTCAGGTTCAAGATCGTCGCCATCATCATGGCGATATGCGCGGCCATGCTCGCCTGCGCGTTCGTCGCCATCATGGCCGTCACCTCGTCGAGCGTCCAGGCCCCTTTGCTACGTGAGCTCAAAAGGGCCGTGGAATGGGGTCCCGAGCAGGAGATAACGGTCGTCATCGGCCGTCACGACGGACCCGACCCGTCCTCGGAGAGCTCCGACGGATCGGTGCCGGTGGCCGTGGTGGCCGTGGTGGACGGCACCTTGGTCTCCTACAACGACGACTTCCTTACGAGCATGGACGAGACCGTGCGCACGCTGGCGGTCTCCGAGGCCCTGTCCGCCGAGGCCGACGAGGGCCTGCTGTGGGACATCGGGGTGTTCTTCCTGCGCGACGTGGGGGCCAACAGCGTGGTGCTCGCGTTCGTAGACGCCAGCGCCTACCTCGCCACGATGCGCAGCACCGCCCTGGGCACCTCCGCCGTGCTGCTGGCCGCCCTGCTGGTGTTGTTTGTGCTGAGCATCTTCTTGGCCCGCGTCATCACGCGCCCCGTCAAGAAGGCCTGGGACACCCAGGCGCAGTTCATCGCAGACGCCTCCCACGAGCTGAAAACGCCCCTCACGGTGATCCTCGCCAACATCGACATTCTGCTTCGCAACGAGTCGGGCAGCCTGCGCGAGGAGCAGCGAAAGTGGATCGCGGGCATCG
The DNA here is from genome assembly GCA_964619775.1 of uncultured Coriobacteriaceae bacterium. Taxonomy (GTDB): domain Bacteria; phylum Actinomycetota; class Coriobacteriia; order Coriobacteriales; family UMGS124; genus CAZUFB01. The sequence continues at coordinate 10,024 of CAZUFB010000004.1, forward strand.
GCAGCGAGGCGCGGCGCATGAAGGGGCTCGTCGAGGAGATGCTCTTCCTTGCCCGCAACGAGGACGAGGACGCGGCGGCCCACCGCGACGGGGACCCCCCCGAATGCGACCTGTCGGCCCTCGTGCGCCAGGCCAGCCTCACCTTCGACGCCGTGGCTTTCGAGGCTCAGGTGGAGCTTGTCGACGACATCGAGGACGGGGTGCGCGTGCGCGGCAACCGCGAGCAGCTCGAACGGCTCGTAAAGTCGCTTATGGACAACGCGGTTAAGTACGCGGGGGCCGGCGGCCGCGTCAAGGTGTCGCTCGAACGCCGCAAAGGGAACCCCGTGCTGCGCGTGAACAACACCGGCGAGCCGATAGCCCCCGGGGACATCCCGCACGTCTTCGACCGCTTCTGGCGCAGCGACAAGGCCCGCGGCGGCGGGGCGACGGGGAGCTACGGCCTGGGGCTGGCGATTGCCAAGAGCATCGCCGAGGCGCAGGGCGCCCGCATCTCGGTGACGAGCTCGCGCGAGGAGGGGACCACGTTCACGGTGGCGTTCTAGGGCAATCCACGGAATTGCCGAGCGGGGCGCACGAGGGCGATGCGTACACGAGGTGCGTGAGCCCGAGCGCAACGAAGCTCGGCGTTTCTGCGGATCGCCTCGGCGGCTGCCGTCGCAGGATTTGAGGCATGTCCTGCGCACAAAAGTCGCAGCGACACGCACATCTGTTCGCGTTTTTGCCCGCAAGGGCGTATACTCGCACGCATGGACACCTTTAACCCGGGCGCACGAGCGCCCAGCCCGCACAAAGCCGCCGACCCCGGTGCCGCCCTCCCTGAGGAGACCTGGAGCGGACGCGCCGTGGGGCTGCTCGACCTCGACGCGTTCTTCGCCTCGGTGGAGCAGCTCGACCACCCCGCGTGGCGCGGCAGGCCGGTTATCGTGGGCGGCGACGCCGACAAGCGCGGCGTCGTCTCGACCGCCTCCTACGAGGCGCGCGCCTACGGCGTGCGCTCGGCGATGCCATCGGCCCAGGCGCGGCGCCTGTGCCCCGACGCGATCTGGGCACCGCCGCGCCACGAACGCTACCGCGAGGTATCGCGCCAGGTGATGGCCTCCATCGGCGAAGAGACGCCCTATGTGGAGCCGGTCTCCGTCGACGAGGCCTTCTTCGACGTGACGCCGGGACGCTTCTCGCGCGACGACCCCGTCGCCGTGTGCCGCCGCATCGCCGACAGGGTCTCCGCGCTGGGGATTACCTGCTCGATGGGCCTGTCGACGAGCAAGACCGTCAGCAAGATAGCAAGCGAGCGCAACAAGCCCAACGGCCTCACCGTGGTCTACCCCGGCACCGAGGAGGCGTTTCTGGCGCCGCTGTCGGTGCGCGCGCTCAGCGGCGTGGGGCCGCGCACCTGCCAGGTGCTCGAGAAGCTCGGCATCCGCACGCTCGGGCAGCTCGCCTGTGCCGACACCGCCGCGCTCGAGGCCCGCCTGGGGGTCTTGGGGCCGCGCCTTGCGGCACGCGCCGCAGGCAACGACCCCTCCCCCGTCGCCGAACTCGCGGCTCCCGAGGAGGCGAAGTCTGTGTCGAGCGAGCGCACGTTCGCCCGCGACCTCGCAGACCGCGGCGAAGTGGTGTCGGCGGTGCGCTACATCGCGACGCTTACCGCGCGGCGGCTGCGCGCCAAAGGGCTGCGCGGACGCACCGTGACGCTCAAGTGCGCCTACCGGGTCGGCGAGGCGCGCAGCGTGCGCGCGACGCTGTCCCACCGCACAGACGACGACCGCGAGATCGCCGAAGCCGCCCTGGGGATGCTCGACCGCGTGTGGGCCGAGGGGACGCCGGTACGCCTGCTGGGCATCGGGGTGGAAGGCTGGGACGAGCGTCCCGAGCAGCTCGGCCTGTTCGAAGACGAGGAGGCCGAGCGGGAGGGGCGCGCGGCGCGCGGGCGGCTCGACCGCGCCACCGACCTGCTACGCGAGCGCTTTGGGTCGGCGGCCGCGATGTACGGAAGCGAGCTGCGCTTCAAAGACGGCGTGTCGAAGACCCCGCCGACGCGCCATGACGGCGCGTGAGGGGTCGGCACAAGGGAAAGCCTGGCCGCCCCGAAACCCTCGGGCGGTACGCGCGAAGAACGGCAAAGGGGCGACGGCCCTCCCGGAAAACCCGGGCAGGGTCGCCGCCCCTCACATCGGGCCGACCGTGCGAACCGGCGCCCCGCAACGGGCAGGGCAGTCTTCCGCCTTGCGCCTACTCCTCCTCGATAAGCTCCTCGGCGGCTGCCAGCGCCGCGTCGAGCGCGTCGCGGTCTGCGTTTTCGGAGTCGGCGCTCTGGCGGTCGGGAATCACCGTGAACCCATCGACGATGCGGCCGTCTTCATACTCGATGCGCGGGGCGTCGCCCCACAGACGCTCAAGACGGTAGAAGGCACGCGCCGCGGGCTGGAACACGTGGACGATGACCGGGCCGAAGTCCATGAGGTCCCACGTGTTCCGCTCCTCGCCCTCGCGCCCCTCGATGGCGTAGGCGTGGATGCCCACCGGACGCAGGCGGTTCTCGATCTCGTCGACGATGGCGTCGACCATGCGGTTGTTGTCGCCGGTGGCGATGACAAAGAACTCGGTGATGTCGGAGATGCCGCGCAGGTCGAGGATCGCGATGTCGTGACCCTTGCGGTCGTCGATGATACGGGCTATTTCGAAGGCAAGGTCCTTGGGTTCCACGTAAATACGCTCCTTACAGGCAGTGCGCGGGCGCAACGCGCCCGAAACGGTCGAAAAAACGGTCGAAGCACGCAGGCAGGGCGTCGTCGGCGGACGGCGCGGCGGCATCATAGCAGGCCGATGCGGCGAGGTCGTGAACGCGGTGGGAAACCTCAGGGCCTGCGCATTTTCCCGCCCTACGCGGGCAGCTCGCCGCACCAGGCGTTCCACGCCTCGATGGCGCCGGGGTGCAGGTAGCGCCCCGTCTCGAGCACGTAAAGGATGCTCTGGCGCAGGCACGCCGCGTAGACCCCCTCGAGCGGGGCGCCGCCCACGAGGGCGCGCAGCGCGGCGACGTGGTCGCCGGCGCGGGTGGGCTCGACCATGTCGGCCACAAAGAGCACCATGTCGAGCCCCGTCATGTCGACGGCGCCCACCGTGTGGCGCCCCACCGCGCGGAAGACCTCGGGGGGGAGCTCGGGAAAGGTGAGCGGCAACGACGCGGCGGCCGTCCAGGAGTGCAGCAAGGGTGCGAGGCGGTCGTCGTGGGGCACCGCGATGCCGAACGCGTCCACCTTTGCCCACAGCTTGTCAAGCGTCAGATGCTTGTCCCAGTCGTGCAGAAGGCCCGCCGCCTGCGCCGCGAAGGGGTCGACCCCGTAGCGAGCGGCGAGCGCCCCGCACGTCAGCGCGACACCGTGGACGTGCTCCAGCCGCCGCCCCGAAAGGCGCGCGTCGACCGCCGCCCCGATGCGGTCGAGCGTGCGACACTGGTCGGGCGGGCACGCCCCCCACGAACCCGGCCTCGCCGGGCGCTGCGGCGTGCCGGGCGCGATCTCGGGAAAGCGCAGCGACACGCCCGACGCAGGGCGTGCGGGGCGTGCGGCCGGCGCTTCTCCCGCGGCCTTTGCAGCGGCCTTGCCGTCTTTCGGCTGTTTGGCGGCCTTGCCGCCGTCCTTGCCCGCCTTCTCGGGCTTCCCGGGCTTGTCGGCCGCCCGGTCGGCCTTCTCCTCGCGGCGCTCGCGCTCCCTGTCTTCGCCTTTGCCCTTGCCCATGCAAAACCTCCGCACCCGCCGTCCGCGCGGCCCCGCAGCCGCCCACGGCACGTCGTGGAACCCGTCGCACCTTTCCCATCCTACCCCGCGGGGCGCGCGCCGTACAGCCCGCGCGCACGGATGCGTCGCTCGACCGCCGGGTCGAGCAGCCCGCCGAGCGGCCGCCCCGCGCGCAGGAGGGCACGCACCTCGGTGGAGGAGGCCTCCGGCACCTCCGTGCGCAGCAGCGCCACCTCAAAGCCCGCCTGCCGGACGCGTCGGGCGGTCTCGTGCGGAGGCATGCAGCCCGCCCGGGGGGCGCAGGCAATCCGGGCGAGGCGGGCGAGGTCGGCTGCGCGGTGCCAGACGGGCAGCGTCTCGAACGCGTCGGCCCCCACGACGAACACGAGCCGCACCGTATCGGGAAGCTCCCCCCGCAGGCCGGCAAGCGTGTCGACCGTGTAGGTGACGCCGGGCCGCTCCACCTCGCGGGCGCTCGCGGCGCTGCGCGGCAGGCCTGCGACCGCAAGCTCCACGAGGGCGAGCCGCTCGCGGGCGGGGGCGACCTCGCGGTCGCGCTTGAACGACGGGACGCCCGCCGGGACGTAGAGCACCCCGTCGAGCCCAAGCTCGGTGCGCGCCGCCTCGCCCAGGGCGGTGTGACCGCGGTGGACGGGATCGAACGTGCCGCCCACGACGCCAAGCGCGCACGTCCGGCCCCCGGCGGCGCGGGCGCACACCAAATCGAGCAGGGCCCTTTCGGCCGCGGCGGGCACGGCCTACCTCGTCTGCCCGGCGCCGCGGCAGAGGTATTTCGTCGTGACGAGCGCTCCGGCGCCCATCGGGCCGCGCGCGTGGAGCTTCTGGGTGCTGATGCCGATCTCGGCGCCCAGGCCGAACATCCCGCCGTCGGTGAAACGCGTCGAGGCGTTGACGTAGACCGCCGCGGCGTCGACCTTGGCGAGGAACAGCTCGGCGGCGGCGTAGTCCTGCGTGACGATGCACTCGGAGTGGCGCGTGCCGTAGCGGTTGATGTGGTCGATCGCCTCCTCCACGCCTCCCACCGCGCGCATGCTCAGCTCGAGCGCAAGGTACTCCCGGCCCCAGTCGTCCTCCTCGGCCCTCACCGTGCAGCCCGCGTGCCCGGAGGCCCGGGCGACACGCTCGACGAGCGGGTCGGCGTGCACCGTCACCCCGGCCGCAGCCAGCTCGTCGAGCAAACCGGGCACGAAGGCGTCGGTGACGGAGGCGTCCACGAGCACCGACTCGCAGGCGTTGCACACCCCGGGCCGTTGCGTCTTGGCGTTCATGACGATGGCGCGCGCCATGGCGAAGTCGGCCCGCTCGTGCACGTAGACGTGGCAGTTGCCCACGCCGGTCTGGATGACGGGCACGCGGGCGTTCTCCACGCACGAGCGGATGAGCTCGGTGCCGCCGCGCGGGATGAGCACGTCCACGAGGTCGGTGAGCCCCATCAGCTCGTCGACGACCTCGTGGCCGCCGCCCTCGAGCAGGCACACCGCGTCGGGCGGCAGCCCCGCGGCCGCAAGGCCCGCGGTCAGCGCCTCGGCGACGGCGGCGTTGGAGCCGCGCGCCATCGAGCCGCCGCGCAGCACGCAGGCGTTACCCGCCTTGAGGCACAGGCCCGCGGCGTCGGAGGTGACGTTGGGGCGCGCCTCGTAGACCATCGCCACCACACCGAGCGGCACCGTGACGCGCTCGACGCGCAGGCCGCCCGCCGCGCACGACCCGTCCAGCACGCGCCCGAGCGGGTCGGGCTGCGCGGCGATCTGCTCGAGGCCGCACGCCATGCCCTCGACGCGCGCCGCGTCGAGGGCCAGCCGGTCGACGAGCGCCTCGGAGACGCCAGCCTGCCGCGCGCGCGCGACGTCGTCGCCGTTGGCGGCCAACACCCGGTCGCACCGCGCGCGCAGCGCCCCGGCCATCGCCCGCAACCCCGCGTCGCGCAGCGCGGCGCCGGTCCCCGCCAGCTCGCGCGCCGCCACGGCGGCGCGGGTCGCCTTGATGCGTGCCTCGCCCATGGCGTCCATCCCCTTTCGCACGGGACGCACGGCCCCGCGGTCGGCAACGTCCTGCAAACACACCCTAGAAAACGATCAGCTCGTCGCGGTGGACGAGCGGCACCCCCGCGCGATCGGGCAGCACGCGGGCCACCATCTCGAGGCGCATGCCGCGCACCAGCTCGGCCTCCCGCGCCGAGTAGGCCGCAATGCCGCGGGCCACGAGCGTGCCCTGGGCGTCGCGAACCGCGACGATGTCGCCGCGGGCGAACGACCCCTCGACGCCCACCACGCCCACCGGCAGCAGCGACCCTCCGCGCTCGTGCAGGGCGTCGCGCGCGCCGTCGTCGACGACGACGCAGCCCGCGTCGCGGCCCGCCAGTCCGATCCACAGCTTACGCGCCGGCTCGCGGCCCGCCGCCGGGTCGCAGGCAAAGCGCGTGCCCACGGCCAGGCCGTGCACCGCGTCCAGGAGCGCCCGCGGACGGCGGCCGCGGCACACCACGAGCGGGATGCCCGCCGCCTGCATCGAGCGGCCGGCGCGCACCTTGGTGCGCATGCCGCCGGTGCCCAACGCGCCGCGCGGCCCGCCGGCACAGGCCATGACCGCCTCGTCGACCGCGTCGACGCGCTCGACGAGGCGCGCACCGGGGTCCTGCGCGGGGTCGGCCGTGTACAGACCGTCGACGTCGCTCAGCAGCACCACGAGGTCGGCCCCCGCCAGGGCGCCGACGATCGCCGCGAGCGAGTCGTTGTCGCCGAAGCGGATCTCGTCGACCGCCACGGTGTCGTTCTCGTTGACGACCGGCACCGCGCCCAGGGCGAGCAGCCGGTCGACCGTGGCCCGCGCGTGCAGGTAGGCCGTGCGCGACCCTGTGTCGTTGCGGGTGAGCAGCACCTGGCCCACCGCCAGGCCGCGCCGGGCGAAGGCGCGGGCATAGGTGTCTACAAGGGCAACCTGGCCCACGGCGGCGCAGGCCTGCAGGGACGGCATGTCGTCGGGCCGCCGGTCAAACCCCAAGGGAGCCAGTCCCGCCGCGATGGCCCCCGAGGTGACAAGCACGACCTCGCGCCCCTCGGCGGCCAGCCCCGCGATCTGCGCGGCGAGGTCGTCGATGAACGCCTCGTCGAGCCGTCCGTCAGGACCCATGAGAGTGGACGAGCCGACCTTGGCGACGACGCGGTGCGCCTGCGGGTAGACCGCCGCGGCGTCACCCACGGGGGTCCGCCGCGAAGTCGCCGGCCTCGGCGTCCCACACGAGCACCTCGGCGAGGTCCTCGTCGGCCACGTCGTCGGGGTCCTCCACGCCGCTCAGGTCGAGGTCGTAGCCCAGGATGCGCACCGTGTCGCCGTTGCGCGCGCCGGCTTTGGACAGCGCGTCCACCAACCCGAGGCGCTCGAATCGCCTCTGCAGGTAGATGACCGCCTCGTCGTTGTCCCAGTCGGTCTGAACCACCATGCGCTCGACGGACTTGCCGCTGACGCGCCACAGGCCCGGCCCCAGCGCGTCGATGTGGAACGCCTGCTGCCGGCGGCGGCGCTGGCCCTCCCACACCTGGTCGTAGCGCGCGTGGAGCGCCTCCTCCGCCGCCAGCTCGGCCGCCGCGGCGGCGCGCAGCTCGGCCACGCGCACGCCCGCCTCGAGCATGAGGGCGTGCATGCCGACGCCCGTGGCGGCCGACACCTCGAAGTAGGCAACCCCGTCCTCCTCGGCGGCGGCGCGCATGCGGGCGCTCGCCTCCTCGGTGCCCGGCAGGTCGCGCTTGTTGCCCACGACGATGCTCGGGCGGTCGGCGAGCTCCTGCGCATAGCGGGCAAGCTCGAGCTTGATGACCCCGTAGTCCTCCACCGGGTCTCGCCCCTCGTAGGAGCCGCTCAGGTCGACGACGTGCATGATGAGCGCCGTGCGCTCGATGTGGCGCAAAAACTCGTGCCCCAGGCCCTTGCCCTCGCTTGCGCCCTCGATGAGGCCGGGGATGTCGGCGACGACGTAGTCGTACTGGTCGTCGACGCGCACCATGCCGAGGTTGGGCTGCAGCGTGGTGAACGGGTAGTCGGCGATCTTGGGACGCGCGGCGCTCATGAAGGCGATGAGCGACGACTTGCCGACGCTCGGCATGCCGACGAGGCCCACGTCCGCCATGAGCTTCAGCTCGATCTCGATAGGGTGCTCGTCGTCCGGCTCGCCCTTCTCGGTGAGGGCCGGCGCGCGGCGCACCGAGGTCACGAAGTGGGTGTTGCCCCGCCCGCCGTGACCGCCCTCGCCCACCACGGCGCGTTCGGCGGGGTGCGTGAGGTCGGCGATCTGGTAGAGGCGCTCCTGGGTCTCGGGGTCAAGCTCGTAAACCACCGTCCCCAGGGGGACCGGCAACAGCAGGTCCTCGCCGTCGGCTCCGTGGCGCTTGGCACCCTGGCCGTGCGTGCCACGCTTGGCCTTGAAGTGGTGCTTGAAGCGGTAGTCGATGAGCGACGAGCGCTGCGGGTCGGCCACGACCACGACGTTGCCTCCGTGCCCGCCGTCACCGCCGTCGGGGCCGCCCTTGGGGACGTGGGCCTCGCGTCGGAACGACATGCAGCCCGCGCCGCCGTCGCCGCCCTTGACGTTGATGCGCACCTGGTCGATAAACATGGGGGTCCCTCCGGTATGGAAAGGCCCCCGCAGCGCGACGCTACAGGGGCCTAGAGATCGGTCGCTGTGGGCGGAGACCTACTCGGCCGCCTCTTCCAGCGGGATGATGTTGGCGCGACGCTTGACGCCCTTGGTGAACTTCACCGTGCCGTCGCACAGCGCGAACAGGGTGTCGTCCTTGCCCTTGCCGACGTTCTGGCCGGGGTGGAACTTCGTGCCGCGCTGGCGCACCAGGATGGTGCCGGCGGTCACGACCTGGCCGTCGAAACGCTTGCAGCCAAGGCGCTTACCGATGGAGTCACGACCGTTGCGGGACGTACCCGTACCCTTTTTATGTGCCATGAGAACGCTCCCTACGTGAAAACTCGATCAGACCTACTCGGCAACCTTGGTGATGCGCACCTTCGTCAGGTACTGACGGTGGCCGCGCGTGCGACGATAGCGCTTACGACGGCGGAACTTGAAGACGATGACCTTCTTGTCGCGGTACTGCTTAAGGACCTCGCCCTCGACGCTGACCTTGGCAAGAGCCTCGGGGTCGGTGACGGCCTTCTTGCCGTCGTTGAGGAACAGCACCTCGTTGAAGGTGACGGTCTGGCCTTCCTCGGCCTCGAGCTTCTCGATATCGATGATATCGCCCTCGGCGACCTTGTACTGCTTACCACCCGTGGAAACGATTGCGTACATGTGTTAGTACCTTCCGGCTCGCGACAAATGCAAGACACAACATTAGCACCGTGCACCGCGCCTCGTCAACGGGGAACGTGTCGACGAAACACGGCTGAACGGCCAGACAACATACAATCTGCGCATGCCCTCTGGACAGCGCCCCGTGCTAAGAAGGGGTGCGGGCACGTCAGCCTATAGTACGCCCGTTGCGCTCCACAAGGACTATCGACAGCCCCGCGTCACCGGAAATGCGCGTTTCGCCCATCCCGAGGCGCTCCGACATGTCGTCGACCAGATCTTCGAAACGGTCGAGCGGCATACCCGGCATGAAGCCCACGGCCACCACGCCCGCGACGTCGTACTCGGCAAGCGCCTCGCTCACCGCGGCGGCCGCCTCGCCGTTGACGAGGGCCACGAGCCGGTCGCGCCCCTCGGTCCGCGCGCCACCGGGACGCACCGCGACCGTCCACATGGCCTCGGTGCGCTCGAAGACGATCTCGCCACCGCACGACAGCGCGATGCGCCGGCCGTCGAGCGCCGCCGCAGAGGAGGCGGCCGCCGGGCCGGCCGTGGCGATGGAGGCGTCGCCGTCGGCGTCGGGGCGCTCGGCCATGAGCAGCGCGGGGGCCTGGTCGGCGCGGACCAGGACGGTGAAGGCGGCCGCCTCGGTGACCTGCACCACCACGGCCGAGAGCACCTGCTCCCACGGGGTCTTGTCGGCCGCCGTGCGCAGGATGAGCATCACCGGGCCGCAGACCACGTCGAGCATCGACGGCAGCCCGCACGACTCGTCGGCCAGCGCCCGCTCCATCTGCGTCGCAAGCTCGGCGCGGCGCATGCTCGGCACGCGCTTGGACACGAACACCTCGGGGACGGCCGGCACCTCGGGCCCGGTGAGGGCGGTGCCGTCGAGCACCAGCACGCTCGTGCGGCCCGAGAACTCGATGCTCACCGAGGCCCGCGCGAGTTTCTTTCCGTGCTGCGCGGAGACGACCTGGGCGCACACGCACGCACCGGGCACGAGCTTGGCCACCGTGGTGCCCGCAAGGCCCGCGAGCGGCACCACCAAGGTACCGTAGGCGCCCGCGTTCAGAAAGCAGGCGTCAAGCGAAGCGTCGACGCGGTCGACGAGGCCGCGGACGATGTCGCCGGGAGATAGCGTCAGATCGGGCGCACCCATGAGCCGTCCTTCCCTTCAAGGTACTGAGCGGCGCGCACGACGGACGTGCGCAGACAATGTTTGCATGATACGACGGATACCCCGCCGCAGAGCGGGGCCTCCGAGCGGGCGGCGCACGATTCGGCGAGCTGCACCGCAACGGCGCCCATGAGGACGTCGGGGCGCAGCGCGCCGGCGTTGGACGAGCGCGTCGTGAAGCGCGCGAAAGCCCCGGGCGCGCCGCCGGACAGCGGGGACACCTCGGGCCCGCGGGCAACCTTGCCCGCAAGCGCCACGGTGCGCGGCTTGCCGTCGCGCAGATACGAGATCTCGCCGCGCGCCAGCACGGCCGCGAAAGCGGCCTCCACGTCGGCGGGGCGCAGGCGCGAGAAAGGGGTTCCGGCCGCACCGGGCTGCGGGCCGAGCTCGACCTCCCAGCTCGACAACGTCAGCACCGCCGACAGCGACGGACCGTGCACCTCGACGTAGGCCGCCTCCTGCGGCTCGAGGTCGGGCGGGGCGGCCCTGCGCAGGGCGGCGAGGTACTCTCCCGCCGGTCGGTAGGCGCGCAGCCACAGGTCGAACCATTCGTCCCGCGACGCGACGCCCACGGGCAGCGCGGGGCCGTAGGCGGCTTTCATGCGCGGCGAGAAGCCCTGCGTCACCGCGTAAGGCAGCCCCGCGCGGCGCACGGCGCGCTCCACGGCGCGCAGCAGCTCGAGATGAGACAGGTAGCGCAACCGTCCCGTCTCGACGTAGCGCACCCGCAGGCAGAAGAGCGGCTCGTTCTCAGCAGGCATCGCGCCCCCTCTCGAGGTCGTTGCCTACGCCCAAGGCCGGGCACACCCCGCAGCCCGTGCACGAGGAGCGCGTGCAGTCGGGCGTGAGGACGCCCCGCCGGGCGCGCTCCCACTCGCGGGCAAGGTAGCGCCGGGAGACGCCCGCCGAGATGTGGTCCCACGGCAGCGGCGCGCCGGGTTCGAAAGGCTCGCAGGCCAAGGCGCGCATGTCGAGGCCCACGGCGGCGGCGGCGGCCTCCCACACCGCCAGGTCGAACCGCTCGCTCCACGCGTCGAAGCGCGCGCCGCGGCGGTGGGCCTCGAGGACGAGCGGGGTCGCCTCGCGACCCGAGCGGGACAGCACCGCCTCGAGGAACGACGAGGCGTAGTCGTGGTAGCGCAGGTCGACCCCGCGCGGCACCGCGTCGGCAAGCAGCCGCTGGCGGCGCCGCACCTCCTCGGGCTCGGTCTGGCCGCACCACTGGAACGCGGTCTGGGCCTTGGGGATAAACACGGCCACCGACGTGCCGATGCGCACCGCGCTTCGCTGGCGCGGCTCCACGCAGCTGCGGGCAAGCTCCAGGGCGCGCCCGCACAGCTCGGCGATGCCGCGCACGTCGTCGTCGGTCTCGGTGGGAAGTCCGATCATGAAGTAGAGCTTCATGCGCAGCCAGCCCTCGGAGAACGACGCCCGCACGGCGTGCATGAGGTCGTCCTCGGTAACCCCCTTGTTGATGACGTCGCGCATGCGCTGGGTGCCGGCCTCGGGGGCAAACGTAAGCCCTCCCTTCTTCTCGCCGGCAACGAGCTGGGCCATCTCGATGCCGAACGAGTCGAGTCGCTCGGAGGGGAGCGAGACGCTGATGCCGGTGCCCGCCAGGCCGGCGTTGAGGCGGCGCAGCACGGTCTCGAGGTTGGAGTGGTCGGTGGTCGACAGCGAGGTGAGCGAGACCTCGTCGTAGCCGGTGCACGCCAGACCGCGCATGACGGCCGCCACGATCTGGTCGGCGGGGCGCTCGCGCACGGGGCGGTAGGTCATGCCCGCCTGGCAGAATCGGCACCCGCGCGCGCAACCGCGCAGCACCTCCACCGACAGGCGGTCGTGGACCACTTGGGGGAAGGGGACGAGCGTGGTGGAGAGCGGGTCGCAGGCCTTGAAGTCGGCGACGACGCGCTTGACGACGCGCTCGGGCGCGCCCGAGCCCGGCTTGGGGACGACGTGGGTGCGGCCCGCCGCGTCGGCGCGGGCCTCGTAGAGCGAGGGCACGTAGACCCCCGGCACCCGGGCAAGCGCGGAGAGGATGCGCGCGCGGGGGGCACCCTGGGAGCGCAGCTCGCGGATGAGCGCGGCGACCTCGACGATGACCTCCTCGCCGTCGCCGACCATGACGGCGTCGTAGAACGCCGCAACCGGCTCGGGATTGTAGACCGACGGGCCGCCGCCGCAGACGATGGGGTCGTCCTCGGCGCGCTCCTCGGCCAGGACGGGGATGCATGCCAAATCGAGCGTCTCGACGATGTTCGTGGCCGCCAGTTCGTGGGGGATCTGGATGCCAACCATGTCGAAGGAGGCCACCGGGAAGCACGACTCCATCGAGAACAGCGGCACGCCGCGCTCGCGCATGAGGTCGGCCATGTCGACCCACGGCGTGTAGGCACGCTCGCAGGCCATGCCCTCCTGGGCGTTGAGGATGCGGTAGAGGATCGCCAGGCCCTGGTTGGGCAGGCCCACCTCGTAGGTGTCGGGGTACACGAGCACGCAGCGGAACGGTGCCCCGGCGTCGCGCGCGGCGCCGTACTCGTGGTCTATGTAGCGCGAGGGCTTCTCGACGAGATCGACGAGCGGCTCGACGAGCGGCCACAGGTCGACCCGCCCATGCGGGGAAACGGCGCAGTTCACGGGCGCGACACCTCCCCTTCGACCCCGACCGTCTCCACAGTCAGGGGAACGACCGGGAGCGACCCCGCGTCGCGCCAGGCAGCGCGGGCCTCGAACGACGCCATGAGCGCACGGCCCAGGGCGTAGGTGCCCGCCGCCGCGACGCCGGCCCGCACGAGCGGCGCCGGCAGCGGGAGCGCTCGGCAGGCAGCCCGCGAGCAACCGCGCAGCGCGAAGGACGCCGCGGCGATCGCCGCGCCCTCGCCCAGGCGCGACCAGTCGAGCGGCAGGCCGTAGGCGTCGGCCATCTTGAGCATCATCGCGACCTCCGCCGCAAGCATGGCGGGCAGGTCCGCCCCGTCGAAGAGGGGCAGCGCCGCAATCAGGGCGTTGCCGCGAGCCGCCTCGCGCGCCAGGGCGCGCCCCCGGGCAGCCCGGCAGCACGGGAACCCCGCGGCCAGGGCGCCGCCGGCGTCGGGCAGGGCGGCGACGAGCCAGTCCCCCAGGGCGCGCGGCGCGCCGGCGGCGTCGCACACAAGCACCGCCGCCCCGTCGTCGGCGGCGCCCAGCAGGGTCGCGAGCACGTCGGGGCCTGCCTCCGCGGGCACCAAGACGCAGCAGGGCACGCCGGCGGCCGCATAGGCGCGTGCCAGCGCGGCGGCGCGCGCCCCGTCCGACCCCGCGAGCACTGCGGCGGCGTCGGCGAGGCAGTTCACGGCCGGCGTCCCCCGGCGGGCGCCGAAGCCGGCGACGTAGAGCCGCGCCCCGGCGGTCTGGGGGCGCAGCGCGGCGCGCACGGCACGCGCGAAGGCGGCGCCGGCGTCCTCGGCGACCATGACTGCCAGACGCACCTCCCCCGCGCCGGCCTCCGCAGCCTGCCGGCGGGCGGAGAACGCTTTGACGAACTGGTCGAGCGGTATCCTCACGATGGGTCGAACCCCCTTGTCGAAAACGTCGGGGCGAGGCGGTAGGCGCACGGCCAGGCCAGGCCGGACGGCCGTCCCCCGGATGCGGGCGTCACTGCCGACCCCTGTGCACGGCGACCGACTGCACCAGGCCCACGGATATGAGCTGGGCGAGCATCGACGACGAGCCGAAGCTGATGAACGGCAGCGGGATGCCCGTGATCGGCATGAGCGACAGGCACATGCCGACGCTCTCAAAGATCTGGAACGTCCACATCGCCACGACGCCGGCGACGACGAGCTTGCCGAACAGCGCGTCGCAGCGGAACGCCACCCGCAGGCTCCCGAAGATGAGCACGAGGAACAGCGCAAGCAAGGCCGCCGCCCCCACAAAGCCGAACTCCTCGCTGAGCAGGGCGAACACGAAGTCTGTGTGCGCCTCGGGCAAAAAGCCCGACGTGGCCTGCGTGGCGTTGCCGAAGCCCTTGCCGAACAGCCCGCCCGACCCCACCGCGATCATCGCCTGCTGCAGCTGGTAGCCCGACCCCGTCGTGTCGTGCGTGGGGTCGAGGAACACGAGCAGGCGGTTCATCTGATAGTCCTTGATAAGCGAGTTGTCGTCGCCCACCGCCGCGTCGATGAGGCTGTCGGTGAGCAGCACCGCGGCCACGAGCGCGACGAGGGCCCCCAGCGTCGCAAGCACCCACTGGCGCTTGGGGCCCGCCATCACGATGACGACGGCACCCGAAACGAGAACCACCAGGCCCGTGCCGAGGTCGGGCTGCAGCATGATGAGCGCGAACGGCACCGCGAGGATGCCGCAAAGCCGCAGGTAGTCGGACAGCCGGGTGACCCGCCCTCCGAAGCGGGCACCGAGCGCCGCCATGAGGGCGATCGTGACCGGCTTGGCGACCTCCGACGTCTGGAAGGTCAACCCGACCCCGGGGATCTGTATCCAGCCGGTAATACCGTTGGCGTTGTAGCTGAGGCCCGGGATGAGCGGCGCCACCATGAGCAGGCAGTCGACGACGAACAGCAAGGGCACCGCGCCGGCCAGCCTGCGGTAGTCGAAGCGCGCCACCGCAACCAGGGCCACCAGGCCCGCCGCGGCCCCCAGGGCCTGGCGGGAAACCGATGCGTCGTCGATGGAGAGCGACGCCGAGTACACGACGACCAGCCCGTACGCCACAAGCGCCAGCGTGCTCGCCAGCACCGGCAGGTCGAGTCCCCTGAGGAAGGAGACAACCGCCCTCCCGACGCCCGCGGCGCGCCGGGCGTCCCCGATGGCCTCTCCACCCATCAGTCCTCCACCTCGTTGCCGGCCGCGCTCGACGCGGCGAGCTGGGCCTGCGGATCGGTCATCTCGACGCCGTAGATGGCGCCGAGAACCTGGCGGCACATGTGCGA
Organism: uncultured Coriobacteriaceae bacterium; assembly: GCA_964619775.1. GTDB lineage: Bacteria > Actinomycetota > Coriobacteriia > Coriobacteriales > UMGS124 > CAZUFB01. Next base: position 25,195 of record CAZUFB010000004.1, read on the forward strand.
CGCCACCGCCGCGCCGCCGCCGCCGTGCTCGACGAGCGAGCACACCACGTAGGTCGGGTCCTCGTAGGGGGCGGCGGCGATGAACCACGCATGCGTGTTGTCCTCGTCGTCCCCCGCCTCGCCGGTGCCCGACTTACCCACCACCTGCACCGGAAGCCCGTCGAAGTAGATGTAGGTGGACGTCTCGTAGACCACGCCCCACATAGCCTCGTAGACAAACGACAGGAAGTTCTCGTCGATGTCGACCGTGCGCTGCACGACTTCGGCGGCGCGCGCCAGGACGGCATGGTTCTCGTTGGACAGGACATCGAGCAGCACGTGGGGCCGCATCTCGACGCCGCCGTTCACCAACCCGCAGTAGACGAGGCACATCTGCATCGGCGTCACGAGCAGGTCGCCCTGCCCGATGGCTATGTTGGCGGTGTCGCCCGGCTGCCACATGCGGTCGGAGTCCGCCGAGGAGGTGTACCAGTTCCATTTCCACTCGGAGTCGGGCACGCGCCCCGTGTACTCGCCCGGCAGGTCGACGCCCGTGGAGCTGCCCAGGCCCCAACGCCGGTACATCTCCTGGATGCCCTCTTGGGAGTCGGAGTTGTAGAACGCGTTCGCTATCTCGTAGAACACCGAGTCGCACGACTTGGCGATGCCCTCGTGCAGGCTCAGCCAGCCGTGGCCGCTATGGTTCCAGCACCACTTGCCCCACTGCTCGCCCATGCCCGTCCACCAGCCCGGGCAGTAGTAGGAGCTGTCGTATCCTGCCAGGCCGTACTCGAGCGCGGCGCAGGTCGTGAGAGGCTTGATGGTGGACGCCGAAGGGTACAGGCCGTCGATGGAACGGTCGAGCAGCGGGTAGTTCGCCTCGTCGGCGATGAGGGCGGCCCACTCGTCGGTGCTGATGCCCCCTATGAAGGACGAGGGGTCGTAGCTGGGATAGCTTGCGATGCCCAAGACCTCGCCCGTCTTGCAGTTCATGCATATGCACGCCCCGCCGGTCGGCTCGTAGCCCTCCAGCACGCCCACCGCCATGCCCGTCTGGATGGCCTCCTCGGCGGCCTGTTGGATGGAGAGGTCTATGGCGAGCCGCACGTCGCTGCCCGGCTCGGCGGGCACCTCGCTCACGACGCCCGTCACGTCGCCGCTCGCGTCGACGTGCACTGTGCGCACGCCGCGCACGCCCTGCAGGACGCTCTCGTACTGATACTCGACCCCCGACTTGCCCACCGTGTCGCCCTGCTGGTAGTCGATCGGGTTGGACTCGTCGGCGGCGTAAGCCTCGAGCTCTGAGGTCGATATCGTGCCGGTGTAGCCGAGCAGGTGGCACGCCGTCGACCCGTACGGGTAGGAGCGCACCGTGCGCGACTCGACCTGCACGCCCGAGAACTGCGCGGGGTGCTCCACCACGTAGGCCACCGCGCTGTCGGAGACGTCGATCATGATGGTGCGCAGCGACTGGGCTCCCTCGGAGGAGCTCTGGATGTTGTGGCGCACCACGACCTCGGGCATCCCGAGCAGGTTGGAGATGCGCCGCACAACGCGCGTGTCGTCCGCCACCGACCGGTCGGCCACCAGCGCCATGCTCGGGCGGTTGTCGACGAGCACGGTGCCGTTGCGGTCGAGGATGCGCCCGCGCACCGCGTCTATGTCCACCTCGCGCGTGAGGTTCTCCTCGGCCTGCTCGGAGTAGGACGAGCCCGACACGATCTGCATGCCCCACAGACGGACGAGCAGCACGCCGAAGAAGGCGCCCGCCGCGCCGGCGAGCATCTTGAGGCGCGCGCGCATGTCGACGTCGACGGGGGCGTCGGGAGCCTCGGCCCCCTTGGGGGCGCGGATACGGCCGGCCGCGACCTCGTAGACGCCGCGCCGAGCCTCGAAGGTGAGCTCGGAGCGGCGCACGTCGCGCAGGCGCAGGTTGACGACGATGGCGACAACCAGCACGACGATGGCGGCGATGAGGACGAACAGGATCCACGGCGACACGGCCCACCCTCCCTTCGGGCGCTTCGGCGGCTTGACGGACAACGGCGCGCCCCGGGCGCGCCCGAACCTAGCGAAGGTGGAGGCCGCCCGGGCCCGTCGCCTGCCCCGGTCCGGAGAAGCGAGCCAGGAAGGCGAAGGCCAGGGCGGCGACCGCCACATCGAGCACGGTGGCCGCCAGCAACCGCCCCACGGCCGCCCACCCCAGCGTCACCCCCGTGCCAAACGCAAGCAGCAGGCAGAAGTAAAGCACGTTGTAGGCGGCAGACATCGCCGCGAACCCCGCCAACGGCCCGCGCCAGCCGTCGGCGAACCCCCCGCGCCGGCTCGTGCCCAGGGCGTAGCCCCCGACGCAGCCCAGCAGCGCGGACAGGCCGACGGGGCCACTCCCCAGCAGGTCGGACAGCAGGCCGCACACAAAACCCGCGGCACAGCCGGCACGCGGGCCTCCCCGCAGCGCCACCGTCGCGGACAGGACGAGCAAAAAGTCAGGCGACGCCCCGAACACGTCGATATGTGCCCCGAAAACGAGCTGCAGGACCACGAGGACGACGGCGAGCATATAAACCGCCCATCTCCTCTCGGAGGGCCGCCTGTCGGGCGAAGGCTCGAACACGGTCTACGCACCCCCTTCGGCCGACGTGTCCGCCTCGCCGCTGTCCTGCCCGTCCTCGGCCTGCCCGTCCTCGGCGGCCTCGTCCTCCTCATCCTGCCCGCCGTCGAGCGAGCCGGTGGTCAGCAGGGTCTCGGCCGTCGCGTCGGCGACCTCCGTGTCGTAGGAGGTGATGACGTAGACCTCCTCGAGGTTGCCGGTCGAGGCAACCGGCTCGACGACGATGGTGTAGTAGACGTCCGAGGGAGAGCTGGTGACGCTCGCGACGGTGCCCAGCAGCAGGCCCTTGGGGTAGGAGCCCCCCAGGCCCGAGGTCACGACAAGCTCGCCGACCTCGACGGAGACCGTGGTGGGGACGTAGGCGAGATGCAGCGACCCGTCCACCGAACCCTGGAGCACCGCGTTGGTGCGCGAGTTCTGCAGCAGGGCGCCCACCGCGTACCCCGGGTCGCTGAGCAACGTGACCGTGGCACTCGAAACGGCGACCGCCGTGACCTGGCCCACCACGCCGTTGCCGTCGGTCACCGGCATGCCCACCTCGATGCCCGACGAGGAGCCTTTGTCGATGGTGACGGTGTCCGACCAGTCGTCGGAGGAGAAGCCCACGATGCGCGCGCCCACCCCTTCGGTGCCGTAGGCGCTCGCCAGGTCGAGAATCTGGCGCAGGCGCTCGTTCTCGAGCTTGTACTCCCCCAGCTCGGCCAGCTCGGCAATCAGGGCCGCGTTCTCCTCGCGCAGCTGCGACAGGGTGTCCTCGTCGGCCGTGGCGTTGCCTATCGCGGTCGCCAACAGATCCAAGGGGTGCAGTATCTGAGAGCCGACCCAGGTGAAGGGGGCGGAGACGGTCTGCACGGCGGAACGCAGCGTATGGACGGGCCCCGTGACGCCCTCGCGCGAATACAGGGTGACGAGGACGATCGAGGCGCAGACGAGCACTGCGATCGTACGCCTGCCGGCAGGCATGCCCCCCGGGCCCGAACCCAGCAGTCTCGGCATAGTCAGTCGCTCACCCCTTTCGCGGCGCGCGGCGCCTCACGGACCCGTCGGCTAGGACCTGCTCGACTGCATGTACGAGCGGGTCAGGGCGTTGGCCTCCAAAACGCGGGTGCACCCGTTGACGACGTTCTCCAGGGCGGTGGGCGAGACGTTCACCGGGACGCCCGTCTCCTCGCGCAGGCGCTGGTCGAGCCCGCGCAGCAACCCCCCGCCGCCCGACAGGAGGATGCCGTAGTACATCAGGTCGCTCGCCAGGTCGGGGGGCGTGATGTCAAGCGCGTCCTTGACGACCTTGACCACCTCGCCGATCGGGCGGTGCAGCGCCCGGCGCACCTCCTCCGACTCGATGCGCACCGTTTTGGGCATGCCGGTCACGACGTCGCGACCGTTGACCTCGACGTCGAGCTCCTCGGGCAGCGGCGCTGCCGACCCGACCTTGATTTTGATGATCTCGGCCGTGCGCTCGCCGATGTTGAGGTTGTAGGCGTCCTTCACGTGGTCGAGGATTGCCTGGTCGAAGGCGTTGCCCGCGACGCGGACCGACTTGGACACCACGATGCCGCCCATCGAGATGACCGCGACCTCGGCCGTGCCGCCGCCGATGTCGACGATCATCGAGCCGGTGGGCTCCTCGACAGGCAGGTCGGAGCCGATCGCGGCCGCCATCGGCTCCTCGATGAGAAACGCCTGGCGAGCGCCGGCCTGCACCGACGCCTCGAACACCGCGCGCTTCTCCACCGATGTCACGCCGCTGGGGACGCCCACCACGACGCGCGGTCGGGGCGACCAGGGGTAGCGCCGCTCCCCGCGGGCCTTGTTGATGAAGTAGCGCAGCATCGCCTCGGTCACGTCGAAGTCCGCGATGACGCCGTCTTTGAGCGGGCGCACCGCGACGATGTTCCCCGGGGTACGCCCGAGCATGCGCTTGGCCTCGGCACCCACGGCCAACACGCGCCTTTCGTCGCGGTCGATGGCGACGACCGAGGGCTCGTTGAGGACGATGCCCTGGTCGCGCGTCGCGACGAGCGTGTTGGCGGTGCCCAAGTCAATCGCAAGGTCCCCACCATAATGGCCGAAGAGGCTATCGAACAGCGACATGCGATGCACCAATCAACGGATCGGCCCGCAAAACGACCGGGCCTCATGGAACCGACGTGCCAAAGGGAGGCGGCAGCCGTCGCGGGCCGCCCGGACGGCACCTCGCGACGCCTACTCCGGACGGCCCGCCTGCAGTGCAGGAAGCCCGCGGGGCCTACTCCTTGAAGAATATGCCGATCTCGCGCTCGGCCGAGGCCGGGGAGTCGGAACCGTGGATGACGTTGGCGTCGACCGACAGGCCGAAGTCGCCGCGGATCGTGCCGGGTTCGGCCTTGGAGCAGTCGGTGGGACCCATGAGACGGCGCATGTTGGCGACGGCGTTCTCGCCCGAGACGACCATCTTGACGACGGGGCCGCTCGTAATGTAGGAAACGAGGCCCTCGTAGAAAGGCTTGCCCTTGTGCTCGGCGTAGTTGGCCTCAGCCTGCTCGGGGGTGACCGTCTCGAGCACCATGCGCTCGATGGTGAGACCCGAGCGCTCGATGCGGTTGACGATCTCGCCGATGTGGCGGTTGGCCACGGCGTCGGGCTTGATCATGATGTAGGTCTTCTCGATCATCGTCGTCCTTTCCAGACCGTGCACGCGCGCGTGCACACTCGTTCTTACCGACGCGGGCGGCACGGGCCCGCGTCCCTTTTTTCGCAACGCCGCCGGGACAGCCCGGACGACGCCCAAAAGCGCATGCCCGCCTATGACACCTCGCTCTCGGCGGTCGAATCCTCGTCGGCCGCGACCTCGTCCTCGGTCGCCGTGTCGGCGGTCGAGGCGTCGGCGCCCACCGGGTCGTCCAAGGCGTTGGTAAAGGTGTCCTCCGTCTGCGAGGAGATGACCCGCTCGATGTCGGAAACCTTCCAACCGACGCCCTCGCGCACCAGCGAGACGCGATAGGTGAGGCTGCCGCCTTCGGAAAGCGTCACTTCGACCACCGCCACGCTCTCGCTCGTCGAGGTGTCGAGGCCGACAATCTCGAACCCGTCGCCCGAGGCGACGGCCGCCATAGCCTGGACGCGCGCCTCGGCGGAGACCGAGGACGACCACCAGGATGACGCGTCCGTCCCCTCCTCGACCGCCTCGAACACCGCGGTCACCGTGCTCTCCTGCGAGGGGATGCCGAAGCCGCGCATGTAGGCGAAGACGGTGAGGCCCACCGCGACGATGACGAGCGCCAGAACCACGATGAGCACCTTGATGCCCACATGGCCTTTGCCGCGCCCGCCCTTCTCCGCGGAGACGATGTCGCTTTCGGGAATCATGAAGAAGCCCGAGCTGTCGGGCGACGGGAGCAGCTCGCCGGAGGTGCCCGCCGGGTCGAGCGGGTCGAAGCCGGGCGCGGCGTAATCGGCGAGCTGGCCCATACCGACCTGCGGGGCCGGGGCGATCCCGTTGCCCGAGGTCGCCTGCAGGGCGCGCTCGTAGTCGGCCCGGGCGGCGGGCGACAGCTGGTAGCCGCCCGCCATCGCGGTCTCGAACGCCTGGACGGCCTCGAGCATGCGGTTGGAGGCGACGTAGGCCTGCCCGAGGTTGGCGTTGAGCAGGTTGCGCTCCACGTCGCTCGTGGAGAAGTCGATGGCGGTGCGGTAGGCCTCGACCGCGTCGGCCGGGCGACGCAGCTGCATGAAGCAGACGCCCAGGTTGATGAGCGATTTGGCCGGGTCGGGGTTGTTGTCCTCCAAGGCCGCCTTGCGGAAGGCGACGCCGGCGTTGCGCGCGTCGCCCATCTTGGAGTACGCCTCGCCCAGGGCGATGTATGCCTTGTAGGCACCCTGGTAGGAAGCGTCGCTCAGCGCATGGCGCAGCGAGTCGATGGCACCGCGCAGGTCGCCCAGCGCCATCTGGGCCTTGCCGAGGTTCGTGTAGACGGCCCCCTGGTTGCGGTACTCAACATCGGCCGTAGCGGCGCGGTACGCCTGCACGGCTTCCTGCACGCGGCCGAGCCGCATGAGGGCGTTGCCGCACAGGTGGCACGCCTCGCCGGTGCCCGGCCCCGTCCCGCACTGGGAGAAGAGGATGACCGCGGTGTCCCAGCTTTGGGCGTTGTAAGCCTGCTTGGCCCTGTTGAAGGTTGAAATGTCCACCAGGTGGCTCCTTGCAAAACTCTCGACGAACTGCTCGTGTGCGCGTCCCGGCGGGACCGCGGCGCGCGGTGGGACCTTGACTTGCCCGCACTAGGCGGAGGCGTGCTCGATCGTGACGCGCATAACCTCGTCGCCCACGCGCAGCTCTTTGACGACGTCGAGCCCCTCGACGGTCTGACCGAACACGGTGTAGTTGGGGTCGAGGAAGTGCTGGGCGCCCAGGCAGAAGTAGAACTGCGAGCCGGCCGAGTCGGGGGCCATCGAGCGGGCCATCGCCAGCGCGCCGTCCTCGTGCTTGTTGTTGGGGTTGGTGCGGTACTCGGCCTTGATGCAGTAGCCGGGGCCGCCGGTGCCCGGACGGCCGCAACCGGGCTTGCCGCCTCGGCGCACCTCGTCGGGAGTCATCTCACGCGTGTTGGGGTCGCCGCCCTGAATCACGAAGTTGGGTTCGTAGCGGTGGAACTTGACGCCGTCGTAGAAGCCCTTCTCCGCAAGCTCGCAGAAGTTGGCAACGTGGATGGGGGCACCGGCCGCGTCGAGGCGGGCGCGGATGGTGCCCTTGCTCGTCTCGATGACGGCGACCTCGTCGCCCTGGGGCTGGTATTCGGGAGTATAAAGGCTCGCCATGTTCAGATACCTGCTCTCTCGTTGCTCGCTGCACACCCCCGCGCAGCGCGGGGGCCTCCGTATGGACAGAAAAAGATTGTACGGGCAGGGGCATGCCTCCTCCCCGTCCGTACAGAAATACTAGAAAGGTTTTCCGTGGAACACTGACCTTCAGGCGGAGGGTAAGGCTCAAGGTCTTCTGCCCGCGTCCCCGCACGGCACGGCCGCACGGAGGCGCGGGCTGCGGAAACGCTACTCCTGGGGCGCGACGGGCTGGGCGTTGGGATAGAGGTTGTTGTACTCGGTCAGGTACACGCTCGCGCCGTTCTGGTTGTTGCGCGTCAGGTACGTGCCCACCTCGTCGGAGCTGGCCCCGTTGACCCACGCCTGCAGCGCGTCGGCCAGATCGGCCGTACGCATCACGAGGTCGTTGTTGAGGGTCTTGAGGTTGGCGAGCGTCTCGGTGTAGGCAGAGTCCTCGGCAAGCTGGATGGCGTCGAGCGTCGCGGTCTGGGCCGCCAGCTCACTTTGCAGCGCCGTGGCGGTGTCGAGCCACGACTGCAGCGTCGCACTGTCGACGTCGGTACCAAAGTAGGCCCCGAAGAAGTCAACGATCTCGACGATGCGGTCGTTGAAGCCGGAGAACTGGTCGTAGACAGCCGAAAGCTGGTCGTACGCCTCCTGCTCGGTGAGGGCGGTCGAAGCGTCTTCGTCGGAGGCCTCACTCACCTCGGCGGCGTCCTCCTCGTCGTCGGAGGTGACCGGGGTCACGAGCTCGCCGTCGGTATCAACCTGGGAGTCACCGCCGTTGCCGAGGGACGACCACGGCTGGAAGATAAGCAGGACGATGGCCGCGATCACGACGACGAGCGCGCAGATGACGACGATGGGCCATTTGGGCGAACCGCCCATCTTGCTCGTGTCGAAGTCTCGCGTGACACCCTGCTGCGGGGGCATCGACGGGTTCATGGGCACCGCGTGGCCCGAAGGCTGCCGGTAGCCCTGGGTCGGGACGGCCTGGGGCGCCGGGCGCTGCTGGCGGGGCATCTGCTGGGTCGGGACGGCCTGCTGGGGCGCCGCCTGGCGGGCGCGCTGCTGGGCGCCTTCTACGTCGGTGCCGCAGACAGAGCAGTATTTGGAACCCGAGGGGATCTCGGAGCCGCAGACGGGACAGTTCATAGGTTGCCTCCTACCTTGTGGTTGCGTTTCGCGTGCGTTGGTCGGTCGGACGCTCCGGGTACCATCATACTATCCGGGAGACGCCCGAAGGGTCGGCAAAACGCTACGCCGAGACAGCCTCCAAATATGCGATCGTCGCGTCGCAGATTGCCTGGGCGAGCGTTTCCTGGTAGTCCGGGTCCGAAAGCAGGACGTCCTCCTCGGCGTTGCTCATGAACCCCATCTCAAACAGCAACGAGGGCACCTCGCAGAAGTTGAAGCCCGCGAGGTCGGTGCGCTCGACGATGCCCTGGTCGTTGGCACCGGTCTCGGCGATGATGATGGGGTGCATGATGCTCGCCGCGAAGGCCGACGACTCCACGATGGCGGCCGTCCACTCGTTGAGGCCGGGCACGAGCGTGGAGAAACCCGAGACCGTCGAGTCCTCGCTACCGTCGCAGTGCAGGCGCAAAAAGATGTCGGCGCCCGCCTCGTTGGCGATCTGGGCGCGCTGCTCGCTCGACATGATCGTCTCGTTGTCCTCGCGCACCATCACCACCTCTATGCCGGCCTCCTCAAGCTTGTCGCGCAGCAGCAGGGCGATCTCGAGGGTTACCTCGGCCTCGGAGCGCCCGGTGGCGACGCCCGCCGTGCCGCCCGGTTCGACGTACTGCATCTCGGTGGACCCCGGCCCGATGGGGGTAAGCGTCAGGTCGGACCCGCCGCCGTGCCCCGCGTCGATGCACACGACGCCGTCGACCGGGCCCTTGCCGGCGGCCGCGCGCGCCTGCGCCTCGGTGCCCGTCTGGACGGCCGCGGCAAGCACGCCGACCGCCCCCTCCCCCGCCGCACGGGCCACCGCGCCGTAGCGAGGCGCACTCAGCACCTGCACGAGCAGGGTCACGAGCACCACGGCCACGACGGCGAGCACGGCCACGGCGAGCACGCCGCCGCGGCGGGCGGCGGGGCTGCTCTGGCAGGTCTGGACGAAGGCCCGCAGGCCCCCGCCCCTGTCGTCGAGCGGCAGGTCGCAGGGCAGGCTTTCCGGCTCCCCCTTCTCCTCTTCGGCTCTCACGCTGTCACTCCTTCCCCCGGGTGCCCGCGGTGCGGACGGCCCGCTCGGTCTCGGCTACTCGTCGACGGGGCGCCGGCGGCCGCAGCGGCCGCAGAAGGCCCCCGTGTTCCCCTGCGACCCGCACACGCAGTCCCACGGCGCCCCGCGCCCGGGACGCACGGGCGCGGGCGCGGGGGGAGGCTCGACGGCCCGGGCGTCAATCGTGGGCAGCGGATCGGGACGTACGGGCGCGGGCGCGGGGAAAGGCCCCGCAAAGCCCGCGTCCTGCGGGGACGGCGGGGCCGGCCGGCCTTCCCCGGCGACGGCGACACCCGCCGCACGCCCGAACGCGCCGGGGCCGTCCTGGGCTGGACGCCCGCCAGAGGACGCGACGGGGGCGTCCGGGCGGGCTCCCTGCCCGACGGCGGGGGGGACGGGGACGAAACCGGGGCCGGCCGGCGCCTCCCACGGCTGCCGCGCGGCCGGATCCGGCGCGGCGGGGGCGGCGGCGCATAGGTCGGCCGGCGCGGCGGGGGCGGCCGGCGCCTCCGGCTGCGGGTCGGCCGGCGCCGCCGGGGCCTCCCCGCCCGCGCACAGGCAGCCGCGCAGCGCGGCCACGTCGCCCGCAAGGCGCACGAGCAGCATCAGCAGCTCGAAGGCCACCCGCAGCACGACCTCGGCGACGGCGAGGGCGACGACCCACGCCGCCAGGCCCGTCGCCAGCCAGGCCGCGTCGCCCCCGAGGCGCCACTGCAGGCAGGCGCCCACGGCGGCGGCGATCCCGAAGACTGCGGCCGACAGGGCCAGCAGGATGTACGCGAAGCGAGCGACGGGTGCCACGACGAGGCGGTCGAAGGCCGCAAACGCGCGGACGTCCCCGCCCCGCCCCCCATGGGGAGCGAGCAGGGCGTAGAGCACGATGGCCGCGACGAGGCACACGGCGGCAAGCACGACGAACACCGCAGGGTGCAGCGCCGCCAGCCCGGCGGCGCCGAATCCCGACAGCATGGACACGACAGCTCCTCCTTTCCCGGACGCCCGCAGGCGGCGCCGAAAACTTCCTGGGACTAATTTAGCGCCGTTGACGCACATTCAGCCCTTCGTGAACTATGATTGGGCATAAGACGCATATGTCCGCGCCGACGCGGCCGGACACCGTGCGAGACGAGCCGCCGCGGCCCGCGCAGGGGGCGGCACGGCAACCGACACCGAGGATTGGAGACTCACCATGGGCGCACCTCAAACCGACAAGGTCAGAAACCTCGTGCTTGTAGGCCAGGGAGGCGTCGGCAAGACCTCGCTGGCGGAGGCAATGCTGCACCTCTCGGGCAGGACCGCCCGCCTGGGCGGGCACGCCGGTTCCAAGCCGACGCTCGACTTCGACCCCGAAGAAGCCAAGCGCAACTTCTCCATCTCGACCTCCATCGCGCCCATCGAGCACAACGGGTTCAAAGTCAACATCCTCGACGCCCCCTGCTACCCCGACTTCATCGGCGACGCCTACGCCGCCCTGTCGGTGGCCGAGACCGCGCTGTTCGTGGTCGACGCCGCCGAGGGCCCCCAGCCCACCACCGTCAAGCTCTGGTACGCCGCCGAGGAGCTGCCGCTGGCGCGCGCCGTCTTCGTCAACCGCATCGACAAGGAGAACACCGACTTCGAGACCACGATGTCGCTGCTTGAGGAACGCTTCGGCAACCGCCTGGGCTGCGTGAGCATCCCGATGGGCGAGGGCCCGGAGTTCAAGGGCGTCATCGACGTTCTGCGCATGAAGGCCCGCTCCTACGAGGACGGCGCCGAGTCCGTCTCCGACATCCCCGCAGAGTACGCCGCCCGCGCCGAGCAAGCCCGCGAGCGCCTCTGCGACCTGGTCGCCGAAGCCGACGACGAGCTGATGGAAAAGTACCTGGAAGGCGAGCCTCTCACCCAGGAGGAGATCGAGTCGCTGCTGGGCAAGGCCATCGCCAACCGCCTGTTCGTACCCGTCTACGTGGGCGCTGCGGTCAAAGAGCAGGGCGTGGGCATCCTCATCGACGACGTCACCACCTACTTCCCATCGCCGCTCGACTACGGCGAGATGCCCCTCACCGACGGCACGATGCTCAAGATCAGCTCGGTCGACGAGCGCCCGGTCGCCTTCGTCTTCAAGACGCTCAACGACCCGCAGGCCGGCCGCCTGTCGTTCCTCAAGGTTCTCGCCGGCACCCTCACCCCCGGCCTGGAGCTGGTGTGCTCGCGCACCCAGAAGCACGAGCGCCTCGGCCACCTCTACCTGATGTGCGGCCGCGAGACCACCGACGTCAACCACGCGCTGGCCGGCGACGTCATCGTCGTGCCCAAGCTCGATGCGGCCACCGGCGACACCCTGTCGGCCACCGGCAAGGTCGAGGCCCAGGCGTTCCGCTTCAACAACTCGCTCTATCAGATCGCCATCAGGGCCAAGAACCGCAACGAGGAGGACAAGCTCAGCACGTTCCTCGAGAAGGCCTGCGACGCCGACCCCACCATCAGCGTCACCCGCAACGAGGAGACCCACCAGACGGTCATCTCCGCGGTTGGCGAGGCCCAGGTGAGCGTCCTGCTCAACCGCCTGGGCGAGCGTACGGGCGTCGAGGCGGTCCTCGAGCCGCTGCGCATCCCCTACCGCGAGACCATCCGCAAGGCCGCCTCGGCGCAGGGCCGCCACAAGAAGCAGACCGGCGGCGCAGGCCAGTTCGGCGACTGCTGGCTGCGCGTCGAGCCCAACCCCGGCGCGGGCTACGAGTTCCTCGACGAGATAGTGGGGGGCAAGATTCCCCGCCAGTACATCCCGGCGGTGGACAAGGGCGTCCAGGAGGCGATGGCCGAGGGCGTCATCGCCGGCTACCCGATGGTCGACGTCAAGGTCGCCTGCTTCGACGGGTCCTACCACCCCGTCGACTCCAACGAGATGGCCTTCAAGACGGCCGCGCGCATCGGCTTCCGCGCCGCGGTGGAGCACGCCGAACCGGTGATTCTCGAGCCGATGGCCGACATGGCCGTCACGGTGCCCGACTCCTACGCCGGCTCCGTCATGGGCGACGTCTCGGCTTCGCGCGGCCGCGTCACCGGCATGGACTCCGACGGCAAGGGCAACACCGTGGTGCACGCCACCGTGCCCTACGCCGAGATTACCGACTATGCCACGCGCCTGCGCTCGCTGTCGCGCGGCACCGGCGAGTACACCTACGAGCTCAACGGCTACGAGCAGGTGCCTCACGACACCGCCGCCAAGCTTGTCGAAGCCTATCAGCGCCAGCGAGCCGAGGGTAGCAAGTAGGATACGGGGCCGCCACCGGCCCGGCGCGACGCCGAAAGGGTGGACGACGCTTTGCGACGCGCTGGCGCGCGGGGCCTTGCGCCTGAAGGCGCCGAGGCCCCGCGCGCCGTTTCGGAAGGGTATCCCGGCAAGGAGACGCAACCGCATGCTCTACGGCATCATCGACATCGGATCGAACACCATCAGACTCACCATCTACGAGGTCGAGGGGGACGGTGCGAGGTTCGCGACGCTGTTTAAGCTCAAAACGATGGCCGGGCTGGTGAGCTACATCGACAAGAAGTCGGGCACGATGAGCGACGCCGGCGTCGCCAAGCTCGTCGAGGTGCTCGACGACTACCTCACCTGCACGGCGCGCTTCAAGGAACTCAAAGGCCCCTACGCCTTCGCGACCGCCGGCGTGCGCAACGCCAAAAACGCACGCGACGTCATCAAACGGGCCGAGAAGGCGTGCGGGCTCTCCATCGAGCTCGTATCGGGCCGCGAGGAGGCCGAGCTGGGCTACGTGGGCGCCATGCGCCAGAGCAGGCTCACCAAGGGCGTCCAGATCGACGTCGGCGGTGGCTCCACCGAGGTCACGACCTTCAGCCACGCCGCCATCGTGCACGCAGAGAGCATCCCGTACGGGTCGCTGTCGCTGTTCGGCGGCTACGTCCACGGAATGCTGCCAACGCCCGCCGAGGCCGACCGCATCCGGGAACTCGTCCGGGGCCGCCTCGCCGGGGTCAAAGCCTTCGAGTCGTTCCGCTGCGACGTCGGCTCGGGCGTCGGCGGCACCATTCGCGCCGCCGCCCGCCTGCGCAACGCCTGGTTCCCCGACAAGGAGGGGCCGAACGCCAACCTAACGCGCGACCAGGCGTCCCAGATCGTCGAACGCGTCTTCTACGACCCCTACGAGGCGACGCGCGACATCTTGCGCATCGCCCCCGAGCGCGCCCACACCTGCATCCCGGGCCTGCTCGCCGTCGAGGTCGCAATGGACGCCTTCGGTGTCTACGAGCTCGAAGTCCACGACTTCGGCGTGCGCGAGGGCTACCTGCTCGCAAAGGTCCTGCATGTGCTCGACGCATAGGATGGACGGCCGCCGTCCTCCGGCACCGCATCGAAAGGGAAGCACCATGTCTCCTGCCAAACAACCCGCGCCCGCAAGCCCCTCCGCCGAGGTGAAGGGCTCTTACGACTTCACCTACACGCAGAACCGCGAGCTGTCGTGGCTCCAGTTCGACAACCGCGTGCTCGAGGAGGCCCGCGACCCCCGGATTCCGCTGCTCGAACGCTTCAAGATGGCTTCCATCTTCGAGTCCAACCTCGACGAGTTCGTGATGATCCGCATGGGAGGCCTCGGAGAGCTCGCCTCGCTCAAGCGCCAGCCGGTCGACAACAAGTCCAACCAGACGCCCGCCCAGCAGCTTGCCTCCATCTACGAGTCGCTGCCCCCGCTCATCGCCAAGCACGACGAGACGGTCGCCTCCCTCGAGGACGAGCTGGCCGGCCGCGGCATCCAGCGCGTCGCCTGGAACGCCTACGGCGCCGAGCAGCGCATCGCGGTCGAGAACCACTTCGACGACGTGGTGCTGCCCGTGGCCTCCCCCCAGATCATCGACCCGCGCCACCCCTTCCCAAACCTGCGCAACGACACGCTCTACTGCGTCTTCAACCTGGCAAGCGCCAACGAGGCGGGGCTGCTCGGCATAATCGAAGTCCCACCGAACCTCGACCGCGTCGTGGTGCTCTCCAAAGGCCCCCAGAGCTTCTGCTACACACTCATCGAAGACGTCATCCTGGCCTGCGGCAGCGAGCTGTTCGGCGAGTACCACACCTCCGAGCGCGCCGTCATCCGCGTGACGCGCAACGCCGACATCGACCCCGACGAAGGCGCGTTCGACGTCGAAGACGACTACCGCCAGCACATCAAGAAGATCCTCAAGAAGCGCCTGCGCCTCAACCCGGTGCGCCTCGAGGTGCAGGGCCGCTTCGGCAAGGCCCTCGTGAAACGCATGCGCAAGGCGCTCGGCCTTACCGACCAGCAGGTCTTTCCCGTGGGCTGTCCCATGCGCATGGGCGACTACGCTTTCTCGCTCGAGGGGACGGTGCCTCCGGCGATGGCGGGCGGCCTCACCTACCCGCCCTTCTCGCCGCAGCCCTCGGCCAACGTGAACCCCAACGCGCCGATGCACGAGCAGATCGAGGACCACGACATCCTGCTGTTCTACCCCTACGAGTCGATGGAGCCGTTCCTACGCCTGCTCCACGAATCGGCCCAAGACCCCGACACCGTGCAGATCAAGATCACGCTCTACCGCGTGGCGAAAAAGTCGCGCCTGTGCGAGTCGCTGATAGCCGCGGCCGAGAACGGCATCGACGTCACCGTGCTCATGGAGCTGCGCGCGCGTTTCGACGAGGAGAACAACATCGAGTGGGCCGAGCGCCTGGAAGACGCCGGCTGCACGGTGCTCTACGGCTCGGCGGGCTTCAAGGTCCACTCCAAGATCTGCCAGATCACGCGCCGCGTGAACGGCGAGGTGGTGCGCATCACCCAGCTGGGCACCGGCAACTACAACGAGAAGACCGCCGGCCTGTACGCCGACTACTCCTACATGACGGCCGACCCGCGCATCGGCGAGGACGCCAACCGGTTTTTCCGCAACATGCAGATCGGCAACCTGCGCGGCGAGTACAGCCACCTCGGCGTGGCGCCCATCGGCCTCAAGCCGCTCATCATGCGCGGCCTCAACCGCGAGATCGCCAAGGCGCGCGCCGGCGAAGAGGGCTACGTCTGCTTCAAGATGAACTCGCTCACCGACCGCGAGGTCATCGACAAGCTCTCCGAGGCGAGCTGCGCCGGGGTGAAGATCGACCTGATCATCCGCGGCATCTGCTGCCTGCTGCCCGGCGTGCCCGGCAAGACCGAGAACATCACCGTGCGCTGCATCGTGGGCCGCATGCTGGAACACGCCCGCGTCTACATGTTCGGCACCGAGCGCGACACCATCTACCTGAGCTCGGCGGACATGATGACGCGCAACACCGAGCACCGCGTCGAGATCGCCTACCCCATCCTCGACCCGCACGTCCGCGCCCAGGTGGTCGAGGACACGGACGTCCAGCTCGCCGACAACCTCAAGGCGCGCATCCTGCAGCCCGACGGCACCTACGCGCGTATCCCGATTGCCGAGGGCGAGGCCCCCGTGGACGCGCAGCTCACGTTTATGCACCGCGCCACCAAGGCCGCCAACGACCTCGGTAACCGCCTGGCCCGCGAGGAACGCCGCGCCCGCAAGCGTCCCATCCCCTCCGGCATCGGCATGCCCGAGGCCCCCAAGGCCCCGGTTCCCGGGCCCGTGCAGCCTCCCGCCCCCGCGCCCGCCGTTACCGCAGGGCCCGAAGCCAAGCCCGAAACGGCTCCCAAGCCCGTCGCGGTAGCCTCAGCCCCCGTGCGGCCCGACGTCGCCGAGACGCCGCCCCCTGCGGTGCCGTCGGCGCAGCTCGAACCTGTCGAAGAGATAGAGCCTCAGGCTCAAGTTGATGTTGAGGTTAAACCTGAACCTGAGCCTCAGCCAACACCCAAGCCGCCGGCGCGGCCCGAACCCGTCGTGGTGGAGGCGACCACCGTCCCCGCCCCCGATGAAAAGGCCGCGCAGGAGGAGAAGCCCGCCGACATCGACCGTTCCCTGGAGCTGATGGTCGCCCAGAGGGGACGCGCCGCGACCGGCTGGGCCCTTGTCAAGATGGGCTTCCGGTTGATGTTCGGCGGGTCGCTGTCGTCCAAGTAGGAAATGGGAGGCTCGGAAAGACCCATGCAGATTCGCATCGACTCCATGGCCTACGGCGCCGACGCCGTGGGCCGCATCGAGGGCAAAGCCGTGTTCGTCGCCGGGGGCGTGCCCGGGGACACCGTGGACGCCGAGACGGTCTCCGAGGGCAGGAGCTTCTCGAAGGCCGTGGTGCGCGAGGTTCTCGACCCATCCCCCGACCGCGTGGCGCCCGCATGTCCCTACGCCGCGGCGTGCGGCGGCTGCCCGTGGTCGAACATGGCCTATACGGCGCAGCTGCGCGCCAAGGAAAAGAACGTCCGCGACGCCCTCGAGCGCATCGGCAGGATGGACCCTGAGGACGTCGCGGCGCTCGTCGCCCCCATCGAGGCGCCGGGCGAGCCGTGGGGCTACCGCAACAAGGTTGAGCTCGCCGTCGCGGGGGACGGCCGGGGCATCCGCCTCGGCATGCATCCCCGAGCCGACGGCGGCCCGTTGGTGGCCGTCGACCGCTGCCTGCTGCTGTCCAAGGCCGCGCAGCGGTTCCCCAAGGCGGTCTCCGGCGCTTTGCGCTTCATAGGCGGCTCGCACGAGCTGGGCCTCGAGCGCGTGGGCATTCGCGCCAGCGAGCGCACCGGGCAGGTCGAGGTCGCGCTGTGGACCGACCCGGCCGCCTTCCCGCGCAACGAGGCCGCGAGGGTCCTCTCCGACGCCACCAAGGCGACCTCGGTGGCGCGCGTGCTTGTGAAGGAGCGCGGCGGCGCGCGCAAGATCGCCGGCGTCGAAACCCTCGCGGGTGCGGGCACCTGGCAGGAGCGCATCGGAAACGAGGCGATGCGCGTGAGCGCACCGTCGTTCTTCCAGGTGAACACCGCGGGGGCCGAGCGGCTCGTCGAGCTGGTGCTCGAAGGCCTCGCCCCCCGAGAAGACGAGGTTGCCTGCGACCTCTACTGCGGGGCAGGCACCTTCACGCTGCCGCTCGCCCGGGCATGCGGCGCCGTGGTGGCGGTGGAAAGCTACGGGCCCGCGGTCCGCGACCTGCGGCGCAACCTGGCACAGACCGGCCTTGAAGAGGTCGTGGAGGCCGTCGGGGACGACGCGGCGCGCCAGCTCGACTACCTCGAGGACGCCGACCTCGTCGTCGTGGACCCGCCGCGCGCAGGCCTCGACCGAAGCGTCGTCGAGGCGCTGTCCGGGTCCCCGGCGCGTGCGGTGGCCTACGTGTCGTGCGACCCCGCCACGCTCGCCCGCGACCTGGCCGCCTTCGCCTCGCTCGGCGCGCTGCGGCCCGAACGCGTGGTGCCGGTCGACCTGTTCCCGCAGACGTTCCACGTCGAGACGGTCACCGTTTTGCGCCGCGTATAGGCGGCTGTGCGGCACGGCGACGCACCCAAACCGGCCCGTAACGGGTATAGGCTGGAAAACAGGCGACGATTTGGAAGGGGCATCTATGCCGAAAGTTGCGGTCCTCGTGGCGGACGGGTTCGAGACGGCCGAGGCGCTCACGACCGTCGACGTGCTGCGCCGCGCAGGCGTCAGGACCCGCCTCGTCTCGGCGATGGGAACCACCCACGTCATCACCGCCCAGCAGGTCCAGGTCGCGGCCGACGAGACGCTCGACGACTTCGACCCGCAGGACACCGTGTGCTACGTAGTGCCCGGCGGCACCCCCGGCGTGCGCCGCCTCGCCGCCCACCCGCGCGTGCGCGCGCTGCTGGCCGAGGCGATGGCCGACCCCAAGGTCACCGTGGGGGCCATCTGCGCCGGGCCGGCGCTGCTCTGCGAGCTCGGCCTGCTCGACGGCCGGCGCGCCACGGCGTTTCCCGGCTGCGAAGCGGGCTTCCCCGCCGGGACGTTCGTCGACGAGCCGGTGGTGGTCGACGGCGACCTGGTGACCGGCCGCTCGATGAGCTGCGCGCTGCCGTTCGCCCTGGCACTCGTCGAGCGCATCGCCGGGGCCGACGCGGTGCGCAAGGTGCGCGCCGGCATCGGCGAGGACGCAGGGGCCGGGCGATGATCCTCGCCTCCCAGTCGCCCCGCCGCTCGCAACTCCTCGCCGAGGCGGGCTTCGCCTTTACCTGCGTCCCTGCGGACATCGACGAACGGGCGGTGCCGTTTGCGGACGCCGAGAGCCTGGTGCGTTCCCTGGCGCGCGCCAAGGCCGGCGCCGTGGCGGCCCAGGCGGCCCCGTGCGAGGCGGTGGTGGGGTCGGACACCGCAGTGGTGCTCGGCGGCGACGTCCTCGGCAAACCGGCCGACGCCGACGAAGCCCGCGCGACGCTGCGGCGCCTGTCGGGGCGCACCCACGAGGTTGTGACCGGCGTGAGCGTGTGGCGCGACGGGCGCGAGGAGATCAACTTTGCCGAGACCGCGCGCGTGGAGTTCTGGGAGCTGCTCGACAGCGAGATCGACGCCTACGTCGCCACGGGCGAACCGCTCGACAAGGCGGGCGCCTACGGCATCCAAGGCCGCGGCCGCACGCTCGTCAAAGGCATCGAAGGCGACTTCTACGCCGTCGTGGGACTGCCCGTCTCCCGCCTCGTACGCGAGCTGCGGGCCCTGGGCATCGAGCCAGACCGGCCGTAAGCCCCGTCGGCCGGGTTAGTTGAACTTGACGAGCTTGCGCGCCACGCGGTAAAGCGCCGCGGTGACCCTGCGCCCCACCCTGCCCGGAAGGTTGGCGCTGATACCGAGGAAGTGGTACCGGGCGCGCGCGTACATACGCGGGTCGAACTCTTTGAGGTGAGCCCACAGCTCGTCGACCTTGGCGTCGGACCCCGGCTCCTGCGACATGTGGCCGAACAGGCTCGAAATCGCCATCATAAGCGTGAGGTAGCCGAGCATGTAGGCGCGCAGGCGGGGACTCGCGACGTCGTCGTAGAGATGGTAGGCGTCCACCATGATGCGCGTGATACGCAGCTGCTGCTCGTAGCGCGAGACCATGACCTGCTCGTTGACGCTCTGGTCGGAGCGGCCGATGTAGTAGCGGTAGAGGTCGACGTCGCGGTAGAACAGCACCTTGCAGCGGGGCAGCGGCACATAGGCGTAGATGTTGTCGACGTAGAACGTGTGGCGCGGCAGCGGGACGCCCTCGGCTCGCAGCACGTCGGTGCGGTAGAGCAGGGAGTGCATGAGCAGGTTCTGGTCCATGCGAAAGCGGCCGATTTCGTCCCACGAGAACGGCCTTCCCTCGGGCAGCACGCCGCGGTAGCCCACCGCGTTGCTCGTGCCGTCCTCCACGTGCTCGTACACGTAGTTGGTGATGAAGAGGTCGACGACGGTGCCCTCGGCCAGCAGGCGGCGCATGTCGGCAAGCAGGGCCTGCATCGCGTCGCGGTCGACCCAGTCGTCGGAATCCACGACCTTGTAGTAGCGGCCCCGCGCATGCTCGAGACCGGTCAGCACCGCTGCGCCGTGCCCGCCGTTCTCCTGGTGCACCGCGCGCACCGTGCCCGGCAGGCGGGCCGCCCATGCGTCCGCCTTGGCAGCCGTGTCATCCTTGCAGGAACCGTCGTCCACCACGACGACCTCGAAGTCGGTCGCGGGCGCACAGGCGTCCAGGATACTCTGAATGCAGGCGTCCATGTAGCCTGCCGAGTTGTAGCACGGGATGGCAAAGGTGACGAGCATCTCGGACGCAGCTGTCCCCGCAACCTGCGGAGTGCTCGGGACGGCGGGCTCAACGGTCATGGGGCGTCTCCCTGACATGGGACCGGCCCGCCGAAACGGCAGGCCGGCATCGGGACGGGCGGCTGGAGAAGGAGATCAGCGGGTCTGCGCGATGGCGTCCGCAAGGTCCAGGGCGCTTGCGACCGCCGCGTCCATGTCGTAGTAGCGGTACTCGGCAAGGCGGCCTACCGCATGGAAGTTGGCGATGCTGCTCACGCGCTCGAAGTAGCGCTGGTAGAGCTCGCGGTTGGCCTGGTCGAGAATGGCATAGTAGGGCGTCTGGCCGCTGCCGGGCACATAGGGCCGCGGGTACTCGCGCAGAATCGTGGTGACGCCGGGCAGATCCTGGCCCGTCATGTGCTTGAACTCGGTGATGCGCGTAAAGTCCTCGCTCGTGGTGTAGTTCACCGTGGCGACCGGCTGAAACCGGTCCTGCCGCAGCGTCTCGAAGCGCAGGTCGAGCGTGCGGTAGGGCAGGGCACCCAGATCGAGGCCGAACAGCTCGTCGAGCGGCCCGGTGTAGACGACCTCGCCGCCGTAGCGGGCCCCGCCGACCAGGATGCCGCCGTCGACGACCCGCAGCACGTCGCGCGCGTCGACGTCGAGGAACACGTCGATGAGGTCGTGGTCGAGCATGCGGGCGAACATGTCGGTGTAGCCCTTGTCCGGCATGCCCTGATAGGGCGACTGGAAGTAGCGGTCGTCGTCGCCGATGAGCACCGGCACGCGCCCCGTGATCGAAGGGTCGACCTGGTCGGGCGTCTGGCCCCACTGCTTGAGCGTATAGTGGAGGAAGACGTTCTCGTAGACGTAGTCGGCCACCTCGTCGAGCTCGGGGTCGTTCTGGGCACGCAGGTCGAGAATCGGCACCTTGCGGTTCTCGCCGAACACCGAGACGAGCTTGCCGTACAGCGCCTCGCCGTGCTCGTCGCCGAACGCCATTTTGAGCGAGGTGCGGTTGAACGGCACCGGCATGAGTTCGCCGTGGATGTTGGCCAGGACGCGGTGCCGGTAGCCGGTGAAGTCGGTGAAGCGCGACAGGAAGTCATAGACGTGCGCGTCGTAGGTGTGAAAGATGTGCGGGCCGTAGAGATGGATGAGGACGCCCGCCTCGTCGAGGCAGTCGTAGGCGTTGCCCGCGATATGGCCGCGCCGTTCGAGGATGCAGGCTTTCATACCCGTGCGCTCGGCGAGATCGCGCGCGACGACCGAACCCGCGTAACCGGCGCCGACCACAACCATGTCGTAGCGGTTGGCATTGAAACCGGACGGGAGACCGTGTGCGATAGACATAGAACGCTCCTTGGAGAGCCAATGGAAACGATGCCGCACGAGGCCCCGCGCACCGTTCGCACCCGCAGCGGGACGCGTCCGGCGCATGCGCGCCCAACGTCGGCTTCCGAGCATACTATCATGGTGGGACGCGCCCGGGCCGCTCGATGCGGCTCGTCCGCGTAAGCACCGTAAGCCGACCGCAAACCGTGAAAAAGTTGGAGGAGGGCCTGTGAGCCAGTTCATCGACAGCCTAATCGTGTCGGCCAAAGCCGACGTGCAGCGTATCGTCCTGCCCGAAGGGCACGACCCTCGCGTGGCCGAGGCGGCGCGCACCGTCGCCGCCGAGGGCATTGCGCGCGTCACCGTGCTCGGCGACCCCTGCGCCCTCGAGATCCCCGGGGCTGCGGTGGTCGACCACCGCAGCTCCCCCGAGCGCGACCGCTACGCCCGCGAGCTGGTGGAGCTGCGCAAGAAAAAGGGCCTTACGCTCGACGAGGCCTACCGCCTGCTCGACGACGAGCTGTACTTCGGCGTCATGATGGTCAAGATGGGCGACGCCGACGGCATGACCGCGGGCGCCTGCCATGCGACCGGCGACGTGCTGCGCCCCGCCCTGCAGATTCTCAAGTGCGCACCGGGCGTGTCGCTCGTCTCGTCGTTCTTCGAGATCTCGATCCCCCGCTGCCCCTACGGCGAGAACGGCACGTTCTTCTTCGCCGACTGCGGCCTTAACACCTATCCCAACGCCGACGAGCTCGCGCAGATCGCCGTGCAGACCGCCCGCAGCTGGCGCGCGTTCATGGGGACCGACCCCCACGTTGCCATGCTGTCGTATTCGACGATGGGCAGCGCAGACGACGAGCACACCCGCCTCGTGCGCGAGGCGACCGCCAAGGCCCGCGCGCTTGACCCCACGCTCGACCTCGACGGCGAGCTGCAGTTCGACGCCGCCGTGGTGCCGAGCGTGAGCGCGAGCAAGGCGCCGGGGTCGCCGGTGGCCGGCAACGCCAACATCCTGGTGTTCCCCAACCTCGACGCCGGCAACATCGGCTACAAGATCGCCCAGCGCCTCGGCAACGGCGAGGCGATCGGCCCCGTGCTGCAAGGCCTGGCCGCCCCGGTGAACGACCTGTCGCGCGGCTGCACCGCGGCCGACGTGGTGGGCGTCGTGGCGCTTACGGCCGTGCAGGCGCAGCGCATGAAGAGCGCGCGGGCCGAGTAGCCGGCGGCGCACTTCCCTCTAGCGCGCGCATCCGGCCCGCCGGACCCTCCCGACGCTCAAACGGTCCTCGCCGCCGATCGACAGCTGCGAAACCGCGTCTAAAAGGGTCCGGCGGGCCTTGTTTGCTTGCGGCACGGGTGCCGAAGGCAAGGGTTCTCGATCGCGAACGACGGGGAAGGGCAGAGGGAGGGTGAGGGGCCGCGCGGGGAGGGAAAAGGAACGCAAGGGACGCCGGGTGCGGGCAGCCGTCTGCGACGGCGGCGTGCGGCATCCCGCCCGCGCGCCCTACTCGTCCTCGAGCAGGGCGCGGACGTCCTTGAGCACCTGGGCGATATCGCCCTTGACGGCCATGCCCTTGTCCTCGATCTGCCGGGGCAGGAACGCGTAGGCGTCGTTCACACCGATGTAGAAGGCGTGCGGCAGGCTGTAGGTCAGGCGCCAGAACGGCTCCTGGATGAACATCGGGGTCATGCGCCCCACGCCGAGCTCGACGAGCAGCAGGTTTCGGTCCGCGTTGTGCTCGATATAGCGCGACGCCTTCCCGTACTCCTCCCGGTACCTGCTTCCCTGGAGGAAGTTGCCGTAGCCGCGCACCCAGGGAAACGCCTCGGCGCCGCAGCGGGGGCAGCGCGGGACAAGGCTTTCGGGGATGCTCGTCCCCTCGCCCATGGCCTCGACCATCTCCTGCACGGACTCGACGGCGTCCCAGGTGTCGTCGCAGCAGCAGCGCGAGCACTGGAAGAACCGGTGGTCGCCCTGGATGGCGGCGACCTTGTCCGCAGGGTAGAGCTTCGAGAACTGCGTGTCCTGATTGGTGGTGAGGGCGAAGAAGTCCTTGCCCTCAAGGATGGCGTCGAGGTCGCGGTAGGGCTCGCGGACCGGGGCGTTCAGCGTGGTGTCGAGGAACGTCGCGAGAAACGCCCACTTCTCCCCAATCGTGTCCCACTTGCGGAAGCTTCCGTCGAAGGCGCCCTTGATGCCGTACCTGTCGGCGAACTTGCCGAAGTGCCTGCGGAAGGACGGCGTGTCCCCGTAGTAGAAGTCGCCGCCCCCGGCCGCCGAGAGGCCCGAAGCGCCGCCTATAAGGACGCAGTCCGCCTCGCGGACCGCCTGCGCAAACCGGGCTATCTGCCCGTCATAGGGCAGCGGCTCCTTGCGCGAGAGCTCGTAGGGAGTCCCGCCCGCCGCGTAGGTGCCGTAGTGGCGCTCGTAGCTCATCTGGCTCTGTGTGACGAGATCGTCGTAGATGCCCATAGCCTGCCTTCCGTTTCATTCGTTCCCTGCGTTTCCGCCGGTGTCCTCGGAAAACACCTCGTCGCGCACCCACGGCGCCCGCTTCGTCGATCAGCCGCACAGCACGGTCGACCGCGCCCAGCAGGGCAGAACCCGAAGGTCCCTCGACGCCGAGGTGCTGCGCGTACGACCCCCCAGCGCGCCTCTCAAGGGCGCACCTCCCGCGCCAGCGCGACCAGGGATTGCGCCAGGTCGCCCACGACCGCCACGGCGCGCTCCCCCATGCCGGCGGGCAGAGCGGCCTCCTCGCGGTTGAAGGCCGCATAGCGGGCGCGGGGCGCCGCGGCGGCGTACTCCATGACCGGGAGCTTGACCGCCCGGTTGCGCTGGCCGACGCCTAGCTCGAGGACGAGCACGCAGGCGTCGCAGAATCGCTCGAGGAACGCCCGAAACCGGTCGGACTGCGCCCGGTAGCGGGCCGTGGCGGCCAGGGCGCCGGTGTCGTCCGCGGCGACGTCGAGCAGGGCGCCGCAGCGCGGGCAGCGGGGCAGCAGGGCGTCCGGCACCGGCCCGCGGCGCGCCGGCCCGAGCATCGGCTCGACAAAGGGCAACGCGTCGAAGTCCTCGTCCGAGCAGCCCGCCGTGCAGCGCAGGCGCGCGTAGCTCCCCTCGGTCTCGAACAAGGATGCGGGGTCGAAACCGGCCCGCTCAAACCGCCCGTTGCAGTTGCAGGTCACCGCGAACCGCGGCTTGCCTGCGGTGAGCGCGTCGAGCGCACGCATGACAGGCGACGGCCGGTAGCTGCGATATCCGTAGTCGACGGCGCGGGCGAGGAACGCCCACCGCTCGCCGGAGCTCCCCCAGCGCGCCGCGAGTCCCTGCAGGATGCAGGACAGGCCGTGGCTGCGGTTGAGATCGCCGAACGCGCCCATGAACGCCCCGTCGCACGCAAACTGGTTGTAGCCGTCTGCGATGTCGAACCCGTTGCCCGCCGCGACGACCACCGCGTCGGCCTCGCGCAGCATCCGAGCCGCGCGGTCGAGGGACCGTCCGTCCATGCCGCCCTCCCCTCCTCCCTGCACCATATGCCCAGAACACCGTCGAAGCCTCCGGGCGTATGGCATTGCTGTTGTTTTCTTAACGACAGCAAATACTAGCAGGGTGTCCGATGGTGCGCAAGGCTGTTATACTTTCTCCAACAGCAGCAAACCATCCCGCGTCGTGCGCCCGTGTGCGACGAAAGCGACGGAGGCGACATCGGTGCCCTATTCGACCAAACTGAGCGACGCCCTGCACATCCTGGTGTACATCGAGACCGGGAAGGGCGGCGACCTCTCGAGCGACGCCATCGCCCGCAGCCTGCAGGCCAATCCGGCCTCGGTGCGGCAGCTGATGGGCAAGATTCGCAAAGCCGGGCTGCTGACGAGCGTCACCGGCCATGCGATGCCGAGCCTGGCGCGCAGCCCCTGCGACATCTCGATGCTCGACGTCTACCGGGCGGTCGAGGGCGACAGGCCCCTGCTGCACCTCGACACGCACATCAACCCCGCCTGCGGCGTGGGCGTCAACGTGCAGGTCGTCATCGGGGAGCGCTTCGGCGACGTGCAGCAGGCGGCCGAGCGGGCCATGGCCGAGATCTCGCTCGCCGAAATCGTCGCGCAGTTCCGCGCGCGCGTGGAGGGAGGTGCGCGGGCCAAGTAGCCGGCGAAGTCCCGCTCGCCGCGCGCGCAGCCTGCCGGACACGCACAGGCGTCGTTGCGCGGCCGCCGCAGGCGGTTGAGGCCGTTAGGCGCTGCCGAGAGGCCCGGGGCCTCCAGACGAGGCCGACGCGCGGGGTGGAACCCTATCCCAGAAGCCGCTTCACGTCGAGCGCGATCATGTATTCCTCCCCTGCCGGCACCACAAGGATGCGCACGGCGGAGTCCTCGGCCGCGATGGACCAAGGCTCGCCGTGGCGCTCGGCGTTCTTCGCGGGGTCGATGCGGAAACCCCGGTCGGCCAGAGGCTCGAGCACCTTGGAGCGGATGACCGGCGAGTTTTGGCCGGCGCCGGCGGTGAACACGACCGTGTCGACCCCGCCCATCGCGGCCCACATCGCGCCGAGGTACTTGCGCGCCGAGTAGCAGAACATGTCGATGGCGAGGCGCGCGCGGTCGTTGCCGGCCTCGGAGGCGTCGATGAGGTCGCGGATGTCGTTGGTGAGGCCCGACACCGCCAACAGGCCCGACTTCTTGTTCATGATGGCGTCCACCTCGTGGGCGGTCAGCTCGGAGTTCTCAAGGATGAAGGTCACGGCCGCCGGATCGATGGAGCCGCAGCGGGTGCCCATCATCAGGCCGTCGAGCGGGGTGAAGCCCATCGTGGTGTCCACCGCGCGGCCGTCCTGGATGGCGCACAGCGACGACCCGTTGCCCAGATGGCAGCTCGCCACGCGCCGGGCCTCGCCGCCCGTCAGCTCTTCGACCGTCATCGCAACGTAGCGGTGGTTGATGCCGTGGAAACCGTACTTGCGCAGGTTGAAGCGCTCGCACAGGTCGTCGGGCAGGGCGTAGCGCCAGGCGACTTCGGGAATCGTCGCGTGGAACGACGTGTCGAACGACACGACGTTGGGGACGTTGGGCAGAACCTCGCGGCACGCCTCGATGACCGAGGCGGCGGCGTAGTTGTGCAGGGGCGCCAGGGGCGCGATCTCCTCGATCTTGCGGACGACCTCGTCGTCGACGACGCACGAGTCGGCAAAGTAGGTGCCGCCGTGCACGATGCGATGGCCGATGGCGTCCACCGAGCGGCCCGAGGCCGCGTCCTGCAGCACGGTGCCGAGCACCAGGGAGATGGCCGTGCGGTGGTTGGGAATCGGCAGCGTGAGCTCGGTGGAGCGCTCGGACGTCTCGCTCGAGAAGACGGAGTCGCCCACGCCGATGCGCTCGCACGCGCCTTTGACGAGCACGGCCCGCGTCTCGACGTTGATGAGCTGGTACTTGAGCGACGAGCTGCCAGCGTTAACCACCAGAACATTCATGGTCGTCCTCCAAGAGGGCACGGCGTCGGCCGGCAGCACCCGCGGCGGGGCCGCACGCAGCCTGCATAGACAAACAGCCTGCCTGCACCGCGATGCAGGCAGGCCACGGCAATTCAGTCATTGTGGACTATCGTGCACGGATGCGCAGGCGCCAAGGGACGCTATTGGGCGGATGGACGCCCGGCACGGGATGAAAGAGCATCGCCGGCGCACCCTCCACATCCGCCCCATGACTTACAGCAGGCCCTCGTCCATCTTGACGCCGCCGAGCACATGGCAGTGCAGGTGCATGACGGTCTGGCCGGCGTCGGCCCCGGTGTTCATGATGAGGCGGAAGCCCCCCTGGTCGACGCCCGTAAGGCGGGCGACCTCCACCGCGGCCTCGAGCAGGCCGCCGAGCACGTCGGCAGGCACGCCGTCGGCGACGTTGGCATAATGCCCCTTGGGAACCACGAGCACGTGCACGGGAGCCTGGGGGTTGGCGTCCTTGAAGGCGCAGAAGCGGTCGTTCTCGTAGACGACCTCGGTGGGGATCTCGTGGTTGGCAAGCTTGCAGAAGATGCAGTCTTCCATGTCCGTACGTCCTTTCTCAAACGGGTCCGCCGCCGTCGACCGAAAGGCCCCGGCGGCCTTAGGGCGGTCCGCAGAACTGCCGAGCAGGGCGTGCGAGGGCGCTGCCGTACAAAAGGCATGCAAGCCCGGAAGCAACGACGCTCGGCGTTTTTGCGGATCGGCCTAGCTCAGCGTGGTGTCGCGCTCGTCGGTGTCGACCTCGATCTCGCCCATCAGGGCGCTCACCTTCTGCTCCGCGTCGGTGAGGCGGGCGCGCAGCGAGGCGAGCAGCTCGACGCCGCGCTGGTAGAGGTCAAGGCTCTCCTCAAGCTCGAGCTGGTTGGACTCGAGAGCCTTGACGATGGCCTCGAGCTCGGCGTTGGCCTCGTTGTAGGTCAGCTCGCCGACGGGCTTGCGCTGGGTCTGGTCCATGTTAGCGTCTCCTTGTCAGTTGCGCCGCGCGC